>NZ_JANZKV010000274.1 GCF_025060895.1 Stieleria sedimenti | reverse complement strand
TTCGCTGCGTAGCAGCGACCCGGAATCGCCTAAAGGCTAAACACCAACGGCTGCTGAATCGCTTCCCCATCAGCGGAATGAAGCGCGGTATTTGCCAGGCGTGATCCCACGTTGCTTTCGAAACATCACGCTCAGATATTCCGCATGTTCGATCCCGCAACGCCGCGCGATCAAATCCAGCGGGAACGAGGTTTCGCGCAGCAAGCGTTCGGCACGCTGGATCCGCGTTGCGACAATCATCTCGTGTGGCGTCTTGCCCAACATCGCTTTGAATCGCAATTCGAACGCGCGACGCGTCATCGATGTCGTGGCCACCACATCGCCGACACGGATCCCCGAACAGGCGTTGGCCAGAATGTAACGCGCGGCGTTTTCAATCTCCGGATCGTCCACCGCAACGGTATCGGTCGAGCGACGGGTTGAAATCCCGATCGGAGGCAACAGGGTTCCCGTCGCCGGAACGGGCTGACCGTCCATCATCTTTTCCAACAACTCTGCCGCAACGTAACCCGCCTGCTCGGCATCCGGAATGACGCTGGTCAACGGAGGAGACGCCAACCGGCACAACAGCGGATCATCGTCGACGCCCAAGACGGCGATCGAATCGGGAACACTCCGTCCCGCTTCGTCACACAAATCCAAAATTCGTCGGGCCAACGAATCATACGCCGCCATCAGTCCGCAGGGACTCGGCAAGTCCCGGATCCAACGCAACAGCTTCGGACGCTGACGGGCCCACGTCGAACGCGCTGTTTCCGGCGGGATGTCAAACACCGAAACCTCCAACCCACGCGCTTGTGCCGCAGCCACAAACGCATCGCGGCGCCAACACGCCCAATTGAATTCGACTTCGCCACAAAACGCCAACGCACGCAGTCCACGCTCGCGGAAATGTTCGACCGCCAAATCCGCGATTTGCTGATCGTCGGTTTCCAACCAAGGAATGTCGGGCAGTCGCCGCGCCGCACTTAAATCAATCGTCGGCAACCCGGTCGCTCGGACGGCCTGGGCAATCTTGTCCGTTTCGATCCGCGCCAAAATGCCATCGCCCGGATACCGGCGCAACCAACTCGGCGGATCCGCCCCACGATGCTGCTCCGGCAAATCGACCTTCCAGCGGCCGAATTCTTCCTGGTATCGCAACACCCCGCGCAGCAGCCCTCGGGCATACTCGTTACTCGATTCGATCAAAAGCGCCACGCTTCGTTGTTGCATGTGAAATAGCTTAGCAATGATGCGCGATATTGCATTGATGGCATCACGATTTTTGCTAAGTTTGTCGCTTGCTCCGGTCAAACACCTTCGTTTTGCAACTGCGGTTCCGCCTCCCCGCGTCACCGTCGACCCGGCACAGCGATTCGTTTCTTTCCTCGCTACCCTTCCCAAAGGTTTCCCATGTCCAAACCTGTTCGCGTCGCAATGATTGGCCTCGGCTTTGGCGCCGAATTCATTCCGATCTATCAAGCGCATGCCGGCGCCGAAGTCGTCGCGATTTGCCGACGAAACGAAGTCGAATTGAACAAGGCGGCCGACCAATTTGGGATTGAGAAACGCTACACCGATTACGCGGAACTGCTGGCCGACCCGGACATCGATTACGTCCACATCAACAGCCCGATTCCCGATCACGCGTGGATGTCGCTGCAGGCACTCGATGCCGGCAAGCACGTGATGTGCACGGTGCCGATGGCAACGACGATCGACGAATGCCGTCAGATCGTCGAAAAGGTCAAGGAGACGGGGTTGAAGTACATGATGGCTGAGACGGTCGTCTACAGCCGCGAGTTTCTGTTCATCAAACAGATGTACGAGAACGGCGAACTGGGAAAGATCCAACACCTGGCCGCATCGCACCCGCAAGACATGGACGGCTGGCCGAGCTATTGGGAAGAGATGATCCCGATGCACTATGCGACGCACGTCGTCAGCCCCTGCCTGGGTCTGACCAATGCACTGGCCGAATACGTCAGTTGTTTCGGGTCCGGCGAAGTCCGCGAGTCGATTGCCAAGAAGTCGGGAAATCGATTCGCGGTCGAGAGCTGTCACATCAAATTGAAAGACAGCGATCTTTCGGCACACATCTGGCGTTTCCTGTATGACGTCGCCCGCCAATATCGCGAGAGCTTTGACGTTTATGGAACAAAAAAGAGTTTCGAGTGGACGTTGATCGAAAACGAACCGCACGTCCTGCACACCGCAAAGAAACCGGAATCGGAGATCGCTGAAAAGATCGAAGTGCCCGACTTTGCCCATCTGTTGCCGGCCGAAATTCAAAAGTTCACCCTGCCCTCGGAAATCCACGACGCCGACCACTTGTCATTCGTCCAGGGTGGCGGACATGGCGGATCACACCCGCACCTGGTTCACGAAATGGTCAGCGCGGTCAGCGAAGACCGCGATCCCTGGCCCAACGCCGTCACCAGCGCCAACTGGACCTGCGTCGGGTTGTGTGCTCATGAGTCGGCCACCAAGGGCGGAGAGATCGTCAAGTTGCCTGAATTCACGCTGCAATCGTGAACCACGCCTGTGAATGAATCGCCCCCCGATCCCGCCGGCTGGCTGCCGCTGTTTCGACAACGGGCCGCGGAATTGGGGTTCATCAACGCCGGGATCGCCCCGGCGGTTGACTCCGCAGGCTTCACCGATCTCGTCAAATGGATCGAGTCGGGTTACGCCGGCGGAATGCAGTACTTTGCCGACCGCTTGGACGCCTACCGTCACGCCGACGGGGTGATGACGGGGACCAAGAGCATCATCGTGTTGGCGTATCCGTACCCGGCCGATGCCGACCACGCCGCCGCGGCTGGACAGGGATCGGTGGCGCGCTACGCATGGCCGGGCGCAGACTACCACGACACGATCCATGCCAAACTGAAACAACTCAAACGCCTGGTCGCCGAAGTTGCGCCCCAGGTTTCTACCCGCGGTTGCATCGACACCGCGCCGTTGATGGAACGCGAATTGGCGCAACTGGCCGGGCTCGGTTGGCGCGGCAAGAACACGTTGCTGCTGCATCGCCAACACGGCAGCTACTTCTTTCTGGCGTGTTTCTTGGTCGATGTCGAATTGCCCTATGACGCACCACATCACACCAGTCACTGCGGCACCTGCACGGCTTGCCTGGACGCTTGCCCGACCGACGCCTTTCCCGCCCCCGGCGTGCTCGATGCCAGCCGCTGCATCAGCTACCTGACGATCGAACACCGCGGTGCGATCCCGCTGGAGTTGCGAGAGGGGATCGGATCGTGGGTCTTCGGCTGCGACGTCTGCCAAGAAGTCTGCCCGTGGAATCGCAAGCCGGCGCGGAGAAGCGAAACGCCCTCCGAGCAACGGGTGCTCGATCGCATCGATCTCGAATCGCTGTTTGAAATCGACGAAGACACGTTTCGCGCCCGGTATCGCAAGTCCCCGTTTTGGCGGACACGGTTACGAGGCATGCGCCGAAACGCAGCCATCGTGCTCGGCAACCAAGGCAACCCCGACGCGCTGCCCGCCCTCAAACGCGGCGCCGACGACGACGACGAAGTCGTCGCCGAAGCCTGCCGCTGGGCGATCCAACAGATCATGCCGTAGGCTGGTTCGTTACTGCTGATGACGGTTTAGCCGTTGCGGATTCAAATGCTCTCGATGGATTGAAATCCGTCAGATCCAGGAAGTTCCTAACTCCGTTTCGAATCCAAGCACACCCGCAATGCATCGGCCAACCGTTCGTATTGATCCAGGCTGTTGTACGCCTGGGCAGAAATCCGCAGACACGGAAGCGTGCCGTTGAGTAGAAAGATCGGCACTTCGATTGCATGTTCGTGATAGATCCGATGCTGCAACCGCTTCACAGCGTCACCGTCACCGACACGTTCGGCCGACAACGGAACCGACGCTAGACTGCCGAGCATCTCCGCCGGCGCGGGAAGATCACACCCAAGTGCGTCCAGCAACGCATGCCGCCCCGCCAGCACGAGTGCGTGATTGTCACGCATCAACTGCGTGAACCCGCCTTCTTTCAGCACACTGAGAAACTCGACTGCCGCCGGCATGGAAAGTATCGGCGTTGGGTCGTACGTGCCCACCCAATTGAATTCCGCCAAAAACGGCGTCCTTCCGAGCGCCGGTGAATTCGCTCCATGGCTGATCGTGGTCGGACGGACTTCGTGCTGCCATTCCCGCCGCACGTACAAAAAGCCCGATGTCTTAGGACCACACAGCCACTTGTGATGGTTGCCGGTATAGTAATCCGGATCCAAATCAGACAGATCGACGGGCACCATCCCCGGCGCGTGTGCCCCGTCGACCATCACGCGCACTCCGCGACGACGTGCCAATTCAATCAGTCCTTTGACAGGCAAGACCAAGCCGGTCGGACTGGTGACATGATCGATCAACAACAACCGCGTCTTGGACGTCAACATCGCATCGATTGCCTCGATCACTTGTGCGTTTGATTCGATCGGGAACGGCAGTTCGGCGACCGAGACCACGGCACCGCAGCGCTCGGCCGCGTATCGCGCGGCGTTGTTGCACGCGTTGTAGCCGTGATTGGTGATCACCACCTCGTCCCCGGGGGAAAACGGGAACGATCGCAGCACCGCGTTGACGCCTTCGGTCGCATTTCGCACGAACGCCAAATCAGCGGGGTCGGCACCGACGAGACGACCGATGTAATCGCGGACCCGATCCAGTTTCGGCAACAGAGCGCGTTCCGGTCCCAGAAACTCAATCGGGTCGCGTTCAAGCCGTTCCATCCACGCACGCTGCGCCTCCATGACCACGATCGGCGTCGCACCGAACGATCCGTGATTCAGGAAGTCGACGTCGGGGTTGAGACGCCAATGCGTTCGAAATGGATTTGACACACTGTCCCCCAAGTCATCCGTCCGGCCCATGCCGCCAAAAAGGTGTCCGACACCTTTTTGGCAAAAACCACGTTTTAGGTAATCTTGGGCGTCATCCGCAAGATGAGGCGACTTATGGATCCCTATCCAATGATTCGCTTTCGAAACATCCGTTAGCGGCGTCGGCGACCATCAGCCCGCAACAAGCGATGACTAGGGTCGTTGGTTCGGGCACGGTGCTGTTGACCATCGCGTTTTGGACCTGATCGTTGGTGCAGACCCGCCGGCTTCGCGAATTATGAAGGGCGTGAATCCAGCAGTGGAGAATTGGGAAACGCTCAACGTTAAGACAGCCGCCAAAGCGGAAAGCCAGCTTTGCATTCTAAAACTCGTGAAGGTTCCTTGAGGTGGGGAAGGAAACAGGAGGAGTTGGACCAGAAGGTCTGGTCGGAATCAGGACACTATTCCGAGGGAAGTAACGATCAACCAGAACGGCACTGTCGTTTTGTGCAGAAACCCCAAAAGCGTTCTTCTGGTGATCTCGTCAGGCGCCGAAGGAGCGACACTCCAAAGACTGACCTCGACAACCCGAAAGAGGGCTGCATCTGTGGCTGTGTCGACGATGCTCAAACCCCGCTGCGCAACCTTGCCTGCAATGCCGATGTCGACCACAGAATGGACGCATGTGTGCGCTTTCGAGGCGGGTGTCACGCGTGTTACGCTATCGAGTTAAGATGGTGGATGGCTCAATGGTGATACAAGACAGCTGTCCGTTTTAATTTTTAGTGCAAAGAAGGGGCTTTTTGTGTTTGTTGAGAAATTGAAACCAAACCGGGACAACGAGTCAGGCCCTGAGCAAAAAGGAGGGACGCAGCTGGCGCACGCGGATGCTGCCGCTGATCGCGCGGTGGACCTTCAGGACTTGGCTTCTTACCTCCGCCGGGACGCAGCCGACGATCCGATCCACTATCTGATCCGCAGCAACACCTCGTGTGACGGCGAGTGACGCATGGCATCGACTTAGGCACCAAACGCGGTGTCGATTGTGAGCGGCAGGACGCGAGCCCTCCGGTTATTCGAGAGGCGTTTGAGCTGCGACCGGACGGCTCGCGGGCTGTCATCGTCGACGTTCCGAAATCAAAACGATGATCCCAGCCCGACGCGTAAGCGAGAGGCGCCGCGCTGCCCCTTGCTTACGCATGCGGGCTTAAATCGACAGCCCGCTCGCAGCGTTCCGCTAACACCTTCGTGCCAAAGTCGATCTAATCGAGCCGATTCCCGCCGGGCTGCGTTTTTTTCCACGAGGCCGTGTTTTTTCCAGCGAAAGTGCGAAAGATCCCCAAATTTTCTTTCCGACCGCCCCAAGAACTCCGTTTGGGTGCCGAACAGGAGAGCGAAACCCGAGCCGACCCAATGAAGGCTCTCTTCGAACGCCAATTTTTGGGGATTTAAGTCCATGTTAAAGAAAGCCATCGTCGCCGGCGGTGCCGTCGCACTTTTGTCAAGTTTGGCCGTCGGTGTTCCGCTGGCCAGTTACACCCGATGCGGAGTCAGTTGGCTTCGCGATTCTGCCAGCGATGCCGTCCCCCTGGAGTGGGAGCTGAAGCGGGCCCGTCAAATGATTAGCGACTTGAAGCCCGAGATCACGGACAACGCCAAACGAATTGCCCGCGAAAAAATCGAAGTCGTCCGGTTGGAAAAACAGTTGAATGAAACCGAATCTCGGCTGGCTTCGGCCCGAAACGACATCGAACGACTGACCGGCGATTTGGAAGGCGGCAACGAGTACTTCACTTATGCCGGACGCACCTACACTTCGGTGCAAGTCCAAGACGATTTGAAGAATCGATTCAAGCGTTTCAAGACGCGCCGCGCGACCGCGGATAAACTGCAACAAATGCTAACCGCACGGCAGGCGACGTTGAGCGCGGCACAACATCGCATGGAAGAGATGCTGAGCGCGAAACGGCAATTGGAAGTGGAAGTCGAGAACTTGCAAGCACGCTTGGGTGCACTTCGAGTCGCCCAGACGGCGAGTGAGCTGAGTTTGGATGACAGTCATCTGTCCCAAACCCGTCGATTGCTGGACGAGATCGAAACCCGTATCGACGTCGAAGAAGAAACGATGAGCGTGGATGCGGAGTACTTTGGCGAAATCAATTTGGAAGAATCCGGCGACGAAGACTTGCTGGACGACATCGCCAACTACTTTGATTCCGAGCTCGGCCAGCCCAAGGCGCTTGTCTCCATTCAATTGGACTGAACGTCGCGTCTGTCCGCCCAAGTGGCCTGTCCGCCCAAGTGGCCTGTCCGCCGAAGTCGCTCGCAACCTTCGCTTCTCCTCTGCTCCTGTTCGATGAACGAAACGATCCGCCCAACGACCGAAACTGCCCAGACGTCCGCTTGGCGTTTGTGGATCGATCGTTGTGGCGGATTCGCGTTGCTGACCGGAGACCGTTTCAGCGTCGGTGGCGCGCGACCGGATTCAACGATCGACATCCAGGTCCGCACCGATTGGCGGCGACGCGAAGGGACCGTGGTTCGCCGCAACGGAGACTATTTCTGGTCCGCTGCGGACGATCAGACGGTGAAACGACACGACGCCGGTGGACCATTGCTGGTGGCCGACAGCGTGTTTCCGATCTCGGGTTCGGCCACGTTAAGGCTGCACCAACCCTCGCCGCTGTCGCGTTCCGCAATCCTGTCGCTGGATCCGCCCCATCGGTTTGACCAGCATGTCGATCAGGTCTTATTGGTCGATCAAACCATTTTGATCGGGCCGAGTGCCGGCGACCATATCCGCTGCACCGCCATGGACACGGCGGCGGTGCTGGTGATTCGCGACGGACGCTGGCAAGCGAAGTTGAAACCCGGCGCGGCGATGGCCGGATTGACGCGTCGAACCACTCGACCGCAACCGGTCGACCTTGTCCCGGGACGCCGAGTCTCGATCGGTGAACTCGACATGATGTTGGAAGAAGTATGAAGACTCTCGCCCCCGAAACACGCACACTCGTTGGCCGAGACATGACAGAACGACCGATCGAGGCGGCCGAGGTTGCCGCCAAGCAACAGGGCATCGGCCATCCCCACGGATCTGCGACGGGCAGCGAGGTGGACAACACGCCGCGTCGAGGAAGAAAGAGCGGAGGCGGACTTGCCGCAAAGTTCTTTCGTTGCTGCCAGCCGAAGTCCAGCGGGCAAGAGCCGAAATCGAGCCAGCCGGCACCGCAATTTCCGGGTGACGGTTCCGCGAATGGGGATAGAATGCAATCTGCGTTTACCGAAACTTCGCTCGGATCGCCCCCCGAAAATCGACCGATGTCCTTTACCTATGCCCCCGGTTCTCAGCCGCTGCCGCCGTACACGATACGGCGTGGAGTCGGTGTGGGTGGATTTGGCGAAGTCTATTTTGCGGTCAGCCAGGCGGGCAAAGAAGTCGCACTCAAACGGATCCAACGCAACCTGGAAATCGAGTTGCGTGGGGTGTCGCAGTGTTTGAACCTGAAGCATCCGAATCTCGTTTCCTTGTACGACATCTGCCGGGACGCCGACGGTGGGTCTTGGGTGGTGATGGAGTATGTGGCGGGGGCGAATCTGCGAGAGATCCTGGATCGCAACCCGGACGGCTTGCCCGAGGCCGAGGCGCGGCGTTGGTTTGCCGGCATCGCCGCCGGCGTGGCCCATCTGCACAGTGCCGGTTTGGTGCACCGCGACCTAAAGCCTGGCAACATCTTCGATGATCTGGGGATCGTGAAGGTTGGTGACTACGGCTTAAGCAAATACATCTCGTCGTCACAGCGGGGCGGCCACACCGAAAGCGTGGGCACGTTTCACTACATGGCGCCGGAAATCGGCCGCGGCAAGTACGGCCGCGAGATCGATGTCTATGCGCTGGGCATCATGCTCTACGAGCTGTTGACCGGACGCGTGCCCTTTGACGGCGAGAGCTGTCACGAAATCATCGTCAAACACCTCACCGCGCTGCCCGATCTGTCCGGCGTGACGTCGCCGTATCGGGAAACGATTTTGGCGGCCTTGGACAAGGACCCGGCAAAACGGCCGGCAACGATTGCCGATCTGGTGGCCCCGCTGGGACTCTCGCTCTCCGACGCCGCGGCGGTCCCCAGCTTGGTCGGCTCGACCATCGGAGACGCCCAATCGTCAACGGACGTGCCGGGGTTACACGGTCGGCGGCAGGGCACGCTGCCGGACAACGTGCCGGACAACGTGCCGGACAACGTGCCGGACAACGGCCGGTCCGCCGAAGCCATCGATCCGGTGGTGGGACTGGAGTATTCCGATTTGGCGGCGGCCGCTCCGGCCTCTGTCGACGAACCGCTGCTGCGAGCGATCCGCTCGTCGGCCCATGATTTACGTTGCTGGTGGAAATCGCTCGAGCAATCGCCGCGGTCCCGGTTTTGGATCGGCGCCTTCCTGGCATTCGTGCTGTTCATCAACACGCATTGGTTGTTGCCCGCGCTTTCGATCTTGGGTGCGTTCTACGTGCCGTACTACATCATTCGACAGATGGTGCTGCATTCGAGTGAACAGCCCAGCTATGCCAAGGCGCATCGCATTGCATCCCAGGCCGGACCGTCCAACAAAGCGAGAACCAGGCAAGAATGGCGAAGCGAGGTGCGTCACCTGTTGCGAGCCAAGCACAACTTGGTGCGGATGGCGGAGCTGAACACGTCGTGGATTGCGTCGTCGTTGACGGTGTTGACGATGGCGGTTGCCGCCGGAGTGATCGGACTCCGCAGCGGCGATGTCAGCGCCGTCGACGTGGCACCGTACTTTTGGATGGGCTTGGTTGTTTTGGTCGGGGCGCAGGGCATTTTGGGACTGGGAAAACTTTGGGAACGCGATGACGGCGAAGGGTTGCCCAGGCGATTGGTGCTGGCCGGGGTCGGTGCCGGAGTCGGACTGTTCGCCTACGCGTTGAATGAATTTTTGCTGTTGTCGCTGGTTCCCGGCGACAGCGAAATGCTGGGCTCTGAATTGCCGCAAGCACTGTATCGTGAGGATTCGACGATCCGGGCGTCGGGCATGATGGCCCACTTCGCCTTGTTGTTCGGAGGCATCCGTTGGTGGAAGTCGGTTGATCCACTGCGGCGAACACGATTGAGTCTGTGGAGCGTGGCGGTCGTGTGTGTCGCGGCCTGGGGAGTCCAGCAATTGATTCCGGTGCCGCAACCGATGGGATTGCTCGTCGCCGGCGGGCTGGCGATGGCGACGCAAATGTCGGCCCCTTGGATCAACCCACGCATGTTCGCGGCCAACCCGTGGCCGAGACCCAAGCATCGGTCACCACGTCTTCGGGAGGCTAACGCATGAAAACGCTCTTTCCCGCCGCCTCGGCCTGTTTCGTCGTCGCGTTTGTCGCGTCGGTCGGACTTGCCGAATCGTCCCTCGAAGCCACCGCCGAACGCGGCAAAAAAACCTCCGAGCAGCCGATTTCCATGTCATCCGCATCGGCCGATCCGATGTCATCGGCCAAGCCGAAACGGACGGAGCTGTCGGTCGCACCGATGCACCATGTAACCTATCCCGACGATCGACCGGCTTGGATTGAAACCGAACCGGACCTCGAATCACCGGTCCACCGGTGGGTCGTCACCACCAGCGGCGCCGAGACCATGGAACAGTGCGAAGCGGAATTGGAGGTGCTCAAGCCCGCCGCGGTGGCGCTGTACATCAAAGAAACCACCGGATGGGTGTGCGACGATGAGGTTCTGGATGAGCAGTGGATCGAAGACGAACTCGTCGATCGCCGATACGTCGGCACGCTGCAAATGGGTGACCGCGAGTTGCACGAGATCGCGGTCGAGCTGACGTTTGATGCCGACAGCCGAAAACGCATTCGCAGAGCAATGAGCAATTCGGTGGTCGGGGAACGGCTGCGGGCGATGGCAGGACTGTTCGCCTTAGCGCTGGTCGGGCTGTGTTGCACGGGAGGCGTGCTGGGGGTGTTTAGCAGACGCTGCGCGTCGTAGCGATTGGTCCTTGCCACCGCCATCGGGGCGAGAATCGCGGTTTTTGGCGGCCTAGCCGCCCGCGGTGGGATAGCCGATCGCGTACGCCTGTCTACAATCTCGGGTAAGCTTTCCCGTTGGTGATTCCCAGTGCCAGGCAGCAGAAACGATGATTATGACAGACGAAATAGCCCCCGTTTACAATGCCGCGACGATCGGAGCGGACAGCATCCTCCTGGTGGACGACACGTTGATTTTGCGTGATCGACTGGCGATGGCGATGCGGCAACGCGGGTTTCGCGTCCAAACCGCGGGAAGCTATGACGAAGCGGTGGAAGTCTTCCAGCACTCGCCCACCGACTTGGCCGTCTTGGATTTAAGGATGCCGGGACGTTCAGGACTGGATTTACTGCGAAAACTGTTGCAGATGAATCCGAACGCTCGAATCATCATGCTCTCGGGTTTCGGCAGCATTCCCGCTTCGATCGACGCGGTCCGCGCCGGAGCGATCAATTTTCTCAGCAAGCCCGCCGACGCTGACGATATCTTGGCGGCGTTCGCCCGCGGCGACGAACCGTCAGTGCCGACCGGCGAAGTCAGTTTCCCGGCGCCCTCATTGGCCCGCAACGAATGGGAGCACATCCACCGCGTGCTGTCCGATTGCGGGGGCAACATCAGTGAAGCGGCCCGTCGGTTGGGAATCCACCGACGATCGTTGCAACGCAAACTGCGCAAACGAGCACCAGAAGATCCGGCCAGTCCCGAAGTCGTCGAAGACGACGAACTCGAGTGAAAACCGCCCCGTCCGGGGTCTGTCTCCGGAGGGCGGAACAATAGGGCAAAATCGGACCTACAGGACAGATGGGACCTATGCGTCCTCTCTGTCCCATTGGGCCCATTTCGCGCTGACCGCGATCGACCGACCGGGGTCTGTCCCCGCGAGCGTGTCCCCGCGGGCGGTCAGGGTCTGTAACCCAACCAGCATGTCAAATAGGCCCTATAGGACAAATGGGACCTATACGTCCTCTCTGTCCCATTGGTCCCATTTCGCGCTGACCGCGATCGACCGACCGGGGTCTGTCCCCGACCGACCGGGGTCTGTCCCCGACCGACCGGGGTCTGTCCCCGGCGGGTGCGGTCACCCGGGGTCTGTCCCCGAGGGGCGGGAGCGTGTCCGGTTGAACACTTCGTCGACAGGTGTGTGACGATTCGCGCAGGCATGGTTCGCAGGCGCCGTCAATCTGGGTGCTCCATCTGATTTTGATGGAGGGGACTGCCGGCAGCCATTACAGGCTCAGAATGGCCGCGAACAGGGATGCAGACGTGCGGCGGCCGCTGGTTTGACCCCGTTTTGATTGGGATTACCGTTAAAAGGTACATCAATTGCAGCAAAAGATTAAAATCTGGGCGACTTGCACAAACCTTGTTGGTGAGCAAAACTTCGCCAATCAGATTGATGTCGCCCCCCTTACCTGCGGCACCGAACGTGACACCTCTAAAAGAAGGAAAACCAATGAAAGGTCTTCGAGTTTTTGCGGCTTGCACTGCGTTGTTGATCGGTTCACTTGCCGCCGTGAACGCGTCTGCCGGTTGCTGTGAGCCTGCACCGGCCCCTTGCTGCGAACCCGCACCGGTTTGCTGCCCGCCACCCCCAGTTCCCGTAACGTTCTGCGTCGTGGATCCCGTGACGTGCTGCAAGTACCCCGTCACCGTCTGCGTTCCTTGCGAGTGCGCCGGTGAAGTGCCTTGCTACGTCGGCTGTCGCAAAGGACTTCTGGGTCGCAAGATCCTGACGTACAAGTTTCAGTGCTGCGGCGCATGCGTCGACATCGTGATCACCAAGCACGGTCGCGTGATCGTCCGCGACTGAGCGATTAAAGAACAGGTTCCACCGCTTTGGTCTCGCGGTCAAAGCGGTAGACCTGTTTTTTTTGTGGGTCGGCGACATACAGGTACTGATCGTCGGCAGTGATCCCGACCGGTCCAACCAATGGTTCGCCTTCGAACCACTTTTCCGTCGTCCCATCGGCACCGAACCGCCAGATCGCCTTGCCATAGCCGTCGGTGACAAACCCCCCGTCGCCGGTCCAGACCAGACCGTTGGGGAATGCGTACGGGCGATCGCCGACGACGGTTTCCGCGGTCTTTTTCTCCACGTCGATTTTCTGAATCGCTTCGGCGTCTGGCGTCACCGCCCAAAGGTTCCCCTCGTCGTCCAGTGACAAGCCGCGGGCGTTGACACGGGCGACCAATTCAGGCTTGCCACCTCCGATCGGTAGCCGAAACACCGCCCGCCGCTCCGCGTCACCGACAAAGATCGTCTTTCCTCCGTCACCGACCACGATCGCCATGGGGATCCCCAGGTAGCCGTTATTGAGTGCCACCAGTTTCGCGCCGGGCTGCTTGGCATGATAGATCTCGCGGGTGGCCGAATCGCCGATCAAAATGCCACCGTCTGGATGGGGGGTCACACACCAAGGCGCGTTCATCGGCTTGCGCAACAGCGGCGTCCCGGGGGTGAAAATCTTAAACCCCTCTCCATCCTGGATCCAAACACCCGGCAAGAATCGGTCCACGACCAGCAACTTGCCGGCATCGATCGCGACCGCTCGCGGGTAATTGACCGTCGCCTTTTCCGAATCGATCGGCTCGGGGACGTCGACCTGCTTGCTCGCCGCGGCAGGTTCGGAGTCCTCCTGGGCCTTGGCCGATTGTCTGGGGCTCACCAACCCCAGCGGAATGACCAGCAGGGCCAACAGGACGGAACGGTGGCAGGATATTCCGATTGCGCAAAGTTTTCTAATGATCACGATTGGGAGTGCCGAACATAAAACAAGAAATGTACCGAGAAGCGGTTTCGGATGTCGCAACGCCTCCCAGCGGAAAGATTTGGAACATGATAACGTCAAGCCACTCGAATACGCGGGTCTTGCCTGGTCGAAACACGTCGAGTCGTCGAAAAATGTCTGCGACGGGCCTTTGCCGCCGCGTTTGGCAACAGGCCGCGTGGCTTTTACTGGTCGTCGCCGCGTTGCTGGCGTGGGGAACTCCGACGTTGGCCGGGGAACCGGTCGTGCGTGCGGCAGCCGACGTTTTTGATAGCGAGCGGGTCGACCTCTCCGGTGCCAAACCGGTCAAACGCGCCGCACGCGATGTCGCCGTCGGTCATGCGGTCGAAACCGACGGTGTGGTGCGGCCGGTGGCGTATTACGAAGGCGAGATGGGTTACGGCCCCGCCGTCTTCGAATCGAGCTGTGGCTGCGAGACGGTTTGTGACTGCCCTGCGGGCGACGTGTTCATGGATCCCGGTTGTGGGATCGAAGCGTCTTGCGGGTTTGAAGCATCCTGCGGTGCCGAAACTTGGATCGAGCCGGCGTGTGGATGCGAGGGTGTCGGATGCGACGCTTGTTGCGACGGCTATGACCCGATGTGCGGATGCAACGCATGTTGTGGAGGCATTGGAGGGTTCATCGATTGCTTGTTTCCTCGGCTGCGGATCCAGTGGGCTCAACTGGACCTGTTTGCCGGCGTTGCCGGGCACACCGGACCGATGAATTTTGCCAACGTCAGCTCGACGGGAACCGACCGTCGCGGGACGGGCAGCTTTGGATTCTATGAAGGGTTCAACAAGGGAACCGCGGTTCGCTTTTTCGGTGCCGACCTCGCCTGGCAATCCGGCGTTCGCTTCACCCAAAACAATCTTTCTGGAGCCGGGTTCACTGACGAGACGCGGGGCCAAGTCTTCTTGACCAGCGGCATCTTTCGAACCGTCGATTACGGTTTTCAGTATGGCTTGGTGTTGGACTATCTGTATGAAGACTGGTACTACCGCAGCGATCTCGTCCAGCTCCGCGGGGAGCTCGGCTGGGTCAATCGCGGCTGCAATGTGTTCGGATTAAAATTCGCAGTGGGCATCGATGACGACACCGCGACCACCAGTGTTCTGGACAACAGCGGAACCGTCGTCCGCAATGACATCGCGATGGAAGCGATGACGCAATATCGATTGTTCTATCGCCAACGCTTGGCCCGCCTCGGATCCTGCGAAGGTTTCGTCGGCTGGACGGACAATGACGACGGCTTGCTGGGCATGGAGCTCGATCTACCGATTCACGGCAATTTGCTCTGGAACACTTCGGCGACCTATCTGATTCCCAACGAGGGAACCAGCAGCGGCGGCAACCAGGAAGAAGGCTGGAATCTGGCGATCGGATTCACCTACCGCCCCGGTGGACTCGGTGGGCAATCACGCTACTCGCGGCCGCTGTTGAAGGTCGCCGACAATGGAACGTTGATGGTAGATCGGAAGTAAGACGGTTAGCCGTTGACGAGGTCGTGGCGGTTGGAGCGCATGCCACTGGCTGACGGGCTGTCGATTTCATCAGCCGTTTGGCGCGAGCCTGCGGGCCCTGGTGTGTTTCCTTCGTGCGACTTTGAAAGACCGGAGGGCTCGCGCCCTGCCGCTAACAGACTCTGATTGGACGGCGTTTGTTGTCTCTGATAACCTAAGCGGCTGTCGGTGCCTGTTCCATCTGGCGGTTTTATTGTTTGTTTAAGCGGCTTGCCGCAGGACGACCGTGGTCAAAAAGAAATCGCCTTCAAAAAGCAAGCCATCTCTGCCGCAAGCTCCCCCACCAGGCCCCCACCTTTCCGTTCGCCGGAAGGTCATCCTGAGCGTCGTCATCGTCGCCTCGTTTTTTTTGGTCGCCGAGGGGATGCTGCGTGTCGCAGGGTATCGCGTGCCCCTGGGCGTCGAGCGAATGGAATTTACCTTTCCAATCGACGACTACAACACGAACTCCCCCCAGCCGTTCTTGGCTCGCGACGACACCCTTTTTTGGCGTCCGCGTCCGGGTGCACTCGGGCACAACAGCATGGGGTTTTATGGCCCCGAATTCTCAGCCGACAAGCCGGGCGAGGTGTTTCGAGTCGTCTGTCTCGGCGACTCCTGCACGCACTTCGGACCGATCACGTATCCTGACATGTTGCGTGCGTACCTGGACAAGGTCGCTCCGGGAAAATTCGAGGTCATCAACGCCGGCGTCATCGGCTACACGTCCTTTCAAGGCAAACGGTTGCTGGAAACTGAAGCGATCGGATGGGATCCCGATTTGGTCACCGTGTATTTCGGCTGGAATGACCATTGGCTGGCGCGAGGGTTTCAGGACAAGGAGCAACAGTCGGGCGAATCAACCGTGGCCGACGGCTTGGGAAACGCTCGCATCTTTCAGCTGATCCGAAGTTTCGTGAAACGCCCCCCGTCGACCGCCGATTCGGGGATGCGAGTCGAGCCGGAGGACTATCGTGCCAACCTGAGAGAGATCGGCTCGATTTGCGAAGCCAATGGAATTCGTTGTTGGTACCTGACCGCACCACACGCATTCGACATCGGTGTTCCGCCGTATCTGATCGAGTCGGGAGAAGCCAAGAATCTGGAAGACCTGCTTGAGATTCATCGCAACTACAATCAGATCGTCAGAGACGTCGCGGACGCGCGGGGAGACACGCTGATCGATTTAGAAAAAGAGATCGACCCGATGAACAAGCTGGAGTTGTTCATCGATGACCACATTCATCTCTCGCAACAAGGCCGGCTGCTGGTCGCCAAGCGGCTGGCGGACGAACTGCGTGCGTCGGGGATCTTGCAAGTCGATGACGACCAGTAGATCACAGGCTGGAAGCCTATCCCACTGGTTTTCAATCGCGGGGGACTTCGATGCCTCGGATCATGGCCAGCAATTCTTCGTCGACGTCGCGGCCTTCGATTTCGGCTTCGGCGGTTAGCTGCACACGGTGTCGAAGCGCCGGAATCGCGACCTCGACCACGTCATCGGGGATCGCGTAGTCGCGACCGCCGAATCCTGCCAGCGTGCGAGCGCATTGCATCAACGCCAACCCGGCGCGTGGCGAAGCGCCGATATGAAACGCCGGCCACGAACGCGTCGCGCGAACGATTTTGTTGATGTAATCGACCAATGCGTCTTCGACGTTGACCGTTCCGCACAGTTGGATCAGTTTGCGCACGGTCTCTGGGTCGGTGATCGTTCGCACTTCGTTCTCCAGCCGTTCATTCAGATTCACCTGCTTGCTGTGCAGTTTCAAGATCTCTGCTTCTTGGGCTTCGTTCGGGTAATCGACCTTCAACTTGAACATGAACCGGTCCAGTTGAGCTTCCGGCAAGTTGTAAGTGCCTTCGCTTTCCAACGGGTTTTGCGTCGCCATGACCAAGAACGGCTGTGGAACGACGTGGCTGGTTCCGTCGATGGTGACGCGGTATTCCTGCATGATTTCCAACAGCGCCGCGTGCGTCTTGGCGGGCGAGCGGTTGATTTCGTCGGCCAGCAAGAGCTGTGTGAACACCGGCCCGGGGCGAAAGCGGAACTCGCTCTTTTGCATGTCGAACACGGGGGCGCCGGTGATGTCCGAAGGCATCAGGTCGGCGGTGAATTGGATCCGGCCGAAATCGCAACCGAGTGCGCGACCGAGTGTGCGGACGAACAACGTCTTGCCCAGCCCGGGCACCGATTCGATCAGCACATGACCGCCGGAGAACAGCGCCGTGAGTGTACCGAGCACCAGTTCGTCTTGGCCGACGTACAATTTGGCGACTTCGGCCGAGACCGCTTGGTACAGCCTTTCCACCGGCTCGAAGCGTTCGCTTTTGCCTTGAAACGCGATCGGATCCGTCGGCGCGGCCGCCGCCGCAGAGGTCGCCGCAGAGTTCGTGGGCGCGTTCACGCTCGTGCCAGAGGGTGCCAGCAGGTCGTCGGAACCTGATCCGGCTTGTGTGTTTCCAGGAGTCGGGTCAGTCAACGGTCAGCCTCGATCGGGTGGGTTGGAATCGTCTCGACGACGATCAGTAGATTCTGGATGGATTGTACTCGTGTCAACCGCCTTGGCTGATTCGGCGGGCGGTTCACCTGGCGATTCGCCGGATGTTTCGCCGGGCGGGTCCGTGATCGGTTGTGGCGTCGTCACCTTCAGCCCCGTCACCTTCAGCCCCGTCCGCTTCGGATCGGGCACGTGCAAGTGGAGCGCCGGGTCGGGGGCGTGAACGGGTTCTTCGATCACCCACGGGCCCGACGTTTCATCCCGGACGTGTTTCATGTAATCGCTGATCCGTCGCCGGGCGAATGTTTCACCGCCGCGTCGTCGCATCAAGGTGGCCACCGCGGTCAAGTGGTCTCCGAAATGCGTCAAGACGCCGCGATCGACTCGTTTGGGCCGACCAAAAATCGGCATCAACATCAAGCAAATGACAAAGCCCAGGATCGCGATGTGAAAGGTGACGAAGCTGAGCGGGAACTCGGTGAAAAATTCGGCTCCGGAAGCGCGGGGAACTTCAGTGCCGCGGTCGCTGATCGGCAAGGAGTACGATGCCGTCGCGAAACTCACTTGCGGCTGCGATCCATCAGCCAGTCGCCGTTCCTGTGGATCCACCCGTTTGGACTGAATCAACGGCGCAAACGAGGTGCGAATCAACCGCTCGGCGAGCGCCTGGTTTTCTGGTTGGGTCAATCCATAGTTGGTCAGCAAAGAACCACCGGCGACCACCACGACTTGCGAGTTGCCCCAGGCTTTGCTGGTCAGGCGGGCAACGATGGTGTCACCGTCTTCTGACAACACGATGGACTGGAACTCGGTTTTCGTGGACGTCGGCGATACATTCTGTCCCATCGGCCAGACCGGCGTTCCCGGGCCGACCGGTTGAAACACGATGGTCCCCTGTTGTGACTTGTTTTTGCGATCATAGGCTTCCAGCACCCATTCCACGCGACGGGGATGCTCCGACTCGGCCAGATCACTCCACGCGTCATCGCGTGCGGCCTCGGAATCCGCCAACACCATTCGAGTCCGTTGCACCTTGGGCTGGATCGATAGCCAACCGTTGGACGGTAAAGCCGTTCGCAACAGTTGCCACTGGTGTTCTTTGATCAGGTTCTCGGCGTATTTCCTACGGTACTCCAGCCGTTGATCCGGTGGCGCGAGCGGTCTGGCATCACGAAAAAACTCCGTTTCACTGCCGCTATCGGGGACCACATAGATCAGCGTCTTGTCGTTCATCCGCAACCATTGTTCCAACCACCGTGTCGTGTTGGCTTCGATTCCAGTCGGATGTGTCGGCGTCCAGATGATCACCGAGCTGCGTTTCGATCGGTCGGTCAAACGAGTTAGATCGCGCGTGGCAAAACCGGCCTTGCCAAATGCGTTACGCAACGTCGTGAATCCGTTGACACTCCGCTTGGCCAGAATTCCAACGCTGGGGCCATAGCTGGTCCGCAATCCGCCGTCACAGCCGGCCAAAGCCAGCAGCAGGAGCGCAGGGAGCAGGATGCGTTTCATTTGCCCGCTCCGTACGCTTGGGTGGCCGATTCCAGCATTTCGTTTTGCCGCCACAGTTGCTCGAACACGTGGGCGGAAATTTCGTGCCGACCGAAATAGGATTGCTCGAACGCGTCGGCAGTCGCCCGCAACCAAGTGGCGATGGTGTCGTCGCGGTTGCGGGTTTCGCGAACATAGCGTCCGTTCGTTTTTCCGCGACTGAGCCGTAGCAGCCCGTTGCGATCCAACAACAGTAGCTGATGGCCGAGCATCAAGATGATTGCCTGGTCATAACGTCCTTCATGCATCAAGCGTTCGCATTCGGTTCGCAGGTTCACATCCGTTCGCCGCAACTCGGGCGGTAAATGTTTGATGCGTTCCAGGGTCTGTTCGTCGGGCAACCCCTTCGCCCGAGTTGCGGCGGCCGTTGACGTGCGATTTTCCATCCGCAATTCCGCTCGCGAGACGACGTAGACCGTGATGCCCACGATTCCCAGCACAATCACGGCCAACAGCACCCATCCGAACAGATTGCCCCACGTCAATGAGCTTCCGAACAAACCCGTGGACGGAGCGGTTCCAGTGGTCGCCGTATTGGACGACGGATCGGGCCGATCAATTTTTTTCGGTTTGGGCAACCAGCGGCTCTCGCGATGGATCGAGTCGTCTTGACGGATCTCCAATTCGATGGGCACCAGTTGCCGGGATTCCGGGTCGTACCAGGGCGTGGAATCGAGCGCCTCTTTGACGCTTGAATCAACCTCGATCGTCGTGACCGATTTCGCGGCGTCGCTGGTTTGGACGAGTGTGATGGCGAGCTCACGTGGTTCGGTCGGCATCAGCCGGTTCGCGCCAATCCCCAGATCCGACTCAACCGATCGACTCACCGGTGCAACGCCGGCGTTGGCGACATGCCCGGTCAGCGACGGAGGCACCGCCATTGCCAAAACGATCGCGAGCAGTCCCACCACGATTCCCGCCGGGTTCGGCCGCACTCGGTGACGCAACGCTGTGAAGCATTTATTTCCTGTGTTTGACAAGGCTTTAGCGGCAGGGCGCAAGCCCTCCGGTTCGTCATCTTTACCAAAACACCGGAGGGCTCGCGCCCTACCGCTAAAAAAGGCTCCACTGCGTTGCCGGTGACGCCGACCGTCTGCTGACGTTGGACTGAACAGATTGCGTCCCATCACGGTGCCTCTCCGATTGCAGGAGCGGCGTCGAGCGGAATCGGCGGCGGGACCGATTCGACCGGCCGCTGTGATGCAACTTTCGGCACGCCGGTTTCTTCGCCGAATTGACGCAAGGCCTCGGCCCGCACGGCCAGTTCGACGTCCCAACCCTCCAGCCGGATGCGTGTGTCCAGATAGGCGATCATGCGCACCACCACGCTCAAGCCGCCGACCACCCAAAGGGCCAGCGGGTAAAGCAACAACAGTGTCACCAGGCCAAAATTCCAATAGCCGGTCGCGATCCCACGCACCCAAACCAGACTATAAAACAGTCCGGCAAAGATGATGGTCAGCGTCGTGGCGACCGCGATCCAGCGGCTGCCGACGTCGCTTCCGGCGGGGCGATGCAAGGCGCGTGCGCGGCGACCGAGCGTGATCTCGTTAGGATTCTTGCTCCGCAGCGGACACATCTCCAACAAAATCATCTCCGGCAGAAACGGCCGCCCGGCACGAACCACCAAGGCGACGAAAAAAATGATGATGGGAAGCGTGATGTCCAGGAACGTGTCGTAGGGCTGGAACAATCGCAACGCGACCAGGATCATCACCGGGATCGCCAACCGCCGAATCCCCAAACAATAAAACCAACGCCAGAATTGTTGCCGTGAGATCTTCAGCGCGCTTCGCCAACTGGGCTTTTGCTCGAACACGGCTTGGCCTAAATAGATCGTCGTGACAACTCCCGCCGCCGGTGTCTGCAAAAACACCAGCAATGCCATCCAAGTCCCGTAGCGGATCAGTTCCCAAGTCGCCTCGGAATCATCCAAGCCGTATTGGGCTTCGGTCAAGGGAATCCAAGACAGCAGCAGCGCGTTGGCAACCATCCAAGGCCAGGCGCCCAACAAGAACCCGATCAACAGCATCGACGGGTAGCGGTGCAACAGCACGAGCGCCAAGTCGCCGATTTCCGTCAACGTTCGGACCCGGACGGCCACGTGGGTTTGATCAAGTTGCATCGCGGTCTCCTTCGTCAGCGGGGACACGCGAATCCACCAAATCGGCGTAGCGCGCCGTCCGCACCAACGATCCGCGGTCGCTTTCGTTTCGGGGGAATCCGAGCACGACGAAATACAGCGTGATCATGCCGCTGGAAAAAATCGACCACGCCACCTTGAACAAGTACGGCGCCCCGCTGGGTGACAAGAACCCTTCGGTGAACGCTGCCAAAACAAACATCGTCGCGCTAGCCGCCATGACCGGCACCGCGTCGCGTCCGGCTTGACGGACCGAATCGACACGCGACAGCCCACGGGTGTAGAACAGCCCCATGCCCAACCGCAATCCCGCGCCGGCCGACAACGCGATCGCCGTCAGTTCAAACGGACCATGCGCGGTCACAAATTCGAAGAAATGATCGGCCCCTTCGATCCCGTCACGCGACATGTAACCGAAGGTCGCGCCCAGGACGATGGCGTTGTAGGCGAGTGTGACCAGACAAGGAATCAACAGAATGCCATAGGCAAAACACTGCAGCCCGATCCCGGTGTTGTGACGGATGTAGAACGCCGCCCGCGCGGTGTATTCTTCGGGACGCACCGCCAGCGGTTCTTTGAACGACTCCGCCGTCCCCTCCAACATCTTCGTGCCGCAGATCCGCTCGGCGAATCCCGGAAACTGTGCTTCACTGGCGCCCATCACCATCGAGAGCGCGAACAGTCCAAAGAAAACCAGCGTGGCGACGCGGACGCAGCCATCGTTGAAGATCCGCTGCGGGGCTTCCTGAAATAAGATGCGAATCCAACCGCCCGGGGCCGGGGTGTGGGTCCGATAAAGTTGATTGTGCGCGCGGGCGACCAGCCGGTGCAGGTAGGTGACGGTGTTGGGCGGCAGTTGGTAGGCATCGGCAAGTGCCAGATCGGCGCAGGCTGCCCGATACAGCGAGGAAAACCGTGCCACGCCCGACGCCCCGCGGTGTTGGGGGCTGACCGAATCCGTGCTACCACGCAATTCCATCGCCTCGCACAAACGCTCTAGTTCCGTCCAATCGACGCGACGTTTTTCCAACAGCTTGGCGACATTCACTGGCCATCCCCCGCAGTTCGAGGTGGGTCGCTCGTCGGCGCAGACGGCGCCGGGGCGGCCGCGGGTGGCGGCGGTGCAGGATTCGCCGCCGCGCTCGACGATGCGGCGCTCCAAACGTCGCCGCGCTGCGTGGTCTGTCGACGCTGAAGGGGTTGCCGCTGTGCCGGTTTCCCCAGTTCATCTGGAATCGCGCTTTGCAGCGGCTCGGCCAACCCTGACGGTTTGTCGGCATCTTTGGCCAGCGGGCTGTAGCCGGCCAACGGCCCGAGGTCGGCCGGCTCGGTCATCGAATCGGCCAGAAACGTTTTGTAATAAAGCGCGTACAACAGCAAGTCGGGGTCAATGTCTTTGCGGAATTCAAAGCGTTCGATCAACGGGTCGGACAGGTTTCGCGCGACTTCGCGGCGACGCGGCGGGGTCAAGAAATGTCGCCGTTCGACATACGTCGCCAGAGTCCGCGCCATCTTTCGTGTCACCAAGTAATCGCCAGGAATGTACGACGCCAACGCCGGCACACGCGCGTCGTCGACTTTGGCGATCGGCAATTGCCACTTCCGCTCGTCCACCACAACCATCGTTCCGGCCGCCAAATCACCCAGACGCTGCATCCGCTCGGTCATCATCATCGTGACCAACCCGATGATGCCCGTAGGGATGAAGTAGATCGGCGGAACGTCGGGGTCCCAGGTATTGATCGCGGCGACGGGGGCCAGGTCCGCGACGCGGAGCAAATTGCGAAGCAGCGCGCTGCGTGGCGAAACGGGGCGGCCATCGACCTCGATCACGCGGATGCCACAAAACCACTTCCCCACCGTGCGGCCGTTGAAATACGCCTCGCCGATCGTTCCGTAAAACCAATTGATCACAAAGATCAAGATCACGATGAAGGCGAAGGTCAGCGGGCCGTAAAACGTCGACAACGCGCTGAGCATGCCGCCGATGATCAAAATCGCCAAGCCGACGGCCACAATCACGCCCCAGCGGACCGCCAAATCAATCAAGTACGCCGGCAAACGACGGAACGGCCCCGCCAATTGATACTCAAAGGCGATGTTCTCCGGCGTGACCACGGCGATGGTCGTGTCGAGCGGTTGGACTGCAGCCATGCAAATGATTGAGAAGCGAAAATGGTCATCCCGGCGGTCGCTTGATTATCACCCCCCAAGGCCGCGGGACGCAACCGTCGGGGATTCTTAAGTTTCAAATGGTGATCTCACCGACACAGTTCCCCATCTATTAGCAATACCCGCAGCTCCTGAGACCGATTGTGCCGGCCTTTCAGGCCTCCGTGATCGAGGTCTTTCCATTCCGGACCTGCAGTTTAGAACGTCACCCTCCTGGCAGGAGGGTCGAGCGAAGCGAGGGGAGGTCGAACCGTGAATCGCCAATCCAACATCAAATTCGGAGTTGTATCCCAAAACAATTCAAGCAACCCTCTCCGGCCGCTGAAACGGCCGACTCTCCCAGGGGAGGTTCTTCCGCGAGTTTAGTGGCTGTTCTCGAATACTGGGTGAAGGTTTTTTGAGGGATGA
>NZ_JANZKV010000273.1 GCF_025060895.1 Stieleria sedimenti | reverse complement strand
AACTTAGCGGTATTGGCCTGAAGGCTGCACACCAACGAGCGCGTCCTACGGCGGCGGATACTTTTCGGCATTGCGAATCATCTTCTTCGCCAGCGTCGAACTGAGATCGATCTCCATCGCGTTGGCGATCGCCAACACATAGGCCAGGCAATCGGCCAGCTCTTCACCGACGTCATGCTTCTTGGCAGCGTCATGCTGCACCGAGGCGGCTTCCTCCAGCGTCAACCACTGGAAGTGCTCCATCAGCTCGCCGGTTTCAATCCCCAAGGACATCGCCAGGTTCTTGGGGTTGTGAAACGAGTGCCAGTGGCGCTGGGCGACAAAGTGTTCCACCAAGTCGCGAAGGGCTTGCACGCTGGTCGATTCGTCGCGGCTGCTGGGATCGATCGAAGAGGACGTCATCAGGCCGCGACCAACAGTTGACGCTGGTGCTCGATTTCGTCCACCGCCTGGCAAACATGCTCCACACCGATCGCGCACATCGCCGCGTTGGACGCGGCGCGACGTTGGCGAGCCGATCCCGATTCATAGGCGACTTGAATCGCCGTTTGGCCGTAGGGGCCGCTGTCGCCCGGCTTGGTCGCACCGTACAAACCGATCGTTTTGGTGCCGACGGCCACCGCCATGTGCAACGGACCGGTGTCGTTGCTGATGAACAAGTCCGCCGTCTGGATCATCGCCGCCAAATGCTGAAGATCGGTCTCGGGCGCAAGAATCGCAGTTCCGTTGCTCGTCGAAACGATGTCCGATGCCATCGCCCGGTCAAACGGTGTACCCCACGCCGCGATGCTCGTGTAGCCGTACCGGTCATACAAATAGCGCGCCGTCGCACCAAATCGTTCCGGCAACCAACGCTTGCTGTGCCACGTCGCGCCGGGATTGAGAATCGCGATCCGCTGCGATGGGATCGTGTTGCGATAACGTCGCGCCCACACCTGGGCCGGTCCCGCGATCGGCAAATCCCAACGCACCGAAGGCGAGTGAATGCCTAGAGGAATCAACAACTCCAACGAGCGGTCGGTCAAATGATGAAAGACCGGGTTGACTTGAACATTGGAAAACCATCGACTCAACTCGCGGGCATGTTTTCCCGCGTATCCAATCCGGTGTTCCGCGCCGGACAGATAACACGCCAAACTCGATTTGGTCATCCCTTGGCAATCGATCGAAACATCACACTCCAGCGCCCGCAGCTGCCGACGGGCATCGCGGATTCGACTCGGCGACGTGAACCACCCCCGCGGCAGAACGATCAACTCGTCCACGGCGGGATGTCGGCGAACCACCGGTGCCGATTTTTCTTCCACGATCCAAGAGATCTTGGCATGGGGAAATCGATCCCGCAGTGCACAGGCCACCGGCAAGGTCAAGATCGTGTCGCCAATCGCACTCATCCGGCTAATCAGAAAACGCGGTGACTCGGTTGCCAGCTTGATCGGGGCCGGCGCTGCCGGCTCCACCGCTCGCTGCGTTTTTGATCGTTTCTGAAAACCTGATTTGGGAGTTTTTTCGCCACTGGACATCGTCACGATCCTTCGTGTTGATAAAGAGAAGAGTAGGCTGATCCGTTCCCCCCGATCCGGATCCCGCGATCGCTCTCAAAAGAGGTCGCAGAACGCGGTTGGCTGGCAACCTAGTCTTTTCGCAAAACCGCCGCCAGATCGACTTTTTGACTCAAGTCGCACACCGCGCTTCCGTTCTGAAATCGTGATACCATCAAGGTGTGGTAGGTGATGCTGTGCATCACATTCCGCTAGCAAAACAAACTCGTTTTATCACCAAATTGAACCATGTCCGACTCCGACCCACCGACCGCACAATCGCTCCTGAATTCGAAATGTGTTCCCTGCGAAGGCGGGGTGCCAAAGTTGACGCCCGACCAAGCCGCCGGGTTTGCTCAAGCGACGCCGAATTGGTCCGTCGATTCGGATGCCAACCAGATCCGCCGCAAACTGAACTGCAAGACGTTTGCCAAGGCCGTCCAGCGAATCAATCAGATCTGCGAAATCGCCGAGCGCGAGCAGCATCATCCTGATCTGCACCTGACCGGCTATCGGCATTTGGAAATCGTGCTGACGACCCATGCGATCGGTGGCCTGAGCGAAAACGATTTTATTCTCGCCGCCCAGATTGATCGATTGCTGGACGACCAATGAACGTCATGCCACGCCATCGCTTGTTGTCATTGCTCGCCGAATGCACCGGCGATGATATTTGGAGCGTCGAGCATTGTCGGGCGCGGCGGATCCCGGAAAGCTGGATTCAGCAGCTCTCGGATGCCTATGAATCGGGGTTCCAATCCGATCACCAGACGATCTACACCGAGGCCGGAGTGACCAACCAGTACCACGGCGTCCGCGACGTGGATCTGGCGATCCGCTTGGCCCAATCGATGGGAATCCAGGTCGACGCCAACGCGTTGGCCCGACTCGGCCGCGCGCGACTGGTCCAAGCGATCAAAGACGCCGTCATGAACGGTGACAATGAACTTTGATGGGTACCTCGGCAGTTGACCGGGTCAACCATTGAAACGAATACCACGGATGGCAGCGCGAACCCACGGATGACAGGGTACAAAAAATCCGCGGGTTCGCGCTGCCATCCGTGGGTTAAGTCGAGGGCCTGCGTTCAATATCGCTCAGTCGACACTGAGGGGCGCCGCTCGCGCTGGCG
>NZ_JANZKV010000272.1 GCF_025060895.1 Stieleria sedimenti | reverse complement strand
CAAGGGGAACAAGGACCACGCAAAGGCGCCAAGCCGCCAAGGAATGGGTTCTAATCTTTGCGGCTTGGCGACTTTGCGTGAGCCCTTCCAGCAAGTACGTCAGCGCACCAGTCAAACCGCCGCAGATCACTTGCCACAAAAAGCACGAGAAGACACAAAAGAAGACGTAGGCCGTGGCAGCCAGGCGTCGGTTGGCAGCGTGAACGTTGACGATCAGCCGGCGGCGGGAGTTGACTCACCATTGCCAGAAACGTCGCCACCGCCGCTCCGTTGCATCGTTTGGTGCGTCGTCTTGCCCAGCCAAAATGGTCGTCCAGACGCTTGCGCACGGCGTTGCGCGTCGGCAGCGATTGCAGCAATGTCGCCACCGAATCGGTCCGATATCTCGCGTCGGATGCGGTGGATTTCCTCAATCGGCGTTTCAGTCGTCGATTTCTGAATCATTATCGAGCACGTATTGCGACACAACAAGTGCATAGTTGGTTCGCTCGGTTTCCCACCATTTGCTAGTCAACAGCTGGCGCGCCGCCATCACCACCTGAGAGCTTGGGCGTTGCCGAAGATAGCCAACGATAGATGTTTCAATGTAAACGGTGTCCATCGCTTAAGTCTATCAGATCGACGAACGGTGGGGTTCAGCGGGGCCGCGCGAACGACTCACCACTTGAAAAAACGTCAGCTCGCGTCCTCCGTTGCATCACATGGTTCGTCGGTTACGTCTTACCCTGGACTGCCCATAGATTAACATCCACGGTGAAGTCGTAAAAGTTGTGGGTTCTCCATGGAAAATGCAGCTCAAACCGACCAGGCACCGCTGTCTCCGATAAATTAATGACTACACGAGGCAGTGAGACCTTTGCGACTACGTCATCATGTGTCCGAAGCGGGGCATTGTGGATCTCGTCATCCACGAGGATTTCGTGATTAGCGTAGGTTGCGTTGAACCAATCGGCAATTTGATCGAGTGAATCTGGCTTGATCATCGGGGCGTCGCGTGTAGTGGCTGCCAACACTGCTTGGTTTTGCGCTTCATCTAGCGTTCCATGTAGTGTTGTCACTTCCAAGTCGAGGGTCGTGTTCCAAAAACGGAAGAATGATTTGCCCTTCCACGTATATGGAAGCGTCTTTGAGAGCTCAGGTCGGTCCAGACTCTGGATCATGAACGCGCGAGAAACGTCGTCACGTTCGAGGAATACCGAGCTAGTTAACCGCTGACGGATGAGCGTAATTGATCGACGGAGGCGTGAAAGCATGAAGCTGAGATTCTGCGTAATTCCCTATTCGACGAACGTCACGCGTCACCCGGTACGCGCGAAAGATTTTCAACTTCAAGACCGCTCGACTCGCGTACTCGGGTGCACGCGATGGTTCTGTGCTTCGTCAGTCAAAATCGGGCAGGCATTGCAGGCGGAATCCGCGTGGAATTTCCCGCCACCATTGCGAGCGCCATCGACCAATTGGCTCCCACTGACCTACAGGCGTGAGTTCGCTTGATGCAACACTGTCGTCAGCCCATTCTGTATCGAATGCATAGACAATGGTAGCGGCTCGTCGCCGAATAAAGCAAACGTAGTTGTTCCAGTAGTAGTCGGTCCCGAAATCGGGATGACCAAAGTTTAGCACGTCACGCCAAAGTTTCGCCCCAGCGAGCGTGTAGTCGAATTGGCCGATGTAGGGAATGCCATCCGTAGGGCCAACACAATTCAGATCTCTGACGAAACGTTGAATTCCGAGCTGAGATCCCTCGTCAATTATTCGCGTCAACTTGCGATCGCACAGCGTTCGGATCGCAGCCCTGCACGATGCAGCGGTGGGGACCGGTATGACGGTGTCGGTGACCAGCCCTCGTGCGTAACCTGGGGCGTCGTCTACGTGTCGCGGCTCGTAGTGCACAAGGTTGAGCATCACGTATTCCGCAAGGGTAAGTCCGAATTCAGTTAACGTGTTGCGAAGCGATTCATTTACGTTGGATGTCAAGAATCGAGCGGCTTACGCGTTTGCCGCAGAGCATGTTGTTGATGCGTGAGATACACAGAACTTGTTTATCACCTGGTCTCGCAGGCCGGGGGGATTATCTGGCGTCTTATCCCCGGCCGGATAAGGATTTGGCGGCCTTATCCTCGGCTCGGCGATAAGTGTTCTTCGAATTATCCTGTATTTCTCAAAAGACTGCAGCCTCCCAGGGGGACAGGCAACGCCTCCAACGGGGAGGTCTCTTTTGCAAAAGCATGCTAGCAAGGATTCGTACGGGGGAGGTGCGTCGGCTGGGGACACGCGATGGCGGTGGGGTACGTCGGGTGTGAAAGCCGGAGGGACGCTCTTTTGGTACCAGCCGCTGGCATGGTTTCGTGGTGCCGGTGGCGAATGGAATGGATGGACTGGGCTGATGCATTGGGTTTGGGCCGATCTGTGGGAAACCACCGTCGATTTATTGGCACGGGCTGCCAGCGAGCGGGCCGCAGCGGTTATCATGTCGCGACGACGATCCGCCTGTGATCACCGTCGCTGCCCTGCCGCACGACCGTGTCTCCTCCTCTTGAATTTTGCAGAGTGAACTCCAGATGACCAGACTTACCCGCCGCCAGTTTGTCGGTTCGACCGCGTCCGCTGCCGCCGCATTTGCGGTGACGTCTTCGCTTCCCGGCCGCAGCTTGCGGGCCGCCGATGCCAACAGCGAAATCAACCTCGGATTCATCAGCTGCGGCGGACGTGCCGGTCAGTTGATGGGGCAATTCGAGAAAGTCGAGGGCGTCAACATCGCCGGGCTGTGCGATGTCGATGAAAATCGAATGGGCGCGGCCAAGCAGCGTTTTCCCAAGGCCCAGAGCTGGACGGATCTGCGCGAGTTGATCGACTCACCGAGCATCGACGCCGTGGTCATCGCGACGTGCAATCACTGGCACTGCTTGGCTGCGATCTGGGCGATGGAAGCCGGCAAAGACGTGTACGTGGAAAAACCGCTTTCGCATAGCCAGTGGGAAGGGCGTCAGACCGTCGCGGCGGCACGCAAGTACAACAAGATTTGTCAAATCGGAACGCAGCAACGCAGCGACCCGATGCAAGCCGAGATCAAACGGTTCTTGCACGAAGAAAAGGCGCTCGGAGAAATCAAGGCGGCGCGGGTCAATCGTTACGGCGTCCGTCCCTCGATCGGCAAACGCGACACCCCGCTGGAAATCGAAAAGAACGTCGCTTATGACCTGTGGCTGGGACCGGCCGCCGATGAGCCGATCTACCGCGAGAAACTCCATTACGATTGGCACTGGGACTGGAACACCGGCAGCGGTGAAATGGGCAACTGGGGCGTCCATGTTCTGGACGATTGCCGCAACAATATTTTCCAAGACAGCGTGGCCTTGCCCCGGCGAGTCCTCGGCGGTGGCGGTCGCGTGGTGTTGAACGACGCCGGCGAAACCCCCAACGTCCACTTCGCCTATTTCGATACCGGGTCGATCCCGGTGGTGATCGGGCTGAGCAACTTGCCGTCCCAACCCGGCGGCAAGAAAAGCCCCCCGCATCCCGGCCCTGCCAGCGGCTACATGGCGTACTGTGAAGGCGGCCGGTTCGAGGGCCAGCGTGGCGGCGCGGCCGCCTATGACAGCGACGGCAAAAAGATCAAGGAATTCAAGGGCAATCGGGGCGATACCGTCCACCAACAGAACTTTATCGATGCCGTTCGCGCCCAAGATCGCAGCCTGCTCAATGCCGAAGTGGCCGTCGGGAACGATAGCACGGGTTGGTGCAATTTGGCCAACGTCGCGTTCCAGGCGGGCGAAAGCTTTAGCCGTGAATTGGCCGGCGAGGTCAAACTGGACCAGTGGGACTCGCTGCTCGGTGAAATGGATGACCATCTCGCCGCGCATGATTTGAAACTGGACAGCAGCGAGATCAAGCTGAGCCCGATGTTGTCGTTGGATCCCCAGGCGGAACAGTTTGTCGGCTCCGATGCCGACGCCGCCAACGGGTTGCTCCGCCGCCAGTATCGCAAAGGGTACGAAGTTCCCGAGATCGTCTAGCAGGAACTCGCCTACCATGCCGCCCGCCCCGATGGATCGACTCGTGTTCGTGCGCGCCCTCGTGGCGACGTGTGTGTGCATGGCGTTGTTCGCCGCCGCGCAGGGTGTCGCCGCCGCGCAGGGTGTCGCCGCCGCGCAGGGTGTCGCGAAACGTCAAGCCGCAGTCGGATCTGCCGAGGTCATCCACAGTCTGCTGGATCTGCAACGGCATTACGGGCGAACGGATGTGGAGTCTCTTCCGGTCGATTTAGACGCTCGGGTCAACTACTGGGACGTACGCGACCGAGCCGTGTTTGTGCAGGATCAACACAGCGCGATCTACCTGTCCGTTCCGTTCGTCGAGTTTGAGCGTCACAGCCGCCTACCACCGGGCACCCGTATCCGCGTGATCGGTCGCTTGGTCACGGACGGTCATTACGTCCAGGTCGAAACGGTCGAAGTCTCCGATGACGTCGTCCCCGTCGAACCCAAGACGCTTCGCATTGAAGACTTGACGCTCGGCAATCGATGGTCACAGCGGATCCAAACGACCGGCACCGTGCAGGAGGTCGCCCGTTTCGGTGACCGTTGGATCGCGACCTGCACGTCGGGGGATACCTCGTTTTTGGTTCACCGCTTCGAAGAGAACGCCATCTTCCAATGGAACCGTTTGATCGGTCATGAAGTGGAGCTGGAAGGGACGTTGATCTGCGAAGTCGGTTCGGACGGAAAGCCGACTCGATACGTCGTCGAGTTGAACGAATTTGATCCTCCGTTGCAACCGATTCGCCACGTCGACGACATCGTCTCCGTCTCCGATGCGGAGAGCAGAACGATCGAACAACTTCGCACGACCGAGACGATCGCAGGCGGGTTGTATCAGACCAGCGGTCAGATCACATCGGTCGCGGCGGGCGACGGCTATTTGATTGAATCCGAGGGCTCTGGGATTTTCATTTCCACCGCGACGGCCCGGGAAGACGCGGCGGGGCACTTGGTGGATGTGACAGTACGTTGCCAGGGGGCGAACCAGTTCCAAGCCATCTCGCTTCATTCCAGGGCCTTTCAAACCGTTCCGCCGCCGCAGCGCGACGAGGCCCGATCCGTCGAACTGTCGCTGCTTCCCTACCGTGCGACGATCGAAGCGGATTTCATTTTTTCACTCAGCCAGGACGACGGACGAATCATCATGCTCCGTGACGGCGACACGGAGTTCGCGGCAACATTGACGGTGAACGACGCGACCTGGGAAGACCTCTCGTTGGAAAACGCTCGCCGTGTCGCAGTCACGGGCATGGTGTCCGCGGCGCCGCCCGGGATGACTGATCTGGAGCAAGATTTTTCTCCCGAGTTCATCGTTGAATTGGAGGGTCCCGATGGAGTGCAGGTCGTCTCACGCTGGTGGCAATTTTCGCGTTCGGCGGGGATCTCGGCACTGGCGTTGATCGCGGTCTTGGGGGTGGCAGGCATGCTCTGCTTTGCGACGTTGTGGCTGAGGTTGCAACGAACGGTGCAAACCAACCGCCGATTGGAATCTCAATTGCGGGAGAGCCAGAAAATGGATGCCCTCGGTCGACTCGCCGGTGGCGTCGCCCACGATTTCAACAACCTGTTGGCTGCGATCGCATCGAATTTGGAATTGATCGACATCGGGGCTGCCCGAAACGAGGATCAGCCCAGTCACTGTTTAGCCTCGGCCCGCCGCTGCACCGCACAGGCGACCAAACTGGTTCGCTCGCTGCTCGGGTTCACCCGCCAGACGAATCTCGACTTGCAAGTCGGCAATCTCAATGACGTGGTCGAAGAGGCGGTGCTGCTGGCCAAGACGTCGCTGTCGCCCGATGTCGTCGTCTCGATGCAATTGAGCCCCCGGCTACCGCCATGCCGGTTTGACCATGCCCAGTTGGAACAGGTGTTGTTGAATCTCTTGTTCAACGCCCACGACGCCTTGGGCCGGCAAATCGGAACGATCGTTTTGCAGACCGATCCGTTTTTCGACGCCGACGGGGCCTCATTCACGCGTATTCGGATTCGCGATGACGGTCACGGCATGGACCAAGAAACCCGTGCCCGTGTCTTTGAGCCATTTTTCACCACCAAGAAAGTCGGTGAAGGCACCGGATTGGGACTGGCGCTTTCTTACGGTGTGATCAACCAGCACGGGGGAACCATCGATTGCCAAAGTGAATTGGGCCACGGCAGCGTCTTCACGATTCTGTTGCCTGCTGCGACGGAAGCGTCAGCGCCGGCCACGACGAAAGGCGACGCCACGCCGTTGAACCAAAGCTCGAAACATTACTCCACGTCCGACGAAAACTGCGACGAACGGGGCGCGTTCCTGCGCGTCGACGGCGTCGAGCGGGCGATCAAGACTTCACCCGATGACGTCGCAATGGAGATCCTGCTCGTTGACGACGACGACGAGGTGCGTCGCGTCGCCAAACTCAGTCTCGAAGCGATCGGTCACCGCGTGACGGATGCTGCGGGAGGCCGTGAGGCGATCGCGAGGGTCCAGCGTGGTGAGACCTTTGATGTGGTCATCCTGGACCTGATGATGCCCGATGTCTCCGGGGCAGAAACCTTTCGACAACTCAAGGCGATTTGCTCGGATCTCCCGATCATCGTCTGCAGTGGCCTGTTGATCGAAATCGAAAAACTCAAACAGGTCTCGGGCAGGAAGCCCGATGCGAGTCTGTCCAAGCCGTTTCAATTGGCCGATCTTCAGCACCGCTTGCGGCAAGTCTGCCCGCAGCCACGTTCCAGGACGGACGCATTGCAAGCCGGCCCCGTCAGCGGCCGCTAAGCTCTTCCTGGACGCGTTGCGGCGTGGCAATGCGGCGTGGACGCGTTGTCCGCCAAGCGGCAAAAAAGGAGAGCAGAGCCAGACAAATGGCTGCGCCGACGATTTGCCCGAGGACGCCCGGCGGTAGCCTTCGCTCCACGGCCGTTGCCATCGTGAACGCCCAATTGGTGACCTGCCAGGTCGGATCGTAACTGAGCGGCTGGTAATCGTTGTAGTGCAGCTGCAACGAATACGGGACCAACGCTGTCATCACGGCAACGACAATCAAAGCGGCCAAGCCGACTTCGACGCGAGAATTGTTGCGCAAACGGACCGCGAACATCACCACTCGCACGGCGACGAGAAAGCTGACCAGGTAGGCCGGGTACAGAATCGCCGGCACACCCAACAAGTGCCGCAACTGTCGCCGCATCGACCCGCCGACGTTGGCCGTTCGCAACACCCAATCGAGAGACAAATACTGGATCGACGTCAGGATCGCGATTCCGATGATCGCGAAGACCAGTCCGGTCGTCGGTCCCGGCGTGAGCCAAGTTAAAAACAGTCGGCCCAGAAAACTGCTCGGCAATTCTCGTCGAATCCGCGGTGTGATGGTCGAACGCTCGCCCACCATCAAGGCACCACAAAAGGTCCACAGTCCGGCGATCACGAGCAATCCGGCGACGTAGACCGATATCCCGTCACTGCCCAGCACGAGCATGGCCGCGGCAATCGTGGCGACGCAGATCGTCGTCAAAACCAGCAGCGACAGACGCAGCGACGTCGAACGGTTCTCCGTTTCCGGCGTCAATTGAGCGGCCGTGGCGGTCAACAGCAAATGCCCCAACGATCCCGACAGCGCAAGCGTCGCCAGCACCGTGAACAACAACGCCGATGCGGAGAGCGGATTGCCGTACAGGATCATCCCGACGACCATCGAGCTGATGCCGTATTCGGCAAGCACGAGAATGAAGATCAAAACCAACATGGTCGCCACGCGTCCGGATCGGCCACGCGCCAGCGGCGCGAAGAACAATCCGACCACGGTCAGCAACGATCCCGCCACCGCCAGCGAAGCGACGATCAGCAACGTCGTCGGCAAATCCACCCCACGCAAGGAATACGCGTAGGCCAGACAAGGAAACAGGGTGACAAAATACAGCACCATCTGCAGCGAAGCACTTGCCAATTTGCCCATCACGATCTGCCAGGGAGACAGTGCGGTGATCGACAACAACTCCAACGTCCCGTCGTCGATTTCGCTCTCCAAGGAACGATACGCCGCCAGCGGCACGACCATCATCATCGGCAGCGCCAACACCGCGTAATAGCCGATCATCATCCGGGGTGCCGATGGCGTCGTGTAGATTTGCGGCATCAACGACAGACTGCCCGCGATCGTCCACGCCAACGCCGCAAACAAAATCATGGAAAAGGTGACGACAAACTGTCGACTCTTGAGCGACTGACGCGTCTCCTTGACCAAGATCGGATTGATCGCATCGCCCACACGCTCGCACCACCGATCCAGCCGCGCAAGCCAAGCCGCCCCCGAAACGGCATCCGTGCTATCGATCGTGTTGTCTATCGTCGCCATCGGGACATGCAGGGAAAAGGAAGGAGGTCTTGGCAGAAAAATCGTGGGCAGAAAAATCAGAACGCAAACCAACCAAATCTCAAATCTAACAGCTAACAGCTAACAACCTACTGAACCAAGCCCTCGGTCACTTGCAAGAACAGGTCTTCCAAACTTTTCTTATGGGCGGTGACTTCGGCGACTTGAAATCCTTGCGTGACAAAGTGCGTCACGATGGCAGCCTGGTCGTCGGGTTTCCCGCTGAATCCGAAGCGAACGAATTGGCCGTCCAGGATCACGTTGTCGATCGCGATGTGGTCCCCCAGACGTGACAACGATTCGGTGATTTCGTCGTGGCGATTCAGAATTCGGAGGGTCAGCTCGGATTGGTTTTGTGTGTCGCTTTGGATCTGGTCGACGCTACCGGTCGCCAGCAGTTTACCCTGTTCGATGATGCCCACCGCGTCGCACATTTCGGCCAACTCGGTCAGAATGTGGCTGCTGATCAGGATCGTTTTGCCGCGGTCGGCGAGTTCACGAATCATTCGCCGCAATTCGATGCGGGCCCTTGGGTCCAGACCGGCGGCGGGTTCGTCCAGAATCATCACGGCGGGGTCATGCACGAGTGCCCGGCCGAGGCACAGACGCTGTTTCATCCCTTTGCTCAAGCCGCGAATCGGTTTGGTGGCCATGCCGCCGGTCCCGGTAAAATCCAGCACCCACTGCAGGCGGCGGGTCCGCTGGCGCCCCACCAACCCATAGGCCCGGGCGAAAAAATCCAGGTACTCGCGGCAGTTGACGTCGCGATAGGTGCCGAAGGAGTCGGGCATGAACCCCAATCGCTTGCGCACCAGTTCGGGATCGTTGACGACGGAGAACCCGTCGACGAAGGCGTCGCCGTAGCTCGGCAAGTCCAGCGTCGCGAGGATCCGCATCGAGGTTGTCTTGCCGGCACCGTTGGGGCCGATGAAACCGAACACTTGACCGCGGCCGACGCTGAACGTGACATCGTTGACCGCACGGGTGTCGCCGAAGAAACGATGCAGTCGACGCAACTCGATGCACTCGGAGTCATTCGTGTGAACACCGCCGCGCGGGTCGACGGTCGCCTCGCCGCGGACGCGTGGTGTCGCCGGTTCGCTGGACGCGGTGTCGCCGGCTGGGCGCGTGGCGGCGTTGCCGTCGTCGAGCTCCTGGTCGGTGAAACTCATTGCAGTGTCCCCATCACATAGCGGACGCTGGCGACCTGATCGGCATCCGCAATGGCGACGGCGTCGGGGCTGGCCGAACCGATGCCGATAAACATGCCCGGTGGCAACTCCCCACGGATAAAAAGGCTTTCGTTGAGCCAGTGTTCAAATACGCCGTCGGTCACGACGAGCCCGTTGCGACTGATCTCTTTATTGATAAACAGCACCAAATCGCGGATCCGTCGATTGCCTTGCGACCGCCCCGACTCGGTGACGGCGCCCACCGGTCGATGCCGGGTGTAGAGGCGTCCGAGCAACTTCGATGCGTCTTGGGTCTTGGGGATCCAGTCGGCCGAAGCGGTTTCGCCGGCTTTGATGTTCTCGGCCGACCAATAGCGACCATCGGGCGAACAAACGACCAGATCGCGCAGTTCAAAGGGCAGCGAACTGGATAGTTCAATTGAACGAGCGTTGGGGACCTGACCGGAGGAGTCGAACGGCTGGAGTCCGTTGATCGAGAGCGTTCCCACGCCGCGGCGAATTTGATGGGTGACGAACTGGGTCTGGGTGCGCGACGGCAAAAACGCAGCGTCCAGCCGCTGGTCGTCGGAATCGATGTCGGCATGCAAACGCACCTCGCCGACTTCGCTGCGCAGGTCCCGCCACCTCTGCTGGCCGCCGTTGGGATAAGCCATGACTTCGGCGTCGCCGGCGAATCGCAATCCCGTGCGGGGGCTGATCCCGGAAAACAGTGTCGACCGGGTCCGTTCGATCGCATCGCCGCTGGCGCCATCGATCCAAGTCAGTTGCCGCACGCGAACGGTGGTTCCGAACCCATCGGACACGATGCTGTAAGCGAACATCGCGGCGGTCGTGACCAACGCCAGTGCCGGCGCGATCAGAAACATCAAATGGGACCGATGCCCTCGCGTCGTCCAGCGATAGGCGACCGGCCCGACCAGCAACACGAACAGCGTCAAAATCCCCATGAACGTGTAAACCGGTGGTTCGGCGACGCCCGGGATCAACCAACGCCGGCTGCGAAAGTCGCCCATCATCGGATCCACGCCGCGAGCGAGCATCGGCGAACACCGATAACCGATCAACGTCTCCAACAGATCAACCGCCAGCAGCAAATCGATCGACTCGGCGGGGATCCCCACCACTTGACCACCGCCGACCGATCGTCGGTAACCTTGCTTCCAATCCGATTCGAACGCCCGGGTGCTTGCTTCAGACGCTTCGATCCATTGCCCGGTCGCGGCAAGCTGCTTCTCGGTAAAACGTCCACGCAGGGGCGTTCTCATGCCGGCCATCGGGTCGCTGCCGCCGACGGGAAGCGAAAGCACGGTGGGGGTGGGCGGCGATGGAGAATCCTCCGCCGACTCGACCACCGGAGACGACTCGGCGACACGGCGCAGCGCTTCCCGATAGCTCTCCAACGTCTCCCTCATCGTCGACGCGACACTGGTGATCTGTGCGGCGAACACCTCATCCTCTTGCTTCCGTTGCAACAGCTTCAGCCGCAGCGACCGAGCCAATTGGGACGCATCGGGGGCCTGGAGCACGACCAGGGTTCCACCCATCAAGACCCAATCGCGGATCGCTTCGATCGCTTGACGCTCTGCCGTCGCGGTGCCCCCGGTTTGCGCTGGCGTCGGCGTGTCGAGTCGGTCGCCCTGAATGAGCCGGTCGCCTTGAATCACGATGCAATCGAGATCGCGCAGCAGACGCCAATCCGAGGGCAGCCGCTGCAGCGTCACGGTTTGCAGCGACGGACTTCGCCTGGAAATCACCGACCGCCCCGGCCGATCGAACGAGATCGCGTCGGCCGGTTTGGCGATCGGTTTGGGATCCGTGTCGACCAACAGGAAATTGCAGATCAGTTCATTGGGCAACACGGTCGCGGGGGATTGGATCGCGTAGCCGGGGAAGGGGTTACCGACTTCAGCGGTGTAGGGTTTCAGCGGGGAGCCGTCCTCGACAATTTCGATGCGATAGGAGTTGCCGATCGTCCACTTCGGACACGATCGTGACAGCACCGCCTGGGTTTGCCCCTGCGGAAAGGTCAGCGGAAACTCCGTCGCGATCGCGCGGTCGGCGGGCAGATGGCGATCGATCGGTGTCAACCGGATCGTCAACTCTCGATTCGCCGTCATCGGCCCCAGTGTCGACGTCAGCGTGGCGTCCACACCGACATAGCCGACGCCCATCAGATTGCTCACCTCGATCGTCGCTTTGAATCCACTGCCGCCGGCTCCGGCGGTCGGGTCGGCCGCGTTGGGAAGCACGACTTGATGCGTGGAAAGGATTTCTGGAACGCTGAACTGGGCCGCGGCAGAGCCCGCCATCGCGGCGGCGAGGAACAAGGCCAGCAGCCCGGCGGCCAACGCTGTAAAGCATTTTCCCCATGTGTTTCGAGAGGTTTTAGCGGCAGGGCGCGAGCCCTCCGGTTCGTCACCTCTGCCAAAACACCGGAGGGCTCGCGCCCTACCGCTAAAAAATGTTTCACAGCGTAGCCCGGCGACCGGCCGGAACCGGGTGGACGGCCTGTGCATTCGCCGAACGCCTGTCGGCGGCTGAACACCTGTCAGCGCACCTGTCAGCGGCTGAACAAACGGGACTTGGATCGGAACGTTTCGGGTGGGCGTCGCGGCGGTCAATTCGACGGCTCCCGCGGCGCGAAGATCTGCGGCGGCAGCTGATCGTCGGCAAAGGGGCTGGCGGCGTCGGCATCCTCGGCGGTTCCGAACGGAAAGAGCAGCAAGAACCAGCCGATGATCTGAAAATTGATCAACCAGATCGTTTCCTGCAGCAATGACAACACGCCCAGCGGGATTCCCAGCAATCGGGCCATCGCCAGCGCGATGCCGACGGCCAGGGCCGCGACGCCGGCCACTCGCGGCAGAAACGAGACCGCCCAGGAGAGCAGGAAGATCAACGCGGAACAAATGGACATGCAGAGGGCAAAGAACAGACCGACGGCCGCGGCCGTGGCGTAGGGGCCCCCCTGGTCGGCGGCGTAGACGACGGCGATCACGACCGCCGAAAGTGCGGTCAGCACCAGCAACGACTGAAACGAAATTCGCGGCAGTAAGCGACTGCGAAGCACCGGCTCAGTAGCCGAAACGCGTCCGCGGGGTAAGTGCTGGTCCATCGCAACCGATTTGAAGAGAAGACGAGGGCGGCTCGCTGGCCCCTAGTGCCGCCATTCTAACAAAGAGAGAGCCGCTGTAGACTGCGGCGTGGAAGGAAATCGCCACGGGAATTCGAGCTCGCAGGGCCGATTCAGTGGAAAACGCCCCCCCCTTTGTACCCCGGCGATCCTTTGCCCTCGACGAACCGTACTGCGGATCGCTAAACTCTCCCGCTTCGATCCCCTTTTCCTGCCCGATCACCCGATTTTCATTTCAAGCCATTCACCGTGATTCTGATTCTCAAGGGCGGAGTGACCGACGAACAAGTCGACCACGTCATCGAGCGTGTCGAAGCGATGGGCTTGCAGGCGCACCTGTCGCGGGGGACGTTCCGGACGATCGTCGGCATCATCGGCGATGAATCGAAGATCGTGGTCGAATCGGTGCGTTCCATCCCGGGTGTGGCGCAAGTCGTCCCGGTGCTTCCGCCCTATAAATTGGCCTCCCGGGAGGCCCACCCCGAATCCAGCGTGATCGATGTCGGTGGCGTCAAGATCGGCGGCGGACACATCGGCATGATCGCCGGCCCGTGCAGCGTCGAAGAAGAAGACCGGATGCACCGGATCGCCGAACAGGTCGCCAAGGCCGGTGCGAACATTTTCCGCGGCGGCGCCTACAAGCCGCGAACCAGCCCGTATGCGTTTCAGGGACTCGGCGAAGCCGGACTGAAACGGCTCCGCGAAGTCGGCGACGCCCACGGGATGCCTGTCGTGACCGAGGTGACCGATCCGCGTTTGGTGGAATTGGTGGCCGAATACGCCGACATGCTGCAAGTCGGTGCCCGAAACATGCAAAATTTCGCGCTGCTCAATGAAGTCGGCGCGTCGGAGCGGCCCGTGTTGCTCAAACGCGGCATGTCCGCCACCGTGACGGACCTGCTGATGTGCGCCGAATACATCCTGTCCAAGGGCAATCCCAACGTGGTGCTGTGCGAGCGCGGCGTGAAAGGATTTGACCCCGCGACCCGCAACCTGTTTGATGTCGCGGCCGTACCGCTGGTCCAGCAACTCAGCCACCTGCCGATCATCGTCGACCCCTCGCATGCCACGGGGAAACCAGAATTGATCCCCGCCTGTGCCATGGCCGGCTTGGCCGCCGGTGCCGACGGGGTCCACATCGAAGTGCACGATTGCCCGGAAGTCGCCAAGAGTGACGGCCCGCAAGCGTTGCTGCCCGAACAATATGCCGAATTAGCGAGCCAGTTGAAGTCGCTCGCCACCCTCCTTGGAAAAACCCTTTCACCCTTGCCGGAGAAGACAGCGTGAGCCGCCGAACGATTATCGCCGGAAACTGGAAAATGAACACGCGCGCCGCAGGCGGCGCGGAACTGGCTCAAGGCATCGCCGATGCCGTCGGGGAAAACCCGACGGTGGAAGTCGTTGTCTGCCCGCCGTCGGTCTACCTGAGCCGAGTCGGTGACGTGTTGGCCGGATCCGCCGTCAGCCTGGGAGCCCAGAACCTGTATCCCGCCGAAGACGGTGCCTACACGGGCGAAGTCAACGCCGCCATGTTGTGCGATAGCGGCTGCCGCTACGTCATCCTGGGACACAGCGAACGACGCGCCATCCTGGGCGAAACCGATGCCCAGATCAGTAAAAAACTGGCCGCCGCGCTGGCGGGTAACCTGGTCCCGATCGTCTGCGTCGGCGAAACGCTCGAAGACCGCGAAAGCGGCAAGACCGAAGCGGTCGTCGAAACACAACTCCGCGGCTCGCTGGAAGGACTCGATGAAGCCCGCGCCTCGGGCGTCGTCATCGCGTACGAACCCGTCTGGGCCATCGGCACCGGAAAAACAGCTTCGCCCGAACAAGCCGAAGAAGTCCACGCGTTCATCCGCAAGCTGCTCGGCGAGATGTTCACCAACGACGTCGCACAGCAGATGCGAATTCAGTACGGCGGCAGCGTGAAACCGGATAATGCCAAGGAATTGCTCGGCCAACCGAATATTGACGGCGCCCTCGTCGGCGGTGCCAGTCTAAAAGTGGATGACTTCGTCGCAATCATCAATGCCGGCTGATCCAAACAGCCCCTTAACCGTCCAGAGACAGACAACGGATTCGCAATGACCACGCTTACCAATCAGACCTTGATCCTGGGTTCACTCGGCAGCGCCGCACTGGGCTGGCTGATGTTCATCCTCTCGGTGTTTTTGATCCTGCTGATTCTCGTCCAACGCGGCAAAGGCGGCGGATTGACCGGCGCCCTCGGCGGACCCGGCGGTCAAAGCGCCTTCGGCAGCAAAGCGGGCGACACGTTCACCCTGATCACCGCCGTTTCGGCCATCATCTGGGGCTTGGTCTGCGCCATCGCGATGTACTCCCTGGGCGTGCCGCCGCTGACCGCCGACGACGCCGATTACGCCATCGACGACACCCCCGCACTGAAATCTTCCGCCGATGAAACCACCGGAACCACCGGCAGCGGTGGGCTGAGCGGTCTGAGCGGGTTGCTGTCCGACGAACCCACCGAATCCGAAGGGGATGCCGCGACCGAAGGGGATGCCGCAGCGGACACCGAGAGCGAGCCGGCAACCGGAACGCCTACGATGGAATTGACGCCAGCGGAAACCGCCCCCGCGGACGAAACGCCAACAGAAACCCCGGCGGACGAAACGCCAGCGGAGACGTCTGAGTCAACGCCCGAGTAGGCCCCTCGCCGACGCAGCGATCATGCCACACGTGCGTCGCGGCTCCCGCCAGGAGGGCTCGGCGCAACGAGGCAGGCCGTGTTGCAGGTTTCACCCAAACGCGGAACGCCTTTCTTTCTTCTCCCCCGGCATCGAATCACATGCCACCCCTCCACCTTGACGCCGCATGACACAAGCCACCGCGACCCTTGCGCCCGCCTGCGGGATCCGCAGCATGACCGGCCAGGGACGGGCTGCGGGAAAAACGGACATCGGAACCGTCACGGTCGAGCTGCGGACGGTCAACAACCGTGGATTCAAGTGTTCGGTGCGGACCCCGGATTCACTCTCCGGCAGCGAAGCGCTGATCGAATCGGTCGTCCGCGAGCACTTGCACCGCGGCTCGATCAACCTCTCGATCAACCTCGAGCACCAGCAAGGCCAGACGCCGGTGCAGATCAACGGCACCGTACTGGCCGGCTACATTCGGCAGTGCAAAGCGGCAATGGAACAGTCCGGGGTGAGCGCCGACGCGAACGTTTCGCTGGACGTCGCCGCCTTGCTGAACCTGCCCGGGGTCCAGACCGGAGCGAGGCCGAAAGGCGACGACGCCGAAAGGGTATTCCAACAGGCCCGGCAAATCGTCATTGCGGCGCTCGAAAACCTGATCGAAATGCGCGAGCAAGAAGGCGCCCACATGGCCGAAACACTGCTCGGCGATTGCGAAACGATCCGGGCGCACGTGCGAGCGATCGAAACGCTGGCCCCGCAGGCGGCCGAGAGCTATCGGGTCCGGTTGGAGGGGAAGGTCCAGCGGGTCTTGGCCGAATATGACGCCGAGGTCAATCCGGTCGACCTACTTCGCGAAGTCCAAGTGTATGCTGACAAGGCGGACGTCAGCGAGGAAATCACCCGATTGGACAGTCACTTGAAGCTTTTCCAGGCGGTCTTACGGGGGGAGAGCCCCGACGGCGACAAAGAGTCCGCGCGCGACGAGCCGGTGGGGCGAAAACTGGATTTCATCATCCAGGAAATGTTCCGTGAAACCAACACGATCGGCTCCAAATCCGCCCACGCCGAGGTTTCGGCAGTCGTGGTCGAAATCAAATGTGCGATCGAGCGGATGCGTGAATTGGTCCAAAACCTGGAGTAGCCCGTAAGCGGGGCATGAACGATGGCTGAATCAACCTCTCCACGTCTGATCATTATTTCCGGGCCCAGCGGCGCCGGAAAGTCGACCGTGACGCGACGGCTGTTGTCCGAGTGTGATCTGCCATTGCGATTCAGCGTCTCGGCGACCACCCGCGGCCCGCGCCCTGGTGAACAAGACGGAAGAGAATATCATTTCCTCTCGCAGCAACGTTTCCAAGAACTTCGCAATCAAGATGCCTTTCTTGAATGCAAAGAGGTGTTCGGCAAGGGACACTGGTATGGGACGCTGCGCAGTGAAGTCGCCGACGGGCTCGCCGCGGGAAATTGGATCATCCTTGAAATCGACGTTCAGGGTGCGATTGAGGTGATGGAGCATCTGGAGACCGACCCCATTTCGTTGTTCATTCATCCCGGCGGTATGGACGAACTGGAACGTCGTCTCCGCGACCGGGGAACCGAAACCGAAGCCGCGATTCAAAGCCGTCTGGAAACAGCCGCGGGTGAGATGCGGTTCGTGCACCGCTACCAATACGAAATCATTAACGGCTCGGTCGACGCGGCCGTCGCCCAAGTCTGCCAAATCCTCAGAGACCATCAGGAGAAACACACATGCTCGAAGAACTAAAAGACGAAGAGACCGTCAACAAGGTCGGTGGTCGATTCAAGTTGAGCACTTTGATTCAAAAGCGGCTGGTCCAGTTGAACCAAGGCAGCCGCGCGTTGGTCAACGTCGACACCCATGACAAGATGTCGATCGTGCTGCAAGAAATCATGCAGGACAAAATCGTCCTGAACATGGAAAACGAAGTCGAGCAAGTCCGAGAGATGGACTTGGATGCGACGATCGCCGCCGCCGAGTCTCCCGACCTGGACGCCGCGGACCTGTAGCACGCTCCTCGCGGGAACAACGACCTCGCGGCTCGCGTTCAATGCCACATACTTTGGCGACAAAGGTGTTAGCGGAACGGCGCGAGCGGGTTGTCGTTTTTGTGAGCCGCGNNCAGCGGCTCACCATTGACTCAGCAGATCCCGACTAAAACGACAGCCCGCGAGCCGTTCGGTTTCGACGCGAAAACACTTTAAAAGACCGGAGGGCTCGCGCCCTGCCGCTAAGTCGATCGTCGTTTCCTTGGCGCTGGGGCCCGCAGGCTCGCGCCAAACGGCTGACGATCGTCTGACATCTGTTCGCTTTTCCCCGAACGCTGCGCCATGCCGGACCCCCTTTCATCCAAGCGAATCCTGTTGGCCGTCGGTGGCGGGATCGCCGCCTACAAGGCCGCCATTTTGTGCAGCCGACTGGCCCAAGCCGGCCATCAGGTGCAAACGGTGATGACACGTTCGGCGACCGAGTTCCTGGGGCCGCCCACTCTGGCGGCCTTGTCCGGGCGTGCGGTCGGCCTGGACGGCTTCGACGCCAAACATCCGCTCGGATCGCACATCGAACTGGCCGTCGACGTGGATCTGATGATCGTGGCGCCGGCAACGGCCAATTTGATCGCCAAGTTTTCTCACGGCATTGCCGATGATCTGGTCAGCACGCTGTATCTGCAAAACACCGCGCCGGTTCTGATCGCGCCGGCGATGAGCGACCCGATGTGGAACAAACCGTCCGTCGGCCGCAATGTTGCCCAGCTGGCCGCCGACGGATGCCAGCTGATCGGCCCCGAATCGGGATGGTTGTCCTGTCGCGTCAAAGGGGTCGGTCGGATGAGTGACCCGGAAGCGATTTTTCAGCGGGCGACGGAAATCTTGGCCGCGTAGGATCGACGTTGAATGCGATTGCGATGACAATGCTCGCCAATCCAGCTCACCGTTCTCATCGAATCGCGTCTCATGCCTTTATTCGTTTTTGGTCATCGTAACCCGGACACCGACGCGATCTGTGCGGCAATCGCCTACGCGGATTTTTTGCGACGAACGACGCGTCCCGATGCAATCGCGGCGAGTTGCGGACCGCCCAACCAGCGGACCGAATACGCGCTGAAAATCGCCAAGCTGTCGGCGCCGCGGATCGTGATGGACGTGCACCCCCTGGTCGAAGACGTCTGTCAAACCGATGTCACGCTGGCCCATCGCGACGAAGTGTTTTATGACGTTTATCGGCGAATGGACGAGCGTGGGTTGCGGAGCATTCCCGTGGTCGAACCGGACGGCAAGCTGTCCGGGATCGTCTCGCTCTTGGATATTCTGGAACTGGTGCTCAACAGCGGCGTCGATCCGCTCAAGGCGCGACAGGTGCGCACCAACCTCAGCAAGATCGCCTCGGTGCTCGGCGGGACGTTCCAGCATGCGGTCAATCCGGATGTGGACGAGGACTTGATCGTCAGTGTGGGGGCGATGAGTGCCGGCGGGTTTACCGACCATATCAAACAATTCCCCGCCGAAAAATTGCTCGTCGTCAGCGGCGATCGTCCGACCGTTCAGTTGCCGGCCCTGGAACTCGGCGTCCGCGCGTTGATCGTGACGGGCGGCTACCAGTTGTCCGAGGGGTTGATGCAATTGGCCAGGGTGCGGGGGATCACCGTCCTGGGCAGCCCGTTCGACACCGCCACGACAACGATGCGAATCAAGTCGGCGCAGCTGATCGGCGATGTGGTCGAAGAGGACTTCACTTGGCTGCCCGCGCGGATGCCCGTCACCGAAGCCCGGGAAAAAATCTTTCGGTCGCCGCAAGCCGTGTTCCCCGTCTTGGAGGACGGGCAATTGGTCGGCGTGCTCAGCAAAAGTGACTTGGTCAATCCGCCCAAAACCGAACTGGTGCTGGTCGACCACAACGAACTGGGGCAAGCCGTCGCGGGCGCCGACGAGGCACGGATCGTCGAGGTGCTGGACCATCACCGATTGGGCGGATCGCTGAAATCGACCGAGCCGATTCGTTTGACGATGGAGCCGGTCGGATCGACGTGCACCCTGGTTGCAAAAATGTATCGCCAAGCCGGCATGGACCCCGAGCCGGGCATCGCGGTCTGCATGGCATCCGGGATGATCAGCGACACGCTCTACCTGCGCTCACCGACGACCACCCCGACCGATCGCGACATGCTGGAGTGGTTGCAGCAGTTTTGCCCCATGCCGCTGGAATCGTTCGCCGAAAACTTCTTCCAAGTCGGTTCAGCCCTCCGCACCTGCTCGCCCGGCCAAGTCGTCCGAGAGGATTGCAAGCACTTTGAAGAATCCGGGCACGCGTTTTCGATTTCGCAAATCGAAGAGATCGGATTCGATTTGTTCTGGGAACGCAAAGACGAATTGTTCGGTGCGCTGGAAAGCATGGCGCAAGAACAAAAGCTCGACTTCAGCGCCCTGTTGGTCACCGACATCGTCAGCAACGGCAGCCTGTTGATGATGAGCAGCGAACCGCAAGGCTGGGAAGACATCAACTACCCGGAACTCGAAGACCGACTCTACCAACTCGACGGCGTCGTCAGCCGCAAAAAACAGTTGCTGCCGCTGATCAGCAGCCTGATGGAATCGATGTGATCCCCGTTGGCAAACGATGTGGAACCGGAACGCTCGCGGCCTGTCGATTTGGTGAGCCGTGACGCGTGAGCGGCCGGGCATTCCGGCGCTCGCCCGAGGCCTGACGGCCAGCGGCACACCGTTGACTCAGCAGATCCCGATTCAATCGGCAGCCGCCTCGCGCCGTTCCGGTCAGAAGTTGAATTCACCGCCCAAATGCAGACCGTGGGCGAGGTAGTCCGACTGGATCCACTGGACGCGCGGTCGCAGCGCACCGGCCAGCGGATCCATTCCGGGCGGAGCCAACCCGGGGTTCAGGTCCCGGTCGATTTGCTCGGACGCGCGAATCACGTTGGGCAGATACAGCACCGAATAACCGATGTTCGCGTGTAGCCGATCGGTCAATCGGATCCCCAATCGGACACCCAACTCGGGCACCAACGAGAACTCATCTCGACTCCGCGTGCCGCTGTTGGTCCGCTGCGTCAACAGTCCGCCCTGGTAGGTTTGGCTCGTCCCCTGATCATCGATGGTGGTGCTGCCGGAAACCCGCAGCGTTTGTTCGGTGTTACCCAGGGCGACGCGCATGGATGTTTCCAACCAGGCTCGCTGAAGCAACATGCGATGCACGATGCCCAGTTGCAGTCCGTTGAACTGATTGGTCGCCTGAAACTGATCGGATGAAGCAACGGTTTGCGGATCACTGGTGACTTCGCTGCGTCGGTTTTCAACGATCGACAGCGAATCGCGCAGACGGATATTGCGGTAGCCGATGATCCAATCGGTGCGGTCACGCGGTCCACATTGTTGACAGTACGCGTCGTGCGTGGGGCAAAGCGAGACACGTCCGTCGATCAAAAACGATCGCAGGTCGGACTCGGTTCGGACGCGAATGTCGCCGCTGACCAAACCCGGGTACGCGATCAGCTCAGCCGTCTCTTCGCCATCGGTGATATCGAAGTACGGGCGTCCCAGGATCACGGTGCCGTCACTGGATCCGTTGTAGCTGTCATCGAGTTCGGACAATTGGAAGTACTCGGTTTCGATCGCAAAATGCTGTTGCGGGGAAATCCAAAGCCCGCCGCCGATCAAGAATCCGCCGACCGAACCGTCGTTGAGCGTCTTGCCGCCGAATGCGACCGAGGTACCGGCTTCACCGAGCGTGGCGGCGATGTCCTGACCGGTGCCGTCGGGGCTGGTCGTGACCAGCGGCGGCGCGTCCATGCCCGACACGTCCCACAGCAGATACTCGGCGCGAAGGAAAAGCCGCGAATCGATGCGGTTCTGAAAACGCGGAAGCAGCGGATCCCATTGACGGAGACTGCCCACTGCCGGGCTACCCGCAAAGAGTCCACCGCCGGCCGGTAAAAGCGCTGAAGAAGGGTTCCCCGCGGTGGGTGCGACCATTTGGTACGGATCGGAGGAATGGGCCCCGATCACGCTGCCGTCCGGGTTCGAATTGTAAATCGCCCCCGAAGGCTGTGCGTGACTAAAACCAGCTGAAATCAGGGCACCGGCGAGCAAGCACAACTGGAAAAGTCGCCCTGCGGTCCCTTTACCGCCGACTAAACTGGTCAGCGGCCAACTTGCAATGGCTCTCGGCACGTGAAGCAACGGGCTGGTCTCCGAGCGAAAAAGGGTAGAAAATCGCCTGCGTCGCAGGATTTCGATCAAGTTTCCGGTGGCGGATGCCGACCGCGACTGGAAATTGCGATAATTGACCGATTCACGTCAAGATGAAACGATAGGGTGTTCGCCAATTCGCACGTCAGCCGCGGAAAGCCGACCAGCGGCGACCGCCCCCCAAACTTCGGTTGACCCTGCCCTCGACCAAATTTACCTTCCCCTTTGAAAAGGACCTTCCCATGCGATCTCTCGCTTACGGCGCCGCGATCTTGGCTGCTGCCGGAATCATGTACATGATCTCAACCCAACCGACCGAGCCCGCTGCCGAGGCGGTCCCCTCGTCGGCGACCCCGGATGCGGTCTCGATCGCGCCGGACGTGGAGGTGAAGACGGCATCGTTGACGATGACGGTTCCTGAAATGCATTGCCCGTTTGCCTGTTACCCCAGCGTGAAAAAGAACCTGGAGAAACGCGCGGACGTGGTCGCCGTCGAGCTTGCTCCGCAAAAAGAAGAAGGCATCATCGACAACCCCCAAGTCATCGTGACCTACAAAGATGGATTTGACGCCGAACAGGCGATCGCCCAGTTGGAAGCCGCCGGGTTCGCGGGTTCAACCGTCGCCCAGAACTAGTGGTGAAGGAGTCCGTGGCAACGCCGCAGAGCGACGCGGTTCTGTTGGTCGGTCATGGGACCCGCGATCCCGCCGGGACGGAGGAGTTTTTTCAACTCGCGTCGGTCTTGGCGGAGCGGCTGGCACCGCTGCCGGTGGAAGGCTGCTTGTTGGAATTTCAGCACCCCACGATCCCCGAAGCTTGGCGAACGTTGGTCCGACGTGGTGCGAAACAGATTCGTGTCGCGCCCTTGCTGTTGTTTGCGGCCGGACACGCCCGAAGCGACATTCCCGATGCGGTTGCCGCGTCCGCCACGGAGACCCCGGGCGTCTGCTACAGCCAGTCCGCCCCCCTCTCACGCGCTCCGACGATCATCAAGTTGCTGTCCAGCCGGATCAAGCAAGCCGCCGATCGGGAAGCGATCCAGGTGGACGAATCGGTCGCGCTGGTGATGGTCGGCCGGGGTAGCTACGACCCCTGCGCGAAAGCCGACATGCGTGTGCTCGGTGAAATCGTGGCCCGGCGATGTGAGATGCCCCATCACGCGGTCGGTTTTTACGCGATGGCCGAGCCCAAGCTGCCGGACGTGTTGGACGAGGTTGCGGGCCGCTCCGAGATCCGAACCGTGATCGTCCAGCCTCATTTGCTGTTCCAGGGCCGTTTGTACGACGCGATTGCGGATCAGGTCGCCGAGGCCTCCAAGCGTCACCCGCACGTGCGATTCGTTGTGGCAGACTACTTGGGGCCGACGGCCGAAGTCGCCGAGGCGTTGGTCCGCCGCGGGTTTGCCTCGATGCCTCAATCGCTGACGTGAGCAGCGGGGAATTCAACATCACCACACTCGCGAATAGTTGCCCCGCCGTTTATCATCGTGGCCCTCCGTCAGGACTGATTCTTCTTCCATTCCTTTGATCACCGCTATGTCATCTGCCACCGAACCTGAAGTCAAAGATCCCTATTTCCAGTCGTTGTTTGCCGATCGCATCGGCGGGGCAAACTATGGAAAGAGCACCGAGATCTACAAGTTCGAAAAGATCAAACGGGCCAAGCGGAACGCCTTGGCGGCCCACCCGGATCGCCAGTTGCTGGATTTCGGAATCGGCGAAAATGACGCGATGGCCGATGAGGCGGTGCGGCAGGTCATGGCGACGGAAATCAATCAGCCCGAAAACCGCGGCTATGCCGATAACGGCGTGATCGAATACAAACAGGCCGCCGCGCGATTCATGAAGCGGCACTTTGACGTCGACCTCGATCCGGCCACGCAGATCAACCATTGCATCGGCAGCAAGCCCGCCTACGCGATGTTACCGGCCTGTTTCATCAATCCCGGTGACGTGACGCTGATGACCGTGCCGGGCTACCCGGTCGCGGGCACACACACGCGTTATTACGGTGGTGATGTGTTCCGGTTGCCGCTGTTGAAAGAAAACGATTTCCTGCCCGACTTGGATTCGGTTCCCGACGACATCTATCGTCGCACCAAGTTGTTGGTGTTGAATTATCCGAATTCGCCGACGGGACGGTTGGCGACGCCGGAGTTTTTTGAAAAGGTGGTCGCGTTAGCCAAGGAAAAAGAATTTGTCGTCGTTCATGACGCGGCGCACATTCTGCTGACGTTTGACGGCAAGCCGACCAGTTTCTTGGAAACCCCCGGCGCGATGGACGTCGGCGTCGAAGTCCATTCGATGAGCAAGGGATATGACATGATCGGCTGGCGGATGGGTTTCGTCGCCGGTCACCCTCGCATCGTTTCCGCGTTCGCGGACGTCAAGGACAACAGTGACAGCGGGCAATTCATCGCGACCCAAAAGGCCGCCGCCGCGGCGTTGGACGACGACTCGATCCCGGCTCGAATCATGGCCAAGTATCAACGCCGGATGGAAAAGCTGGTCGCGGTGTTGAAGGATTGCGGCTTCGATTGCGAGATGCCCGGCGGAACGTATTTTCTTTACACGCCCGCCCCGAAGGGGACCGAAAGTGGTGAAACGTTTGACAAGGCCGAGGACGCGACACGGTTCCTGATCGAACAACTCGGTGTCGTCACCGTGCCCTGGGACGATGCCGGATCCTACCTGCGTTTCAGCGTCACCTACGTGGCCGACAGCGAAGCCGACGAAGACGCCTTGATGGCCGAAACCAAACGGCGGCTCAGCGAAGCCAAGTTCACACGCTAGCGCTGCATCAGCGTTGGTGTGCAGGCTTTAGCCGCCCATTATCGCTGCGTCGCAGCGACCGGGAATCGCCTAAAGGCCAATACCGCTAAGTTAAGCGTCGTATCTTCAGATGAGGGCCCGT
>NZ_JANZKV010000271.1 GCF_025060895.1 Stieleria sedimenti | reverse complement strand
ATGTAACGATAAGTAAAGTCAAAACTCGGAGGGAGAAATCTTACGCAAGTGGTCCAAGCCACAGCGGCCGTAAATCGCTCCTCACGAACAACCACAGTCCATTCTAATGGAACTGTATTTTCGTTATACGAGCGGCCGGGCATTGTGGCGCCCGCCCGAGGCCTTACGGCCAGCGGCTCACCATTGACTCAGCAGATCCCGACTCAATCGACAGCCCGCGAGCCCTCCGGTGTTTTGGCAGAGATGCAGAACCGGAGGGCTCGCGCCCTGCCGCTAAAACCTCACGAAACACATGGGGAAAATGCTTCACAGCGTTGCCCGCTGGGGTGCCGCTGGCGAACCAGATGACTGCACTTTTCTGTCCCCTCACACCGAAAAAGACTGATTGACACCTCGTCACCTAGCGATATATTGGTTAGTGATTGCGGAAGCATCGACAACGAACTCCCCGACGCATCGTGAAACCGAGGAAAGTGATGATTCGACAAAGTTGGCTTGGAATTCTGGCATTGGCGATCTGTGGCTTGGCATCCCACCCCGCCCCGGCTCAGTTCGGCGGACTCTTTGGCGGTCCCAAGATCGAAACGATCAGCACCGACGATTTGCAATCGTTGCTGAACAAGCAGCGGCAAGCCGCGGCCGACGCGAAAGCTTCCGGGGGCGAAGCACCCCAGGCGGACTTTGTGGTGGTGGACGTGCGTTCCGACGCCGAAGTCAACGTGTCGATCATTCCCGGAGCGATCACCAAGCAGCAGTACGAAGCGAACCGCCAGGACTATCAAGGGCGGACGGTGATTCCCTATTGCACCGTCGGCGGCCGTAGTGGTGCCTACGCCAAACAGCTCGCCGCCAAGGGCATCAAAGTCAAAAACTACAAAGGCAGCATCTTGAAATGGATCGATGCCGAACTGCCCTTGGTCACACTCGATGGCGAACCGACCAACCGCGTGCACACCTACAGCGATCGATACAAGATTCCTTCGAAGTACGAACAGGTCACCCAGTGAACCCCTCACCGGCCAACGGCCCGTTGAAAAACATCGTCCTGCTGGGCATCGGCCACACCAATGCCCACCTGGTCAAACAGTGGATCAGCGAGCCGATCGCCGGCTGTCGATTGATTTGTATCAGCAAGTTTCCCACGGCGACTTACTCGGGGATGCTGCCTGGCACGTTGGGTCTGCAATTCAGCGAGCAGGAGATGCGAATCGACTTGGCGGCCTTGGCTCATCACGCCGGTGCAGAGTTGATCATCGCCGACACCCGGGGTATCGATTTGGATGCCGGGGAGCTTCACTTTTGCGATCGCGATCCGATTCCGTTTGATGTCCTGTCCATCGGAGTCGGGTCGATGCCCGTTGGCTGGGAGCAACATTCCCATTCGAGGTTGTTGGTCCCGATCAAGCCGATGCAAACGTTTCTGCAGCGGTTGGAGTCGCACCTGAGCGACCAAGCGATGAACCCGTCAACAGACGATAACACTCCGTTGCGGGTCGCCGTAGTCGGTGGCGGCGTCGCAAGCGTCGAAATCGCGTTTTGTCTGCAGCAGCGGTGGCAACAACGCGAGCGAGAGATTGAAATTGAGATCTTTACCAGCAGTCCGCACGTGGCCGACGGGATGCCGATGCGGAGCGTGCGTTCCATCGAACAACTGCTCCGGCAACGTGGGATCACGGTGCACCGCGGTCATCGCGTCGATGCGTTGACCGACACGGCGCTCCGCACCGATGACGGACAGTCCTATGGATCCAATGGTGTCATTTGGGCGACCGGTGCCGCGGCGCCTCCCGTGCTCGCCCGCCTCGGGCTTCAAACGGACGATCGTGGATTCATCGCCACCTCCAAAACCTTGCAATCGCTTTCGGACGAGCGGATCTTTGCCGTCGGCGATTCGGGGACGGTGATCGAATCACCGTCTCCCAAAGCGGGCGTGTATGCCGTCCGGCAATGTCCGATTTTGTGGCACAACGTCAACGCGTTGCTGAACCGGGGCGTGATGCAGCGTTTCGAGCCACAACGTGACTTTTTGAAACTACTCAACACCGGTGATGGGAAAGCCATGCTGCAGTACGGCTGGTTCACCGCGCATGCCCGTTGGTGCTGGCGACTGAAGACGTGGATCGACAAGCGTTTTATCAGCGAGTACCAGTTCGATTCCGACTTTGATGGCAGATCAAAAAAACAAACCGTGGACGATCCTTCAGAGGAGCCCCTGTCGTGCAGATGAAATTGATTCGTAAATGGTTCGCCACCTTCGGTCGAATCGGCATGATCGGCGGCGGCCTGTTGCTGTTGGTGGCGATCATCGCTTGGCTCTCAGGCATGTTCGAAGACAAAGTCCAGCCGGGCTGGACGGGCCGTGGAGTTCCCAAACACACCGACCAGCCCACCGACGTCGTGCATGAGATCGAAAAGCCGTACATCGAAGAGGCGATCGGAACGCTCAAGGCGTCCAGCCGAACCGTCGTCTCGTCCAAGTTGCTGGCGACGATCACCGAGATTCGCGTCACGGCGGGCGATCAGGTCCAGCAGGGACAGGAACTGATCCGTCTGGACAGCAAAGAATACGAAGCCCGACTCGACCAGGCCAAGCGGGCACTCGAAGCCACGACTGCCAATCGTGAGCAAGCCGAAAAAGCGTTCCAGCGTGCCACGACCCTGCAACAACAAAACGCGTTGTCGCGATCCGAATTCGATTTGGCCCAACGTGATCTGCAGGTGGCCACCGCGAACGAATTGCAAGCCATCAAGGCGATCCAAGAAGCCGAGGCGTTGCTTTCCTACACGGTCATCAAGGCCGCCAAGAACGGTCGGATCGTCGATCGGACGGCCGAACCCGGAGACATCGCACGTCCCGGCGAGCCGATTCTGACGCTGTACGATGCGACCTCGCTGCGGCTGGAAGCGCCGGTGATGGAACACCTGGCGGTGAAGCTCAACGTCGGCGATCGCCTGGGCGTGTACGTCGACGCACTCGATCGCGAATACGATGCCACGATCGACGAAATCGTTCCCCAAGCCGACGCGCCCAGCCGTTCCTTTCTGGTCAAAGCCAGTTTGCCCAAGTCGGAAGAGTTGTACGAAGGGATGTTTGGACGCCTGCGAATCTCTGCGGGTGAACGCCGGCACTTGTGTTTGAACACCGACGCGTTGATCCAGGTCGGGCAACTCGACTTTGTCGACGTCGTGCTTCCCGATGGAAACATCGAACGCCGACTGGTCAAAATCGGACAACTCGGCATGCCCGGCCGCCAGGAAGTGCTCAGCGGGATTGAAGCCGGCGAGCGGGTGGTGTTGCAAGCCGGCGATGCGGACGCGGGAGGCACCGAGCGATGACCAATGACGGCGACGAAGCAAACGCCCCCGACACCCCGCTGATGACCCGGATCGTCGAGATCTTTTTACGCGGTGATGTCGCGATCCTGTTGATCGGGATCTCGCTGTTGCTGGGCACGGCCGCTTTGTTTTTGACACCCCGCGAGGAGGAACCGCAAATCGTCGTGCCGATGGCCGACGTGTTTGCCTCCGCCCCGGGCTTGTCGGCCGAAGAAGTGGAACGCCAGGTGACCGATCGGCTGGAAAAGCTGTTGTATCAAATCGATGGCGTTGAATTTGTCTATTCCATGTCCCAGCCCGGTCAATGCGTCGTCACGGTGCGTTTTTACGTCGGTGAAGATCGCGAGGACTCGCTGGTCAAGATTTACAACAAGATCAATTCGTCGACCGACAAGATTCCGCCGGTCGTCGAGTCTTGGGTCGTCAAGCCGATCGAAGTCGATGACGTGCCGATTGTGATCGCGACGCTCTGGTCGGATCAAACGCAGCGTTACGGCGACCACGAGCTTCGTCGGATCGCCGAAGAAGTCCAGCACGAACTGCAGGCGATTGCCAATACGAACCGCGTCGAAGTGGTCGGCGGACGACCCCGCCGCATCTCTGTCAACTTGGACGCCCAGCGGTTGGCCGCCCACCGGACGTCGCCGCTGCAGGTCGCCCGGGCGCTGCAGGTGAGCAACGTCACGGCCCGCAACGGCAGCTTTGAACAACAGAACACACAATTCAATGTCGAAACCGGCACCTTCATCCGCAACGTCGCGGAGTTGGAGGAGATCGTCGTCAACGTGGCCGGCGGACGACCGGTGTATCTGAAGAACGTCGCAACGGTCGTCGATGGGCCGGCCGAAGCGGACAGTTACAGCTGGATCGGGTTCGGCGCGGCGGATCAATCGTACGGGGATCGGACCGAACTGTATCCCGCCGTCCACATCTCGGTGGCCAAACGCAAAGGTTCCAATGCCGTTCGAGTGGCCAACGCAGTCGAAGCCAAACTGGACGAACTGAAAGCGTCGCATTTGCCCAGCGGAACGCATTTCCGGGTCACACGGGATTACGGCGAAACTGCCAACGAAAAAGTCAACGAACTGATCGAAGGGCTGGTCGTGGCCGTGCTGACCGTGGTCGGGTTGATCGGTTTGACGATGGGGTGGCGTCCGGCGCTGGTGATCGCGCTGGCGATCCCGGTCTGCTACAGCCTGACCCTGTTCGTCAATCTGATGGTCGGCTATTCGATCAACCGCGTCACGATGTTCGCGTTGATCCTGGCGCTCGGGTTGTTGGTCGACGACCCGATCACCGACGTCGAAAACATCGCTCGCTACTTCACGATGAAGATCTTTCCGCCCCGCAAGTCGGTCCTGCGCGCCGTTCAAGAGGTTCGTCCGGCGTTGATCTTGTCGACGCTGGCGATCATCGTCAGCTTTCTACCCCTGGCATTCATCACCGGCATGATGGGGCCGTACATGGCGCCGATGGCGCTCAACGTCCCGCTGACGGTCACCGTTTCGACGATCGTCGCGTTTGTGATCACGCCCTGGCTGGCGATGGTTTCACTGAAACAACTGAACCATTCAGGCGATCAAAACGAAGCTTATGATCTGACGACCCGCCCCCTGTATCGTCTGTCCCGTTTCGTGCTCACGCCGATCCTTTCACGCGCCCTCTACGCCTGGGGTGTCTTGTTGGGCATCGCGTTGCTGTTTGTCCTTGCGCTGATTCCGCCCGTGTTTCGCTGGGTGCCCGTGAAGATGCTGCCGTATGACAACAAGAACGAATTCCAGGTCGTCATCGACATGCCCGAGGGGACGACGCTGGAACGGACCGATGTGGTCGCCCGCCGGATCGGTCGATTCCTCGGCGGCCTGGCCGAGGTCAGCGATTATGAATTGTTCGTCGGCACGGCATCGCCGATGGATTTCAACGGATTGGTCCGGCATTACTTTTTGCGTCAAGGTCCAAACGTGGCCGACATTCGCGTGAACCTGTTGGCCAAAGAACAACGCGTTCAACAATCCCACGAGATCTTGCTTCGCATCCGTGATGAAGTCACCGAGTTGGCCGAATCGATGGGCGCGACTCTCAAGCTGGTGGAAGTTCCCCCGGGACCGCCGGTGTTGTCCACGATCACGGCCGAGGTCTATGGGCCGCCTGATGGAACCTACGCACAGCAGATCGACGTCGCACGCAACGTGATGGGCCGATTGAAACAGGAACCCGGCGTGGTCGACCTGGATGTCAGCGCCGAAGACGATCAAATCCGTTTCGTGTTCGAAACCGATAAACCGAAAGCGGCCTTATCGGGGATCTCCACCGAAACCATCACCCAGACGGTGGCGACTGCGCTCAGCGGCAACCGGGCGACGGTCTTGCATCTGCCGCAGGAGGTGGAACCGCTGTGGATCGAATTGAAACTACCCCGGGCGAACCGATCGGCACTGGATGATTTGGAAGAGATCTATGTCCAGGGAGAGGGCGGGCAAATCGTCCAGCTCGGTTCGCTCGGCCGGTTTCGCGAAACGCTGGAAGACAAGTCGATCTATCACAAGAATCTGCGCCGCGTCGTTTACGTCTACGCCGAGGTTGCGGGCCGACCGCCGGCCGACGCGATCATGGACGTGGAGTGGGATCGGCGGCCGCTGTCGGCAGGTGATGCCGCAGCGGCGGACGACGCCGGCGGCGAACCAAGACCCGTCGGCCGACGTTCCTGGGTTTCACTCGGCGGTGGCGTCCCCTGGTCCGTTCCCGACGGCTATCAGGTCGAGTGGGCAGGTGAAGGGGAGTGGGACATCACGCTGGATGTGTTTCGCGACCTGGGCTTGGCGTTCGGCGCCGCCTTGATCGGTATCTTCGTCGTGCTGATGTTCCAGACCGGTTCGCGGACGCTGCCGTTGTTGATCATGTCGGCGATTCCGTTGTCCATGATCGGCATCATGCCGGGTTTCTGGGGTTTGAATCTGATCATGAATCAACCCGTCGGCGGTCACCCCAATCCCGTGTTTATCACCGCCACGGCGATGATCGGGATGATCGCCCTGGCTGGGATCGTGGTGCGAAACTCTGTCGTCCTGATCGACTTCATTCACCTGGCGCAGGCCGAAGGATTTGGGTTGGAAGAATCGATCATTCGCAGCGTCGCCGTCCGCACCCGACCGATCTTGTTGACCGCCGGCACGACGCTGTTGGCCAACTGGGTGATCACGTTGGACCCGGTGTTTTCCGGATTGGCCTGGGCCATCATCTTTGGAATCCTGACCTCCACGTTTTTCACCCTGATCGTCATTCCCGCCGCCTACTGGCTGATCTATCGCGGCGAAACACCCTCCACTTCAACAACCGCCGAGGAGCTTTGACATGCAAGGGCTGATGCAACCCTGGCCCTGGTGGCTTTCGGGGATCCTGATCGGTTTGACCGTTCCGCTGCTGTACCTGTTGGCCGGCAAAGCGTTCGGCATTTCGACCAGTCTGCAAGAGATCGGTGCACTGTGTTCCCCCCACAGCAAACTGGAATACTTTGCCAAGTTCGATCGCAAAGCCAATCTGTGGACAATCGTGTTCGCCGTCGGGATCGCGATCGGGGCTTTCGTTGCCACCCATTTTTTGTCCGCGGACCCGAAACCCTTTCTGCCCGCCTCGATGGAAAGTGTTTCCGGAGCGATCAAGTTACTCATCGGCGGATTTTTGATCGGGTTCGGAACGCGCTACGCGGGCGGTTGCACGTCGGGCCACTCGATCACCGGCATCTCCAACTTGAATTGGCCCAGCGTGTTGGCGACGGTCTGTTTCTTTGCCGGCGGGTTGGCCGTGACCTGGGGACTCGGCGGGTGGTTGTTCTAACGAGGAGATTATGATGGAAACGACAACGGAAACAAACGACCGACAACCGCGCGGGCAAGCCAAACAAGCGACCTCTCCAGCCGCCTACCTGATGGTGCTGCTGATGGGCGCCTACTTAGGGATCCTGTTTAGCAAGAGCGAAGTGGCACACTGGCAACGGATTCATGACATGTTTCTGTTTCGTGAAGCCCACATGTATTTGATCATCGTGACGGCCATCGTGGTTGCGATGTTGTCGATGCAGATCATCAAACGATTCCAGATCCGGTCGATCGAAGGAAAGCCGATCAAGTACTCGCCCAAACCCTATCAAACCGGTGTCGTCATCGGTGGCATGTTGTTTGGCGCCGGGTGGGCGATCACGGGCGCCTGCCCGGGGCCGATCTATGCCCAAATCGGAGGCGGCCAGCCGATGGCGCTGTTCACGCTGGTCGGCGCGCTGCTGGGCATGTTCAGCTATGCGGCCCTGAAACCGAAGTTGCCGCATTGATCCAACCTGGGCGTGTCAGGCACACCTGCTGTGCGATAAGGCGCAGTCGCACCGCCGTTTCCTCGGCGTGGTTTTGGTCGGGCAGGGAACCGTCGGCTGGTGTCAAACGGCTGATCTTGGTTTGACATCAGCCGGTTCGCGGCGGCGTCCGGACGTTTCAATCGACCTCGAAGGCCCCGTTCCGGCACGCTGTTTGCCCTTGCGTGCACCCCAAACCGAGGCCGCCCCCTAACCGTCCAGGTCTCACCGAACTCAAGCGGAGGAACGGGCAAATGACGCAATCGAGTGAGCGATCGGAAATCGAAGCGATCAAGCGAGTGATCGCCGAAGGCGGAGCGATGGACTACGTCGACGTCGTCGACGCAGTGGAAAAGCGTTTTCACATCAAGACATCGGCGGCAACGGTGGAACAAGTCCACCATGATCTGGTCAACGCCGCCGAAGAGGTGGGCGAACAGGTGGGCGGAGCTGGCGATCAATTCAGTCCGAGCCTGGGCGTTTCGATGACCGCACACCTGCCCTCGGACTCTGGTGCCGGAGCGTCTGAGGCGGGCACGACAGCCGATCACATGACATTGGCGATGCAATTCGTCAAATCGGTGGGGGGATTGAACCGAGCCAAGAGCGCGTTGGCGGAGCTGGAGGCGATGCTTCGACGCTAGCGTTGCGCGTCCGCAACTCAATCGATAGTTAGCGGCAGGGCGCGAGCCCTCCGGTCTGCGTGTCACCGGACGGCTGGCGGGCTGTCGATTTAGTCGGGATCTGCTGAGTCAATGGTGAGCCGCTGGACGTAAGGCTTCGGGCTGCGTCGCAGTGCCCGGCCGCTTACGCGTCGCGGCTCACAAAATCGACAGCCCGCTCAATCGATAGTTAGCGGCAGGGCGCGAGCCCTCCGGTCTGCGTGTCACCGGACGGCTGGCGGGCTGTCGATTTAGTCG
>NZ_JANZKV010000270.1 GCF_025060895.1 Stieleria sedimenti | reverse complement strand
ATCTTACGCGTCGCGGCTCAGTGAACCTTCACTGAGAGAATCGAGGTTCGCAGCGATGCAACGCCGATCGCCGGCAAATGCATCGGCATTACATTCCTGGCGAGGACGATGACCTGAAGTTGGTCGATTGCTGGCGAGTTCTTTGTTCCGTTCATTGTTTTTGTGCCCCGTGCGTGGCACGAGGCGTGTCACACAGGGACGGACTTACCGGATCGATTCGTTTTGCAACTGTTTGGCGAGTAAGGTTGCTTCGTTGCGAACGCTCTCGTCGCGGGCGATCTTGTTGACTCGCACGAGGGCCGGTTCAGCCATCCGCCCGAAATCGCGGACGGCCGTGGGGACGGTGTACGGCAACTTCGTCGCCTGGTCTTTCTGGTCGGCAACGTGGGTGGAACGATCGCGGACACTTTGTGCGACCACGTCGATCATCTGTTGTTCGGCCTGCGGCGACATCATCTCCATCCGGCCGACCAGGACACGCAGCGTTTCGTGAGGTGCGGGGGTCACGTGCAACGGCAACAGTTCGTCGGTGATCGGTGTCGGCACCATGTACAGAATGCGGGTTCCATTTTCGGTGAACCACGAATGTTGCCAGGTCTTGACCATCGATGCGGCTTCCTTTTCGTACAACCCTTCCGCCACGAGACTCTCGTGCACCATCTCGGACAACTCTTGTTCGCTGACCGGACGGACTGGATCGAAACTCAAGGTCTGGGCGGAATCGATGCGAGCGAGTTTAGAAGCTTTGATCTCGGTACCGTCGACGTCGATCAGGATCGCCGATCGAATCGGCAAGTCTGCGTCGTTGCCCAACACGATCGATGAATTTTCATAGTGGGCGGAGATCGGGAGCTGAAACTTGCCGACGCCACGATAGAACAGAAACTTTTCGAAGTGTCCCGAGTCCGGTTGGTGTGTGCCCGTTTTTCCGCGGACATGGACGAGAGCCGAATCGGTCGCACGCGCTTCGGCGTAGTGTTGTTCGTTCGCGCCATGTGGCAACAGGCGTTGGACCAAGTCCTCGGCGATGGTTTGCCGTTTGTTGCTGTCGGCCAGGTTGGGGACCAGTTGCCGGATCGGGATCAGGTCGACCTGTCCCCAATCCAAGCTCGACTTACCGATCAATTCTCCTTTGCCAAAGATGTTTTCCTGGTCGATCGCAGGCTGCATCGATTCAACCGGCGGATAGAACTCCGTCAGCAGGCCTTCGGGGAAATCGACGCGGACGTTGACGGTCCGAATGCGATCGGTGTAGAAGTAGGTGACCGGTGTTTCCATTCGCACCCGTCCCCACAATCTATTTTTTGCAAAGTATCTGGTCGGGGAGTACGAGCCTCGGTCCAGCACATAGGCCGGCAGATCGCTGTGCTCGGCGGCCAGGGGACGAAAGTCGAGGAAGACGCCGTCGCTGCCGGAAAACGTCGTGAACGTTCCCCATTCGTGGACAATCAAGTTGCCGTCGTCTGTCGAGTCGTTGCTGGCATGCAGGATCGCCGACGCATCCGAAGGCCGGTTGGTCGAGTCGGGTTCCGCGGACGACCGGCGTGCTTGGAACGCGGCCACGGCGACGAGTGTGATGACCAGTGAGAGAATAAAAACCTTACGCATGACATCGCTCCGTTGGAAAATCGAAAACGCCCGTCTGAACGTCTGTTGGGTTACATTGTTTCAGTCGCACGTGGGTCAGCGACGGACCGGAGAAAAACACGGCGTTCGGCCGAGAAAGGCTCTTTTGACATTTTTCTGAAGATCGTGCCGGTCCGGGACGTCCGCTCAGCCGTCTGAGAGACAACCGCCCTTCGAAACCGCGTCAGCCGCATTGAACAGAAACTCCACCCCGATGGCGTCGACGTCGGGGAAGACCAGCGGAACTTCGCCGAACCGGTTGGACGTCCAACATTGGTATCGACGGATTTACGCGTTCTGCCAGGCGCGGCTGATGTCCGATTCTGACTGCGAAGATGCGGTGCAAGAGACCTTTGCCCGGGCGATCAAACATTTCCCCGAGCTCCGTACCCATGATGCGGTCGGAGGATGGTTGCGAAGGATCGCGCACAACGTCTGTGTCGATATGATTCGCCGCCAACAGATCCGGCGCACCGATCCGGTCGACGTCCAAACGATCGCCAACGACGCGACCTCCGACCTGCCTGCTGACCGCGATCAACGAGAACACCTGATGCGATTGATCCGTGCTCTGCCCCAGTCGCAACGTGAAATCATTTTGTTGTACTACTACGAAAGCATGACGTATGACCAGATCGCCGCGTGGCTGGGCATCGCACGATCAACCGTGTGCGACCGTCTCCATCGCGCTCGGCAAAGTTTACGAGCCGAACTGACGACAACGGGAGGTGCATCATGATGTCATGCGAACAATCGCGTTCGTTACTCGGCCCGCTGATGGACCAAGAATTAGCGGACGCCCAATCCGACGCGGTGCGAGATCACCTCACTCAATGCGACGAGTGTCGCCGGGACTGGGAATCGCTCAATGCATTGGATACGCAGCTCAAATCGGCGCTGCGTCTTGATGGAGTGGAGCAGGCGGTCGCTGCGATCGAATCATCGGCAGACCATTTCGTTGCTTGCCCCACCGCCCAGCCGAGGAAGCGATCGATTTGGGTGGTCGTCGCCCTCGCCACCGCCGTCTGTTTGTTGGTCACTTCATTGGTCGCCCGCAATCGGGTTCCTTGGGCAGTCGATCAGGGAGTTGTCGGACAATCGGCAGCGGACATTCCAATTATTGCAACCTTGGTTCGTGCCACCGGCGCGGTGCAAGTTCAGCACCCGGGCAGTGCGGCGTGGGAATCCATTGATCATTTCGATGCGACGCCCCTGGCCAAGGGATCACGTCTACGGACTCAGCCGACCGTCCTGTGTGAACTGCAGACATCCGATAAGGGAAAGATCCGTTTGAACGAGGCGGGTGAAGTCGTCTTGCATGACACGACCGAGATTGAATTGGTCAAGGGCCAGATTTGGTGTCTGGCTCCGGAGGATCGTGAGATCGAAATTGATTTCGCACTGCGACAGAAAACGACGCCCATCATTGCGTCGATGGCGTGTCCCAGTTCATCTGAATTTCAATGCAGCGTCGGAGACAACGTCGCGTCGTGCGATTCCAATTCGCTGCGAAACCCGCCGGCCCAGATGACCGTGGGCACGAAGGGTTACGCCGTGCAGCCGGGCGAAACCGTCACCATCGATGTCGAACAGAACGTGGAACGAAATGGCGTTTGCGACTCCACCACCAAGGTCTGGCAATTGCCGTTGTTGGCCATTGGAGACCCGGTCGACCGCGAATTGACCGATGCCATGTCGGAGTTGCTCGCGCCGATCGGGAAAACCAAAGCCAGGCACCTCAACGAAACCCAGATTCGTCGACTGGGACCGGCCGGTGCTCTTCCGCTGTTGGCGTACGCGGCGACCGAAACGTCGCCCGATCAGTTGGCGTTGCGACGAACTGCCGTCGCGCTCGCGCGCGATCTTGCTGATCAGCGGTCCAAGCAGTGGTTAGCAAAACTAGCCGTGGATCCAGATCCGTTTCTGTCCGCTCAAGCCGTCAAAACGCTGGAGCGAATCGCAGCGGAGCGATGAAATGACCACTGAGCCCACCGATGGCAGTGCGAGCCCACGGATTTCTTGCGCCCTGTCATCCGTGGGTTCGCGCTGCTATCCGTGGGACCTCTTTTCGATGGTTCGCCCGGTAACATCGCTGGAGTCGTTCGTCCAGATTGAGTCTTCGGGGTGAAGCACTAGTTTGGCGGAGGGTCGCAGCCCAGGCACAGACGCACGAGTTCGACATCATTGCCAACTTCCAACTTGTTCAAGACCCGGGCACGGTGCTTGGAAACGGTTTGGAACGAGATGCCGAATTCGATCGAAATCTGCTTCAGTGAGCGGCCTTGAACCAGCAGGTCCATCACTTCGCGCTCACGGCTGGTCAACCGAGACACTCGACTGGAAAAGTCCTTGTTCGGCGGCAGGGATTCCCGGGCGCGTTTGTCGATCTGAATCGCTTCGTTGATTCGATCCAAAAGGATCTGGTCCTTGATCGGTTTCTGCAGAAAATCGATCGCACCCGCCTTGATGGCGCGAACACTCATCGGGATGTCGCCGTGGCCGGACACAAAAATGATCGGTGGAATGTAGTCCCAGTTCGCCATTTCCGCTTGCAGGTCCAGCCCACTCAATTCGGGCATGCGGACATCCAACACCAAACATCCCGGGACGGTCGGGTCGTAATGTTCCAGGAAGTCCTTCGGCCGATCGAAGGTCTGCACCTTGATGTTCATCGACTCGATCAGGAATGCCAACGAGTGCAGTGCGGCTTGGTCGTCATCGACAACCACCACGGTTGGTTCGGTCACGGTGTCGCTCCTTGAAGAATCGTCAAATCCGCCATTCCATTGCGTCTTCGTGGTGTGGACATGCCTGCGTGTCCCCCGAACTCGGAAAAAGAGGCGGGGAAGTTTCCTCGCTTCAAGTCGTGGTGCGTCCCCCTGGTATACAGGGTACCAATGCCCTGAACCCCCTCAATGTAGACGTCTGCACCGCCCGGTGGTTGCAATTCGGCACCAAAACTGCTCAAAATTCGCATGGATTGATGTGCAGCGTTGGGGAGACCATGTAGCGGGAGTCGTCAAGACTTTCGTTTTCCAGGGCGGACGAAATTCTTGGCGAATTCCGCTACGCTAAAGTCCGGCGTTGGCAAGGCATTGGCCGAACATCCCGAATTCTCAGGTTGGACGCGTTTCCCATGTCTCCCCGGACGCTACCGCCGATTGATCATCAGCCTACCGCCGGCTACAACGTGGCGACGGTGGCAACTGAATCACCGGGATGCTGATTAGTCCACTTTCGAGGGGATCGTTCACGATGAAACGAGACATGGTGCTTGTCCGCAAGCTTTTGGAATTTGTCGAAGCCAAGGGAGCACGTCTGTTCAAGGGCTCGATTCAAATCGAAGGGTACGAGCGGGAGCAAATCACACTGCACTTGTTCCTGCTGGCCGACGCCGGGTTTATCGAACTGGGGCAGGACACCCTTGCGGACAAGGGGCCTCTGGTGCTGACCTGGAAGGGCTGCGATTACTTGGATGAACTGAAGGCGAAAGACAGGAAGTAGGGACCAACGGAAAAATAAGGGGCGCAAGCTTGCGAGTTGCGTTGCCGGAATCGCAAGCTGGAAGCTTACGCCACCGCTCAAGATCTCCGTTTAACGCTGCAAGTACCGCACGATCGCTTGCAGTGCTTCGACGTTGAGCGTCGTTTCGAAACCTTCGGGCATCAACGAAGTGCCGGTGCTTTTGATCCGCTCGATCTGATCTCGACGGATGGTCGTTCGTTTTCCGTCGGCGTGTGCGATCGTCAGACTGTCGCCGACTTCGGATTCGATCACCCCGGCCAACGTCCTCCCTTCATCGGTTTGAATCACATAGTTCTGGTACTTGGGTTCGACCGCCCCGTTGGGATCCAGGATTGCCTCCAGCAGCGCCGCATCGCTGCGATTGGTCAGGTTTTCAAGGCTTGCTCCGATCGCCACGCCACTGGGGTCGGGCGAATGACACACGCCGCAGTGTTTCTCAAACAGCGTGCGTCCGAGTTCAAGTTCGCTCTTGGCGGGCTCATCGAGTGTTTCGCTGCGGCTCGAAAATTTCGCCAAGTAGTCGCGCACGATTTCGCCACGCTCCCTGGATCCACCGCTGTGGAGGATCCGTCCGGCCATCACCCGCATCGATCGGCTGCCCGATTTGAGCAGCTGTTCGCGGGTCGCCAGAGAAAGCTCGTTGGCTCGGATCCGCTCGGCTTGCAACGCTTGCAGCAACACTTCGGTTGCCTGACGCCGGGCGAGCAACTGGGAAATCAGATGGTCTCTGACTGCGATGGAGAACGTGGGCCAACGATCAATCAACTCGTTCAGAATCTCGTTGTCGTTTTGGCTCGCCAACCCGGTGATGGCTTCACACTGGATTGAAGCGGGGGTCGCCGGATTCAGCAGCCCGATCAGAAACTCCGTCCTGGATCCGTCGGCATCGAGATTCATGCTGATCAAGCTGACCGCACGGCACCGCGAGGATTCCGGTTGGGCCGCATCGACGGCCACACGTTCGGCCCGCTGCTGAAGGGGACGTAAGACCTTGGATAAACCGGAACGCTGCGACACGGAATTGCCCGTCACACCCACGAAACATTCGGCCAGGCGGAGTTGCGTTTCGAAATCCAGTTCGGGCGACCCCAGCCGGGACGCCGCCAATTCTTCGATCGGCGCGTCATGCTGTTTCGCGGTTGCCAAGACGCGGCGCAACAGTCCGACACGATGTTCGGTGAATTGTTCGGGATGCCTCGAAGCCTGCTGAAGGATCGCGTCGGCGATCGGAATCGCATGCGCCGTTGCCGAACTGGCGACGGCGTCGGCCAGCCATTGATCAAGGTCCGATCGGGTTGCAATCTTGGCCAGCGCGATTCCGGCGGCGTCCGCGTCGGATTCCCCCAACGCCAGTGCAGCTTGCATGGCGACCGACCCGTCTTGGTGCCCGGCGAGTTTGCTCACGCGGTGAAGTACTTTGTCGGAGGTTGCAACAAGTCGTTCGCTCAACCGAGTTGCGACAAGTACTACGCCGGGATCGGAGTCGGTCAACGCGGTGGCAAGTGTGTCCTCGTCTAACGCGTCGAATGTGGCTAGGATGGACAAGGCATGCAATCTCGCAAACTGGTTGGGATCGTCCTTCGCCATCGACTTGAGCGTCGGCCGAATGTTGTCGGCGTCGCGATGGATCAACAGGCGTTGGGCGTCGTCGCGAAGCGGCCCGATCGGTGAACGCAGCAATCGCACCAACGCATCGTCGGGCAGTTCTCGCAGAACGGGAATCGGTTCGGCTTGCTCGCCCACCGGTTTGACACGATAGATGCGGCCGAGCTGTTCGCCGGAACGCAAGTCCAAGCGTTCTTGCCACGCATCGGGAATCCATTCCGGATGCTCGATGACCTCGCGATACATGTCGACGACATACAGCATGCCGTCGGGACCGATCAACGCCCGGACGGGACGGAACCAGGGATCGGTCGATGCCAAAAATTCACGGTCTGTTTCCTGCTCCAATCGTTCGGCCCGGAATGTCGCGCCGCGGGGTTGCAGAACCGCACGGTGGACCAGGTTGTGAACGGGCTCGCACACCAATGCAACGGTCTGTTTGGGTTCCCCGAACGACGGCGACCGCGCAATGATGCTGCTGCAGGCGGACGTGAATCGATTGGCTGCGAACAGGTCGTTGAAGCGTTCGGCGGCGGACGTCAATGGAAAGACCGGCGGCGCGACCGCAGGTGTGAACAGCTGCTGTTTGTTTGTCGAGAAGGAGACGGCGGCGTTGCGTTTCAGATAGTGATCGTCGATCGGGAAATGAAACATGGGCAACGAATTATTGTTGCCGAACCAACGGCCGACACTGTCGCGGCTGCGGACAAACTGTGTTCGTCCGCTGGTGACGGCGATTCGCCCGCTGTCCGGCCAGATCTGAACATCGTGTCCCGACGCATCGATCGTTTGGCCCGTCGCGACGCTGGTGAGTGTTCCCAAGTTGTCTCCGGCGGCCAAATGCAGGGAATGGTCCAGACCGTAGGTGAAGCCGTTGATCCGGTGCTGGGGGTTGGCCAGCCGAAATCCCGTGTAGATCGACTGAACCTCGTCGGCGTGGCCGTCGCCGCTGGTGTCCCGGGCAAACAGGACATCCGGGGCGGCGGAGATCAGGACACCGTCTTTCCAGGGTTGGACCCCGGTCGGAAACGGCAGGCCGTCCAGAAACGTCGTCGCTTTGTCGAACGTTCCGTCACCATCGGTGTCGGTCAACGACTTGACGCGACCGCCATCGGTGCCCTCGGGGTAATCGCCCATCTCGACGACCCACAGATTTCCGTCGTCGCCGAAGGCGATGTTGACCGGATCTCGGACCAAGGGTTCTGCGGCAACGAGTTCGACTTGGTAGGCATCGGAGACGTGAATCGATTTCAGGGACGTCGCCGGGTCCTGTGGGCGAGGGCGTCCACTGTTCTTGACAATCTCTTCGACTCGGCGGATCAGCAGCTCTTCTGAGCCCGCCGCCCAAGGACCGGGAAGGCTGTAATAGATTCCCGAGCGATCGTATTCGTAGCCGCCTTCGGATCGCATCCGCTCGCTGGCGATGTAGCCGAGCACATCGTTGCTGTACGCCGAGACCCACAGATTCGGATCCTCAAACGTTTTCTTCAATCGCAGCGCATAGTCGACCACGACTTCGCCGCCTAAAAAGATCATCGTCAACTGGTCACCGAAACGCCACGATTGGATCGGCACGGGATACGTCGCCGGCAGCCGCCCTTTCTCTTTGAGAACCTTCAGCATGTGTTCGGCATGCCGGCGGGTTTGCGGGCGCGATTCAGCTAGCCGCTGCTGCAATTCTTCTTGGGTTGGCAAATCAAACGACAGTGCCGCGTAGTCAAAGTGTGCTTCGACGTCCGAGTCGACCGACGCCAATTTCGATCGGGTGACCCGCTCGACTTCCGCGGCCAGGGTCTGGCCATGCATCCGCGCCATGTCGACGGTACCGCGTGGGTTGGGGTTGGCATCCGCTCCACATCCGATCGTGCACAACGCAACCGCGCCGGGAAACGTTTGTTCCAATTCGGTTGCGGCGTAGCCCGCCCAGTCGGCGTTGATCTTGTAGTGGTCGCCTCCGACGGTGGTGCAGTGACAGGCGTAGTTGAAGATTAAACCGCGGACCGTCCCCGTCGGCGTCGCGATCCGCAGCACGGGGACGGAATGATCGACGGGGCCATCGGCTTGCACGCCAAAGCCCGTCCATTTGCCATCGGACAAGACGCGGCGATTGGCGGCAAATCCCGCCCGGCCGATGCCGTAGGCCAGTTGTGCCGGTTGCAAATCGCCGATCGCGAGCCCCACCGCACGGACGATCGCGGCATCCAATTGTGACCGATAGCGCTGGGCCGCCTCGGCTTCCGCTTGCGACAGCGGCGTGGCGAAAATATTTGACAGTTGGCCTCCCAAGTCGGGCCCGCTGTGCGTGTGCGTGCTGCAGAACACAATCCGCTCACGCGGGATCGCATGCTTGGCTTCGATTGCAGACGCCAATTGTCGTGTGTGGCCGCCCGAGAGCCCGATGTTGTCCACGCTCAGCAACACCAACGGCTGCCTTTGTACGGCGTCGGGTTCCGATTCCAAGCACACCGCACGAACAAACAGTGGGGTGTCGACGCCTTCGCTGGCGTGGTCGCGATTGCCATAGCCGGACATCCGAACCGGTTCGGTTGGCGTCACGTCTTGCTTGGCAAAACCGGCCTGCCAAGACGTCGCCGCGTTGGCCGAGTGGACGTGAACCAACCACAACCCCAGCGTCAGGGCTATCCATGCGAATCGATGAACTGAAGTCATAAGTCTCTCTCGTCTTCGTCTGTCTAGCGAACCAATCGCCATCATCTTAGCCGAAACAAGTGGCGTAAGCTTCCAGCTCGCGATCCCGTTCTTGGGGACTGTCTGTACTCCGCCCCCCGACCGCCCGACTTTTCGCTAGACTTGAGGCCAACCCGAAACCCTTCACGACCGCCGACGCACCGAGATGTCATGAACGATCCATCCAATGAAAACGATCCGGTGAATCCATACGCACCGACGGACTTTGTCTCCAACGATTCCTTCGTCGATCAAAACGCCCCGCCGGAGCTCGCCAGTCGATTGTCCCGCCTCGGCGCGGTGATTATTGATGGGTTACTGATGATGTTCATCATTTTTCCCATTCAGATCGTCACGGACTTCACCGCTCGGGCCATGACGGGAGAGGTCAGTCTGTTGGAACAGTTGGCGATGTCGGTGCTCGGGATGATCGTGTTTCTGATTCTCAACGGCTATTTGCTGATCACGCGGGGGCAATCGATCGGCAAACTGGCCGCGGGCATTCGCATCGTGGATGCGGAGACGAACGAGTTGATTTCGTTTACGCGAATCTATGTCTATCGCTATCTCTGGACCCTGCCGTTCACGCTCACCACGTTGATCATTCCCGGGTTTACCGACGATTATTTGATCAATCTGGTCTTCCTTGTCGATGCGCTGATGATTTTCAGGGCCGACAAACGTTGTCTGCATGACCTGATCGCGGGATCAAAAGTCGTGAAGGTACAGAAGACGTAGGTGTCTGCCGACGAGAAACGTCGCGTTCGCGTCCTAGGGAGACGGCAAACTGGAACCGATCATCGAGATTGACAACGTCTGTAAACGCTATGGAGGCATCGAAGCGCTGCGCGATGTTTCGCTGCGCATTCCACCGGGTGTGACCGGATTGTTGGGGCCCAACGGATCGGGTAAGAGCACCTTGATCAAGGCGCTGCTGGGGTTGTTGCATACGCATGCCGGCAACGGACGTGTGCTCGATTTTAAATGGCCGCGTGACACCAAGGCGATCCGCGATTCGATCGGTTACCTGCCCGAAGACGATTGCTACATCGCGGGCCTGGAGGGAATCGAATCGGTTTCCTTGATGGCACAGCTCTCCGGGTTGGCCGGCCGCGAGGGCTTGCGGCGTAGTCACGAAATGATGGACTTCTGCGGCTTCGGCGAGGAGCGTTACCGGGAGGTCGAGTCGTACTCCACCGGAATGCGTCAAAAACTGAAATTTGCCCAGGCACTCGTGCACGATCCGCCGCTGTTGATTCTGGATGAGCCGACGACGGGGCTGGATCCCGATCAACGGATGGCGATGTTGCGGCGGATTCGGACGTTGGCCACGCGCCACGGCAAATCGGTCATTCTGTCGACACACATCTTGCCCGATGTCAAAACGGTCTGTGATCACGTTGTCATCCTGGTGGGCGGCACCGTGCGAGTCATCGACACGCTGGAAAACCTGAGCCGACCGGTCGAGCCGACGATGCACGTTTCGGTCATCGGTGATCACGCCGCGCTGGCCCGCCGTGTCAGCAGCGAAGGGCATCGTGTGGATTGGCACCCCAAGACCGCAACCCTGCGGATCGGCGGAATCGATCCCGATCAAACCCAGCGATTGTGGACTTGGGCGGCGGAGACCGAGACGGCGATCCGGCGAATGGAGCCGGCCGTCAATTCGCTGGAGCAGATTTTTATCGAGGTCGCCTCGGGGGCGCTGACGGCGGGAATCGACGCGGATCCAAGCCTGAATCCCGTGGAGGTCGTCCGTGCCCGTTCATGATTTGGGCTATCGAAAGTGGTCGGGCGCTCGCGCCGATCAGTTTCTTCGACCATTGGTGATCGCCCGCGGAGGCGTCGCATTGATCATGAAGCGGCGTTGGCTGCGGATGCTGTTGGTGCTGGCCTGGCTGCCGGTCATGTTGCCGGCACTGGGGATTTTTGCGTTTGAATTTTCATCGACCGAGCCGGACATGCAGCGGATGATCGTCAGCACGGTCAGCGGTCCGTTGGGACGTCCCGACTTGGGAGCCTTGATTCTCGCGGACATGGAATCGGCCCGGCATGAAGTCTGGTCGACGCTGATCCTGGCCTACTTCCGCTATCCACAATTGTTTGCGATGGTCGGTTTGATCGGCCTGATCGCTCCGCTGTTGATCTCCTACGATCTCCGCACCAAGGCATACCTGATGTACTTTTCTCGGCCGCTGACGCCGACGCAGTACATTGTCGGCAAGTCCGCGGTGATCTGGTTTTTTCTGGCCGTCGTTGCGACCGTACCGGCATTGTTGCTGTACGTGATCGGCGTGTTGCTCTCGCCCGACTTGTCGGTGATCACTCAGACCTGGGACATTCCGTTACGCATTTTGGCGGCATCGGTGGTTTTGATGCTTCCGACAACGACGCTGGCCGTTGTCTATTCGTCGCTCACCGCGGAAAGTCGCTACGCGACGTTTGCCTGGTTTGCGACCTGGGCGATGGGGTTTGTGGCGTACCAATTCTTGACCTTCACCACCGCGGCGATGTCCGGCCAACGCCCGCCGCGGCGGAGACGCGGCCCGGTCAACTGGGAGGAGTACGGCGTGGATTTGGATCGCTGGAGACTGCTGTCGCCGTACCACACGCTCGGTAAGGTCGAAGCCTGGGTGTTCGGGCTGGACACCACCGCCGCCAGTGTCGTTCCCGCGATCGGAGTCCTGGCCGGAATCACCGTGATCGGGTTCTGGATCGTTCATCGTCGCATCGTCGCGAGGCTAAGTGTTTGAGCGATGATTGAACTCAATCAAGTCAGCAAGATGTACGGGAACGTCGTCGGCGTCAACGATCTGAACGTCACGTTGGAATCGGCAGCCTATGGGTTGATCGGACCCAACGGTTCGGGCAAGACGACGCTGATCAATTTGTTGATCGGCCATTTTTGTCCCACACTGGGCAGCGTGCGTGTCTTCGGAAGAAACCCCACGAAAGACCGAAGGATTCTTCGCAACATCGGCCTCTGCCCCGCTTCGGATGTGTTGTATCCCAACGTCTCCGCGCTGGAATGGGTGAAGTATCTTGTTCGCTTGCACGGCATCTCGCGTCGACAGAGTCGCACGATGGCCGAGCAGGCACTGGAGATCGTGGGGATGAGCGATGCCATGCATCGGCCGATGGGAACCTATTCGCTGGGAATGCGGCAACGGACAAAAATCGCCCAGGCGATCGCCCACCAGCCGGACCTGCTGATTTTGGACGAACCTTACAACGGGCTTGATCCGGTCGGCCGGGCGGACATGACGGCGGTCCTGAAGGGCTGGGCGGACGAAGGGCGAGGGCTGTTGTTTGCCAGTCACGTGTTGCAGGAGATCGAAGCGGTCACGTCGTCGTTCTTGTTGATTTATGGCGGACGCTTGCTGGCTTCGGGTACCGCCGAAGAGATTGAATCGATCTTGGCTGACACGCCGCAACAAGTCCGTGTGTTCGGACCCGACGCCGCGCGACTGGTGCATCGATTGGCCGATGTTCCGTGGGTCGACTCGCTGTCCTTGTCCGCAGGTCGGACCGAACTGGCGGTTTCGTTGCGCGACCCCGGCGAGTTCTACCGTCAGTTGCCGCATTGGATTCGCAGTGATGGGCTATCGATCGAGCGGTTGCGGACGTCCGACGGCAATTTGGAAGCGCTGTTCGAATCGCTGCTCAAACACCATCGCGGAGAAATGCCTTGAACAAGCTGACTCTGCCGCTGGCGGTGATGATTTTCGAACTGCGTCGTTCGCTGACGATCGGCCGAATCGCGATTTGGTTCATCCTGGTTGCGTTTCCGGTCGCGATCATCACCGCCATTCATCTGATCGCAAAGATTGAAATGGGCGAGCGTTTCGAAGCCGAGGAAATGATCGAGCCGCTGGGGATGGCGATGTATTTTTTGATCCCCGAAGTCAGTTGTCTGTTGGGATTGTTGTTGTGGGCGACACCGGCGGTTAGTACGGAAATCGAAGGCCAAACGTGGGTGTATTTGACCATGCGTTCGTCCGGCCGACGGATGGTCTTGATCGGAAAATACTTGACGGCCGTGGTTTGGACGCTCTCCGCGTCCCTGGCCGCGGTCGCGCTCTGCACCATCGTGGTCGATTCACCCATCGGGTCCGAATTGTGGTGGGTGTTGACCAAACTGGTCGTGCTGTCGTGCTTCGTCCATGCCGCCCTGTACTTGATGATCGGCACGCTGTTCTATCGACGCACCATGGTCGCTGCGGTCATGTACACCGTCGTGGTGGAGTACGTCTTCTCATTTATTCCTGCGCTGGTCAACAAGTTCACGATCAATTACCGCCTGCGAGGATTGTTGGCCGATTGGATGCAGTGGGACAATGCCCGCAGCCAAGCCGAACACATTTTCGGCAACGAACCCGTCTCCACCCATCTGCAGCTGCTGGGCCTGATGGTCGTCGTTTTTCTGGGCATCGCACTGTACCGAGTCGAACGCACCGAATACCCGACCCAGCAAGAAGGCTGAGCCAGGACAGGACGACGCTGTGAAGTGTGACTCTGGTATTTGACGCCAAGCGGGGTGTTTTGTTGTTAGCGGCAGGGCGCGAGCGGGCTGTCGGTTTTGTGAGCCGCGAAGCGTAAGCGGCCGGGCACTGCGACGTTGCCCGAGGCCCTTACGGCCAGCGGCTCACGATTGACTCAGCAGATCCCGACTAAATCGACAGCCCGCACGCGTAAGCAAGGGGCCACGCGGCGCCCCGCGCTAACGCGTTCGCGCCTGGCATGTGGCATTGGTTTCGGAACATCGACTCAATCGACTGCCCGCTCACGCCCTTCCGCTAACAATTGAATCATCGCGTTGCCCGGCCCCGATTCAGCTTCATCGCGGCTTTTCCGGGCCGATGTATTGGGAGGCGATGACCAGATTGTCGAAGTAAACAACGTTGATCGGGTTCTTGGTCCAGCGATCCGTCACATAACTTTCCAGCGTCAAGGCGTTCGCTTGCAAGGCCTCGTCGGTTCGCCAATTGAACCCTTTCCAATGCCCCCGCAATTCGCCGTTGATCCAATAGGCTTGCTCTCCATCAGGCTGACCCGGTGTGTTGTGTCGCAACATGAATTCACAGCAGATCCATTGGTCCTTGGGGATGTCACCTTGGGTTTCCGGCCGGAATCCGTTGCCCCAATATCGACCATCGGGACTCGCCTTCATCTGGTGCCAATAGCTGTAGAAATTCCAGCGTCCCGGTGCAGGCCATTTGCTCCAATTGCCCCAGGGTTCCAGCGCGGTGGAAAAACGCTGGTCTCCTGGTGGTCGATTCCCCGCGCCGCCGAAACCGCTCCAGCGGTCTCCGCCGGTCAAGCCACGGTTTGCGCGCAGCGTGACGAAGTGATGGATGTAATCACTGTCTGCGGCGAAGCGGACGTAGAATCTCACTAACACGTCTGGCGCGGACGGAAACCACTTGGTCATGCCACCCCCGGTGTCTTTGCCGAGATGCGCGGTGACCTTCAGCGATCGAGATCCCACCGCCGCGGTTTCCTCATCGACCGCAACGAGCGAAAGGGTGTTTCCGTTTGGGTTGCGCGTTTCATCCCATTGATCGCCGATCCCTCCAGACTCAAAGTCGTCGAAAAAAATGAACGCCGGATGCTGACGTCGCTGTTCCGCGCCGAGTACCTCTGCCGCGATTCCATCGCCGCTGGGCAGGGATGACTGCGCGAGCGGAACGGCCAGCGGTTCGGCCGCCGAGGAACGGCAGTCCGACACCGCTGCCGCCAAGAGAACCAACAACAGGGTTGATCGGTAGATTCGTTGATTCGCAACGTAGTGGAAACACATGCCAGGCCTCTTCAAGTGAGATGGCCAAATTGTAACGCAAAGCGTGATGGACCGGTCGAGCGATCGATCAATGTTCTGCAGAGCAACGCTGTGAAGCATTTGTTAGCGGTAGGGCGCGAGCCCTCCGGTGTTTTGGCAAAGATGAAGAACCGGAGGGCTCGCGCCCTGCCGCTAAAACCTCAAGAAACACATGGGGAAAATGCTTCACAGCGTTGCCCGCCGGGGTCAAGCAGTCATTGCTTCTGCGTTTCCGTTGGTGCGCTATCGCGACCACCGGCTACTGGCTTTCACCCCTCTCGGGGTGATGCATGGTGTTGAACGCTAGACCGACTACGACGCATCCTGCCGCCCCTTTTCAAACCCTGCGTCGTCCCCAGAAACAACCCAACAATGTCGGGATCAGAAATCCGATTCCGGCGGCGAGTGCGGCTTTCTGGGTGGGCATGTCATTGATCGGAGCAGCGGGGGGCGTTGCCCGGGACACCGCGACGACGGAAGGGCCTTGCAGACTTTCGAGCATGACGGCCTCGAGTCGATCCACCACTCTGTGAAGCACTGCACGTGCTCGCTCCAGATCATCCTTCGCGAACTGCAACGCAACGCTACGTCCTTCGACCGTATTTAGCTGGCGATTCACCTCGGCGTATCGTTCTGTCAGGATTGCGTGAGAGACTTCCAGCCGATGTCTCTGGTCGGCGGTTTGGGACGGGGCATCGGCATCCGCGAGTTCGGCCGAATCCTTCGCTTTGGTGTCTCCGGGCTCGTCATTTTGGTCGATCACGGAGGATCCCACGCTGACCGGTTTGATCTCGACCGCGTTCAAAACCGCAAGATCCACTTCGACTTCGTCGATCTTTCGTTGCAGGTGCATGGCTCGATCGTATTGCAACTCGCGATGTCTTGGCCCGACCGCGAACGCATCAAACTTCGATGACTGTTCTCTGGCCGCACGAGCGACTTGTTTCTCAAGCTCTTCGACCTTTCTTTTCTGCTGCTCCACTTGTGGTTCAAGCCACGCTTCCAAACGCGACACGCGGCGGGTGTCAAATTCGCTTCGACGGGCCAGATACTGTTCCGCTACCAAATTGCACACGTCCGATGCCGCGTTGGGATCCGAATCGATGTAGCTGATCACGATGGTGCTGCCGCTACTTCCTGATTCAATCAAAAGATTCTGGCGTAGCGTTTCCGCAGCGAGTTCGGAGTTGGACAACGTCGGCGAACGTTCGATTGCCGGATCGGAGAGGACCGGGTCGAGGACCGATTCGCTCAACACGAATTCTTTCTCTCGGTCGGCTAAGTGACTTGAGTGCGTCGCCGTGTGGGCTTCGAAGTCAGGGGCGTGGTTCGCGGACAGAACAAAGCTCGCTTTGAACCGAGGCGTGACGGTTGCAACAACGGAGTAACCTCCTATCGCGGCGAAGAGAATGCCAAGTGGAACGCTCCAGCGCAGGCGGCGCAGAATCGTGGTGCGTGTGCGGCCCTGCGCTGCCGTGCGATCTGAAACGGCCGGTTCTGGTACGTTCGTCATGGTTTGACTCGTCGCGGATCCAATGGTGAGGGGAAAGAGTCGGGGTGGGGGTGCCAGGGGCCCTATGCTAACCCGGCGTCGAGCACGGCGAAACAAGTTTGTGAAAAATCGGTTACGTTCTTTGCTGACGCAGGAGTTTTGACCGCCCCGGAACGACGCAGCAGCAGACCGATCGGAGGAAGCGAAAATGAGCTACCAGGACATTTTGTTCGAAGCCAAGGACGGTGTGGCGACGATTACGATCAACCGACCGGAGGTCTACAATGCGTTCCGCGCCGAGACCTGCGAAGAATTGATCGATGCGTTCAAGCGAGCCGCTTGGGAGGATGCGATTGGCGTCATCGTGCTGACCGGCGCCGGCGGCAAGGCGTTTTCGACCGGCGGTGACCAGTCCGCCCACGAAGGCCAGTATCAAGGTCGCGGAACAATTGGTCTACCGCTGGAGGAACTGCAAGCCGCCATTCGTGATGCTCCCAAACCGGTCATCGCCAGGGTGCAAGGTTATGCGATCGGCGGCGGCAATGTGTTGGCGCTGTTGTGTGACCTGACCATTGCCGCCGAATCCGCGGTGTTCGGGCAAGTCGGCCCCCGCGTCGGTTCGGTCGACCCCGGTTTTGGGACCGCCTACATGGCACGCGTGATCGGCGAAAAACGCGCCCGGGAAATGTGGTTCCTGTGTCGCCAATACTCCGGTGCCGAAGCCGTCCGCATGGGCTTAGCGAACGTCGTCGTGCCGGACAGCGAACTGGACAAGGAAGTCGAACAGTGGTGCCGGGAGATTTTGGAAAAGAGTCCCACGGCGCTGGCCATCGCCAAGTACTCCATGAACGCCGACAGCGCCCACATCAGCGGCCTTTCCGCGATGGGCTTGCAAGCCGTCAAACTGTTCTACGGCACCGAGGAATCGAAAGAAGGTGTGCAAGCCTTTAAAGAGAAACGCAAACCGGAGTTTGAGAGGTATCGAAGCTAGCGCGGCACGATGCCCTGTGTCGTATTGACGCGAGCGGTGCCGATTTGAACGCGGCTCGGGTATAATAGATTCTCAGTCGGTTGTGATGAGATGCGATGAGATGCGCAGTCCAGGAGCGTCACGTCGTCATCGACGCCGAGTGGCAGGGGGTCCGCATCAGATGATCGAGGGCCGCAATCATGATGGCCAGCAACACCGTGCTTGTTGCAGCAACGCGTGGCTCCGACGCGATACGGTTTCGTTCGCATTTCTGGGGCTTGGTGGGGATGTGGACCGCGGCCGCGGCGTGTTCGCTGGCTTGGAGTGTTCACGAACAGCGACAGAACATTTTTGAGATCGGCCGCAAGAACGCCGAGACCGCTTACGAGAAGGATCTGGTTTATCGCCGCTGGTTGGCCGAGCATGGCGGTGTTTATGTTTGGGTGAGCGGCGAAACCCGGCCAAACGTCTACCTTGCCGGCAGCCCGCGACGTGAAGTCAGCACGCCGCGCGGGACATTGACGCTGATCAATCCGGCCACCGCGACGCGCCAGGTCTACGAAATGGAGGCGGAAGCGTATGGCGTCCGCAGCCATCTAACCAGTCTCAGGCCCATCAACCCCCTCAACGCGCCCGACCCTTGGGAATCCGAAGCGCTACGGTTGCTGGACGCCGGCGAAAACGAAGTGTGCAGTTTGGAGCGACTGCCCGGCGGGAGCTACATTCGATTGATGCGGCCATTGGTGACCGAACAGAAGTGTCTGGAGTGCCACGCCGAGCAGGGTTACCAAATCGGTCAGATCCGCGGAGGCATCAGTGTGTCGGTGCCCATGCAACCGCTTTGGGACGCCGGCAGGAAGGAGACTATCGCGGTTTGCGCCGGGCACGGCCTGCTCTGGGTGATCGGATTGACGGGAATCGCGTCGGGCATGCGGCGCCATCGCCGAGCGATCGAGAGCCGTCTGAACGCGGAAGAGGAATTGAGAGAAAAAGAGGTCCGCTTGACCACCTTCGCCGAACGCCACGCTCGTTTGAAAGCCGAACGAGAGAATTTGGAGAACCAAGCGCAGCTTCGTTTGGCGGGGGCGATCCAACAGAGATTGCTTCCCAGCTCAGTGCCCCTGATCCCCGGCTTTGACCTCGCCGGGCTATCGTATCCTGCGGAAATCACCAGCGGAGACTTCTATGACTTTGTCGAGATGCCGGACGGTTGTCTGGGAATCGTTGTTGCAGACGTGAGCGGTCATGGGACGGGGCCGGCGTTGTTGGCGACGGAAACCTGCGCCTATCTTCGAGCACTGGCGGAGACCTACTCCGACGTCGGTGAAATCTTGACGCGTCTGAACAAGTTGTTGGCCCCCGACTTTGAAGACGGCTATTTTGTGACGCTGTTTTTAGGTCGTTTTAATCCGGCCGACCACTCGTTTGTCTACGCCGGTGCCGGACATCAAAGCAACTTGTTGGACGCCGACGGCCAGGTGAAAACGCTCGAGTCCACTGGCCTGCCGCTGGGCTTGGTCGACGACGCGGTGATCGAGACCTCGGTACCGATCACCTTGCAACCGTCGCAGCTGATTCTATTGTTGACCGATGGCATTCCCGAAGCTGCGGACGCTGAAGATGAGCTTTACAGCATGAAGCGGGCGTTGGATCAGGTCAGGTCCAACCGCCACCGTCCGGCCGCCGAAATCATCGAAGCACTGTGCCGCAATGCCCAGGCATTCTCGGCCCCCGATCCCCAGCACGACGACATGACAGCCGTCGTGCTGAAAGTGGAATCACGCTCCAATCAAGCGTCGGCGTGACGAATCACTGGGGTTGCAGTGCTTGGGTGTCGTGGGGTTGGCCGATGGCGGTGAGTAGATCGAGGAACCAGGGGGCATTTTTGTTGAAGGGCTTGCCGCCTTTGATCCGTTCGAATTCGATCGCCCGCAATTCGTCGCCGCGTTCCTCGTCTTCGCCGATCACGCCGCCTTGGCCTGCCAGGGCACATTCGACGGCCTTGTCGGCACAACGTTTGATCAAGGCCAAGTCTTCGTTATTGGCACGTGCCGCACGGCTGAAGTAACCGCTCTTTTGCACCAGCGTCTTTTCCGCGCCAATCATTTTGGCAAATTGCTCGCCGAACCACTTGCCGGGGTTCACGGCGTCCAACTTGTAGTGGCCGAACGCATCCTTGGGCACTTCTTCGCCACGCGACTGCATTTCCTCCACGATGGTATCCACGCCGGCACCCTCGGAGATGAAGATGTTGACGCAGTCGATGTCATCCATGATGGTGCGAAGGCGGGCGGCTTCTTGTTCCAGGTCGAAGTGCATTTCCGGGATATAAACCCCATGCACTTCATCACGCTCGCGGCTGAGTCCGGCGTCGGGCAGGAATTCCATCTGATCGAGTCGATTGCGGTACTTGAGCGCCGTCGCGGCAGTCAGCCAGCCGCAATTGCGGCCCATCACCTCGTGCACGATCAACATCCGCGGATTGGCGTTTTGCTCGGCCACCACGTTTTCGAAGAACCTGGCGCCCTGCTCGGCGGCGGTCCACGCACCCAGGCTTTGCTTGATCGGGATCACGTCGTTGTCGACGGTTTTGGGAAGCCCGACGACCGTCAATTCGTAGCCGTTCTTTCTCAAAAATGCCGCGAGATCGGCAGCCGACGTGTTGGTGTCGTCACCCCCGATCGTGTGCAGCACGTCGACGCCGTCTTGCTTGAGCCGCTCCGCTGCGACTTCCAGCGGGTCCTGGCCTTCTTTGACCAGGCCTCGCTTGACGCAGTCCGCAACGTTGGTCAATTTGACGCGGCTGTTGCCGATCGGGCTGCCGCCACGTTCGTGCAGCAGGGCCGCGTTGTCGCGAACGTTTTGGTTCACCACAAAGCTGTCGCCAAGCAGCAGTCCCTTGTAGCCTGATCGGTAACAGACGATCTCCACTTCCGGAGCCAACTCGGTGTAACGCTCGATCAGGGCGCCGATGCCCGAAGAAAGGCAGGGCGCCAGTCCGCCTGCCGTCAGGATGCCTACCTTCTTAACTGCCATGGCTTGCTTCTCAATTAGACCAGTGAACGGGGGACCATACCGGCCCCAGTCTATGAAACTTTCCGCGGCCGGTCACCCGGGGAGCCTGGCGGTGGAAGACGCTTGTCCGTAGACGCCCAATAGGGTTGCCTGGGTGCCCCTTGGGGAAGTGCCAAGGGCAAGGGCGATGAGGGGGAATCGGAGGCGTGCGGAGTGCTGGGACGGCAGAGTGAGGGGCAAAACGATGGGGTGGCAGGCGGCGGAAGATCGAATCCGACTTTAGCCTCGCACTTCATCGTGATCGGATTTCTTGTACAGAACATCCGATCGGAGCACATACTTGCGACCTTGGAGGACTTCCTTTCCGGTGTGCTTTTGCCAGTGGCAAAACAGCAACGCCATTCCTTTCTTGGGCGTGATCTTCACGCCGTGCCGGAACCGAGTTTCGCCACCGGAGAAGTCGTCGTTTAAATAAATCAGGAAGGTGAGCAGACTTTGCACCCCGCCGTCGAGTCGGACGCATCCGTCGGCATGCCAATCGAATTTCTGACCGACGTCATATCGATAGTATCTCAGCCGCTCATTGAGCCCCACGGCTTGGCGGCCTTTGATCGAGTACGGGATGTCGGTCGCAATCCGCTGCCAGAGATGGTCAGCCAGCTTTGGATCATCAAAAATCACGCGGGCGTTGTTTCGCACGTTGGGCATTCGCCGAGGGCCATGCTCGGAATTCACGGTGGCTTGCTCGTACCCGAGCGTTTCGCTCTGAGCGATCCAGCGATCACATTCTTCTGCGGAACACAAATCTGCAATCGTAAAGACTTCGTCGTTGACGCGGAACAGTTTTGGCACTCGATTCACCCTCTGTAATTCCCCCACCTCCCAAAAAGGTGTCCGACACCTTTTTGGTAGAATGGGTCGTCTTGGATATGTCCTAATTTTCCAAAAAGGTGTCGGACACCTTTTTGGCGGCGAGTTGGTTTTGGCGGCGGCCGAGGCGAAAAGCGGCGTAGGTCCAGACCGCCAGGATCGGCAGGGTCCAAAGATTCAGCGTCGCGAACCCGAAGCCGGCGAGGTTGCGCAGTGAACCCAGCACTTGGCTGGAGATCGCGTCACCGCCGCGCAGCACGACCGTGTCGATGAAGCTTTTCGATTTGTATTTGTCTTTGCGGCTGACGACGGTAAACAACACCTCGCGCGCCGGAACGGTGATTCCATAGCCGACCGCCCGCGTGACGACCATGGCCGTTGCAACGACGACCAGGCTGCCGTCGATCGACAGGACGGAAAAGGAAATCAAATAGATCAGGGGTAGCACCATCAGCGAGACACCGACTCCCAGGCATCGCAGCATCCAGCCGGACAAGACCAGCTGCGCCGTCAGCGTCAGAACCTGTGTTGCAAAGTCGATGTAGGCGAACAGCTGTGTCTTGGATTGATCGTCCGGAACACTCGCGCCGACAATTTCTGCCTGTTGAAAATACAACTGTGTCCCGGCGGCTTGAACGAAGAACAGGAACACGCAGATCGAGGCCAGATAGGAGGATTGGAGGACATGGGTCACGCCCTCCCATAGCCCGCCGACCGTCGGCGTTTGGGCGGGATCACGCTGCGTGCGTTTCGGCGCGAAATGTGGATCGATCGCGACACGCTTCTCCAGCCGCCACGCACACCACAGACCCGCCTGGAGCGTGACCATCGGGATCAGCAGCAGACCGGCGGTGGAGAACTCGGTCGCAATCTGGCTGGTCAACAGCGATCCCGCCACCGCACCCACGGTCCCACCGGCGGCGATACGACCGAACAGCCGTTTCCCTTGCTCGCTGCTAAACAGGTCCGCCAAAACGGACCAAAACACGCTGGTGGCGAACAAGCCGAAGACGTTGACCCAGATGAAGAACGTTCGGGCGGCCCACACGCGCACCCCGTCGTCCCCGAAGCTGAGCGAGGCACTGAAGGCCAGCAACGACACGCTGAAAAAATGAAACACGACGCGGACCAGCCAGCGCCGCGGCAGCCGATTGACGAGCGATGCATAGATCGGAACCGCAATCAGCATGGCGGCAAACGTCACCAGCATTAGCCCTTGGAGTTGCTTGGTGCCGCCGATCGCCCCCATCGTCTCCCGCACCGGGCGAACGACACTGTAGCTGAGCAAAACAAAAAAGAACCAAGCCGCCGCCCAAATCGCGACGCGCTGCTCGGCTTGCCGCTGTGGTTCAGCCGCCGCTTGAGAATCGAAACTGTCGGTCGGTCGATGAATCGCTTCGCCCACTGGTCGCGTGGTCTTGCACGGTAGGCTGTTGAAGAGGTGCTACCGGTAGCCAGAAAGTAACGAAACGGGCTGGCCCCGACAAGGAATCACGAAACTTTATCGGTGACGCGACGAATATTCCAGGTAGACCCCAAATTCCGTGATCCGTTTTACAACCCAGTCTGCCCATGTGTCTGCAGCCCATCGAACTCGAGCCTGCCCCCGGCCCCGTCACCCAGCGTGTTGCTCAGTGGATCGAGGCGGGGCGTCGGGTCGGCAAGTCCGTCGATTGCTTTGACTACATCCCCAGCAGCGCTGAACTGCTGCATGCCTACTTGCGTGTCATTCCGGGAAAGCGTTACTGCGAGTGGGGCAGCGGGCCGGGGATCGGCACCGGCATCGCTGCGATGTTGGGTTTCCAGGCGACGGGTATCGAAATCAACCCCGAGTTGGCACAGCGTTCGCTCGAACTGTACCGACAGTTTGATTTGTCGGCCGAGACGATCAATGCCAGCTATCACGATGTCGTGGTGCCGACCGACGTCGTGTTTGTCTATTGTTGGCCCGGGCAAGCGGTCGCAGTCCGCGAGCGATTCGTTTCGGTGATGCCGCCGGGGACGTGGTTGTTGATGGCCGAGGGTGCCGAACGCTTTTCGGCATTCTTGCGAGGTTACGAAGACGGGTAATCGATTCACATCAAGCGGTGCCGTAGAATCTAAAGCAGATCGACACCGAAATCCCTGATGACGTGCTTTCCAGCGGCAAGTCTGTGGCGGCACGCATCGAAATCCTAGCGACAGCACGATGGCAAAAGCCAATCAACGAGCCGGATGGCGCAAATCGAACACACGCGTGGTCGCCGCAACGACGACGGAATTCGGTCACCGCGGGCGTGAAAGCCGCAAACTGTTGTTTCGCGTCAGCATGTTGTCCACGTTGGGCGTGCTGTTGTTGGCGCTGCTCGTTTATATGTTACGTCGTTCGCCCGACCGCGATGTCCCGATGATTGTTTCGGTGGTCTCGCAATCGGGCGCGCGGGCGAACAATTCCGCCTTGTTCACCGCGCCGAATCCTTTTGCGCTCGAAGACGTCGAATTGTTGTGGGCTTGGTTCGGCGGCGGCGTCAACGATCCGTCTGAAAACGTCGTCGTCGTCGGCAATCCGAACGATGCGTCGGGCGTGATGGGCCATGAAACGAACCGATTGATCAAAGCGATCACCAAGCCGTTGGCCAACGTCCAGCCGGGCGGCCCGGGCGGGGACATGATCGCGATCTACCTGAGCGCCCACGGGTTCGTCGACAAGGGGACGCCGTATCTGGCCGTCGGCGATAGTCGCGCCGATAACGAAGACACCTGGATCCGCTTCCAGGACTTGTTCGACGAAATCGTCCGCACCTTGGATGAGCGTGGCAACGCATCCAACGACGTCAAGACGGTGATTTTCATCGATGCGGCGCGAGTCGGCCCGCAATGGGACTGGGGCCAGTTTTCGGAATCGTTTTCCGAGGCCTGTCAGCGTGTGACCAACAACACGTCGGACCGGATCGCCGTCGTGCTGTCGGCCAGCCCCGGGCAACGCAGCTGGTGGGATCCACGCAACGGACATGGACTGTTTACCAAAGCCCTTGTCGAAGCGCTGACCGGAAAAGGCGACCTGGATCAAGACCAGATGGTCACGGTGGGCGAGATCGCGGAGTATCTCAAACGCCAGGTCAATGAAGACGCCAAGGCGACTTGGGATGCCACGCAGACTCCGATGATCGTCGGTCAACAGGCGGCGGATTGGAATTTCATCAGCCAGCCGGGACCGCAACCCGCTCCGTCACTGCCGATCGTCGACCACGCTCAGCTCCGCAGCGAGTTTGCCGAAGTCGACAAGCTGTGGCAGCGTCACAACCGATTGACCCGCATGACGCACCCGCCGTTGGCGTTCAACCCCTTGGGCTGGGCGACGCTGGAAAAGAAACTGGCCCGCTTGGATGCCTTGCTGCTGGCGGGAAAAGGGTACCGAGACCGGTTTGCCACGATCCGTTCGGGCTGCGAAAGTGATTTGGCGCAGTTCGAACTTGGTCCCGACACGATGCCCGACACGAGTTCGCTGCCGGAGCTGGCGCTGCGTGATTATTTTCGCGGTGCCGGTCACGAACTGGTTGACTTGAACGAGGACGAGCGGGTGGCGTTTCGCGAGATGGTCAGCAATTGGCGAAAAAAACCAGACGTCGCCGCTGCCGTACAAGTGCCGATGAATGAGGCGCAAGCGATCCGGTTTCTGCTGTCGTGGATCGAGGAAAAAAAGTATGACGCAGAATCACTCAGGCTGGCGTCCGAGTTGCTCGAGCGCGCCAATCTGGTGACCGGCGCGCAACCCGCGTCGTTGATCGAATCACAACTGACGCGGCTCTGCTCATCGCCCGACCTGGCGCACGTGGAACCGCAGACCGTTGCGACGTTGTTTGAATCCCAAAATCTCAGCCGTCAAACCCTATGCAGCGACGATCTTCGGGCATCGTTTTGGATTCGAAAACGCTTCCATGACCTGCAACAGCAACGACTGGCGTGCGTCGACCGAATGTTGTCCCGCAATGGTGGCGAACAGGGCATCGGCCGCAGTCGTTGGCGCGAAGTCGGCGGCGGGTTCGAGTCGCTTGCACAGTCGGCATCGGAGATCTCGCAAGCCTACAAGCTGCGCGACCAGATGCTGCACTCCATCCCACGCATCGCGGAGACGTTGATGAGTGACATGGAGGCGTTCGACTATCAAGAGCAGTTTCCCGATAGCCAAACACGTGCGATCGTCGGACGCGCGATCGATAGCCTTGGCGCACTCGTTTCCAGTTTGCAGCTACCGCAGGACGACGACAACCAACCCATCGCGGCGCGGGAGCCACAGATTCAGGCGGCTCGTTTGAAGGCGCAAAAGGCGTTCGACGCGCTGACCGATCGGATCATCGATCGGTTGAATCTGGCGACCAAAGAAAAAGCCGGTGATGCCAAGGGTTTGCGTCAAAATTTCGCGCTGCTGGCCGGTTCCGGCACCGACAGGGCGGAATTGCGGCAGCGTGTTCACACGCGGTTGTGTGATTTGATTGCCGATGTCAGCGCCGGGGTCGGAACCGTCAAAAGCAATCAACCGGGTCGGGAGGCTACTGAGACGGCGACGACGACGCTGGAGTTGATGGCGATCGGCCGCAAGCACGTTTGGGATCATTGGTTGAGCGTGACCGGCGACCCGGCGCTGCTTGGCGCCACGCCCCCGCCGGCCGACGGCGACGCTCCGGCACCGAATTTGGTCGAGTTGTTTCAAGCCACCGGTGTCAGTTTCCGGAAACAGGTCGCCGAACTCGCCGGGGGACGCTTGGGTGAGCGAACGATGGCCGATGACGTGATTCAAGATCCGGTCCAACGCTCCGAAGAGAAGGCGTCCCTGGAGACCACCCGTCGCAAAATCGAAGGCTGGGACACGTATCTGCGCGCCCGGACGATCCTGTTCACGTACGCTCCTCCGGAAGTCGAAAAGATCGGCAAGGGACGTTTCGCCATCGACCAGCAATTGTTCCTGTTCGACCATGCCTCGCGGACAATGGATGAATTTTGGTGTGGTGCACGCGAGGGCGATCAGCCGTTCTTCGTCGATGCCGCCAATCGGTTGCTTCAATCACGCAACCAGAATCCGCTGTTTCCGACGATCAAACTGAACTTGGACGGAGTGGACTTGAGTGCCCGCTTGGCTGCGGCCGGCGCGGCGGCCGTCGCGAAGCAATCCTTGCAGCCCCAACCCGCGGAAGACTTTCGCGTGGGCACCTTGTTGAAATTTGTGCTCGGAAAAGAGGTTCGGTTTGTGCTCGATCGGCCGGCGTCGATTCCGGTCGGGTACGCGTCGCTCTGGTCCAGGCTGGGCGATCAGTCCAAGACCGTGTTGTTGGAGCCGCCCGCGGGGGCATCCGCGGAGCCGTCTGGCGTGGCGGCCATTGCGGTTCCGATGTCTGTCCCGGCGGATACCGCGGAAGATGAAGCATCGATCGTCACCGGCATGTTTTTTCGCGGCATGCGACGCACCGGACGCATCGCATTCAAGACGCTGACCGGCGGAACGCGGATGGTGTTTCGGCTACCCAACTATGCCGAGCCGGCGGCCCGTGTCGTTCGCCGCCAGAAAGAACCCGAGCGGCTGTTGCTGGTGATGGATTGCTCGCGTTCGATGGGCATCGGAACCAATGCCGGGTTACCGCGTTTGGAGGTGGCCAAGACCGCCGTCACCGGATTCCTGAACGGACTGACGCCGGATGTGGAAGTCGGGTTGATCGTTTTCGGCGATCAATTCGGTTTCAAAGAGACGGTGATCAATCCGTTGACCGGCAAGCCGAGTCGAGACGGCAAGACGAAAATCTGGCCGGTCGAGGTCAACGGGCAGTATAAATTTCGGGTCGAGCAACTGGTTCAGGGACAAGTCATTGACGCCGGTCATGTCGCCGGAAACGAAGAGATCGCCAGCAACCCGAACTTTGACGTTCGCGTCGCCGCACCGATCAAGACGCTCGACGCCGGCCAAGTCCGTGATCTGAGGAACAAGATCTCCAACCTCGGTGCGATCGGCACCACACCAACCTATCGGGCAATCGTCGAAGCCTACAAACAACTCGAACGCCGCCGCGGCCACATCATCGTGCTGACCGATGGGTTGCCCGCGACGGTGCACACCGAAGGTACCAACGTCGACGACTTGAGTGACCAGGCACAGGCCCTGTACGCCAAGAATAAGAAGACGATCAAATTGACCTTCGTCCGTTACCTGATCAGCGCCAAAAAACTCGAGGACGAATTCCGGGGGGCAAAGTTCCTTGATGCGGCCGACGGCAAGGCACTGTTGCGGCACTTGCAAACCATCCGTGCCAAACCGGAAGTTTATTGGCAGCGGAATCGTGAAGAAGCGAGCGCCAAAGCCGACTTCGATTCGATCGTCTCCATTTCGCAATGGCCTCCGAGCGGTGTCGCGACCCCAACCGGTCATCCGGTCTTGCCGGCGGAGAATTATTCCATCCGGGCGACGCTGCCCGATGACAGCGAACCGGTCGACGAATCGACCGACGTTCGCGTCGAGGGCGGCGAGCAGTTCGAGTTGATTTTGGCGGACAAGCAGTTGTCGCACCAACCCTTTGATTTCCAGTTCAGCCCGTTCAGCAAGATCGCGACGGAGTTAACCGATTCCAGTCGTTTCCAAGTTCGCGCCGGCGCGATGAGCCGACGGGTCGACCGCCAGTTGACGATGCAGCTGGCGATTGAAAGTGCCAGTGGTGATCAGGGGAATGGGAAATTCACGCCGCGGCCGTCAGATATCTGGGTCGAACTGACGGGGATTGACAGTCGTGCGGCAAGCGGCGGACGCCAAGAGACGTACTCCTTCAGTCTGCCCGAGTTTCTGGAGCGTCAACCGATTCCGATTCTGCTCTGCCGCATCGATGATTTTGATGCACGGTATGACCAGGTCGCCGTCAAAGCGTGGTTGCGGTTTGGCGATCAGCGTCTGGCCGGCACCCCGATTCCGATGGATCGGCCGAATCTGATCACGCTGGACGACTTGCCCGGCGTCTCGTTTCGAACCCAACGGGAACCCAATTCCGGAGGTGGGATTCGCGTCACGGTCACCGAGCAATACACCGACGAGCGTGAACCGAACAGCATTCGAGTCCTTCCCTCGCCGCTTCCCGACGAGGCCTCGACGGTCGTCTATCGAGACAAACGGGTCGTCACACGCACCTTTGACTTTGTCGACGCCGAAGCATCGGTGTCGCTCAGTGCGATCGCCGCCAGTGAGATTCAGAAACAGAGCACGCTGGCGGCCAAGGGGGCCGTTCCGATCGACTTCGATAGCCGTTAGTAATCGACTTCGATACCGAAGTACGGCGTGATGCCGGGTGACAGCACGACGGTTTGCCCGTACGGGGACTGCGGCAGCTGTTGGGCGGGAAGCCGCAAGTTCAGGTGTTCGTAGTAATTGTTGTCAAACAAGTTTTCGACACCCATGGTGATGTTCACGTTGTTCGTCGGGCGGATGTAGCCGCGAAGGTAGCTGGTCGTGAACCCCGGTGTTGCCGACTCCAACGTCACCACACCGGTCGCCGGAGGCACGGTTCGAAGTGTCGCCAATCGGTCCTGATTGTCGACCATTCGCAGGCCCCATTCGACACCCCATGCATTTTCCGGTCGGGTATCGATCAGCCGCAGACCTAAACGTCCCTCCAGCGGGTTGATGCCCGAGAGCGGTTGGTCGATCTCGCGGTCGCGTCCGTCCAGGTAGGCGAGCGTTCCAAACACTTGCCAGCCGTCGACCAGATCGGCTTCGCAGTAGTACTCGAAACCAGTCAGCGTCGCGTATTCGGTGTTGATCGCACGCAGCAATTGAGCGCCCGTTGGGTCGCTGACCTCGTTGGCCTGGTAGGTGACGTAGTCGACAATCCAGCTGTGGAAACCGCTCAGGCGGGCACGCAGATAGTCGTACTCCATGTTGACACGTGCATCGACTTGCCAGTTGCGTTCCTTGCTCAGCGTCGGGTCGCCGATGATGCGGCTGAAACCGTTTTGGATGATCGCCAAGAACAGACCGTCGCTGTAGCGCTGTTCCAGGTTCGGCAGCCGTTCGGCATAGCCGAAACCGATGCGAGCCTTCCATGCCGGTGCGAGATCGATGTCGTTGGTGATAAAGAACGCACTCAGCACATCGGAGACGTCAAGGTCACTGTTGATCTGTCCCGTTCCCAAGTCCCTGAAATTCGATCGTCCCAGATCGACATCGCGGGGATCCGCTTCGGTCTGGGCAAACGAGACGCGTGCCCCGACGGCCGTTTTCAAGAACGGTTTGGGTTTGAAGGAATACTCGGTGTAGAGCCCGGGTTCAAACAGTTCGGCAGCGGGCAGCCCGGTGTTGAAACCGAGCAAGGGGTTGCCGCTCTGGTCATTGAAGTCGGACAGGTCGAAGGATTCGTCAATCTCTTGGCGAACGTATCGCAGGTCAAATCCGGCACCCAGCGTCGTGTCGCGGTTGATCTCTTGTGTCACGCCCGCTCGCATCCCGGCGCTGATCAGGTCACCATTGACGGTCCCGAAAAACTCCTGGCCGGGAGCCGCGATGACCGGAGTCGTCGGGGGGCCCGTGTTGTGGACGCCGACCGCCGCCAGGGCGTCGTCGACTCGTTGCAACACCGGGAAATCGGCACGGCGTTTACTGCTGTTGCTCGTGTCGCCGTTGAACTCGGTGTAGTTCACCCAACTGTCGACACGATAGGCGAACCCGGCGCGGTCGTCCCGGTGAATCAAACTGTGCGTCAGCCCGTCGCTTTTCAAGTCGTCAACGTCGAAGAACTGGCCGGCGTATTCGGTGTTGTCCTGATCAATGTGCGTGTAGCGAAGCTCGCTGCGGGTCTGGTCGTCGATGTCGTAACCGATTCCGGTGAACAGGTTGAAGGCATCGTAGCTGGACGGAACCAACAGCCCGTCGCCGGCTGCGTAATCGCTACCCTTTCGATAACCGACATTGGCGAAGTAGCCCAAGCTTTCTCCACCACCGAACAAGGTCATCGTGTTGTAGGTCTGGCCGCCATTGGTGCGAACATTGGTGCCCAAGCGGATGTGGTTTTCCCAGCCGCAGTTGTATCGTGGTGCGGGAATCGTATCGACGTTGAGGAACGAGAACCCGCTGCCGTAGCGCACCGTGTAGGGGCCGCTGTAGACCTGAACATTTCCGATCAACGATTGGTCGATCTTGGAAAACACACCGTCCAAGTCGCTGCGAACGGGAAACTGGTAGGATCCGTCATGCGCGGTGTAGATCTGGCCGTTGTAGAAACCGCGGATCCGTGGGTCGAAACCCACCTGGCTGCGCTGCCGTGCGCGAACCGTCTGGGTCGTCGAGTTGTTGACCAGGGTTTCACCCATGTCGGGCGTGGCGGTCAAATTAAAGGTCTGTGCGGTCACGATGTCGACGGCCGGTGCCGCGCTCAGTCCAACCTCGCTGGTACCCTGAACCTGTTCCAGGTCCTCGATAAAGCTGGCCGAATCGACCAACGACGAGGTGTCCGTGCTCAGTGCAGGCCGGCTGATCAGGCTCCAGTCGCCGAAACCGAAGTCTTCGGAGAGTTCGCCGGTGTCGAACGATTCCAGTCCCCCCGAGGGGCCGGCGTCGATGGGCTGAATTCCCTGTTGTCCGACGGTCGCGCTGGGGCTGCCGAAGAGGTCTTCCTCTTGGAATTGAGCCGGCATCACGCCGGTGCCCACCAGCCGCTCCAGGTCTTCGGCGATGCGAAGGAGTCGGAATTCGGGTTCGCCGGCTGCAGGTGCGCTGGCTGCAGGCTCGCCGGCTGCAGGTTTACTGACCGAAGGCTCGTTGAGCTCCGGATCGTCGGCCATCACAGCGGGCATGGAGATCAACACCACGATCGCCAGCGGTAGCAGGCTTCCTTGCCTTGTTCGAAACATTGCTTTCCCTGTCAACTATCAGTTTAGGTGGGAGACCGATCGACCCTGACGTTTCATCCGTGAACCGTCCGCGCAACCCGTTATCAGGGGTAGATCGACGGCCACCCCCGAATGCCTAAAGCAAATGTTGGGTAAAGATTCGAAACTACCCAGGGCTCCTATTTTGACAGTTGGTCAGTTGGGCGGATTCTTCAGGTCGTTGACCATTTTGATTGCATCGTCGACGATCGCTTCATAGCGTTGGTTGCCGGCCTTTTGGAAATTGATTTTCAGGAAGTCGAGGCAGCGGATGACTTGCCCGTGTTTCCCGTCGGCCAGTGCTCGACTCGCGTTGCGTTGGCTTTGCTGGATTTTCAAGGCGTCTTGGCCTGCGATTTCGTTGACCCAGTAATTGAGCGAATAGAGCACCGTCAGGCACAAATTGTTGGTGATGTAGTCCTGGTCTTCGACATAAGCTGGTGGCTTGGGGATCGTGTCGGAGACCGCGGCGAGATCACAGGCGAATCGGAAGACGGCATCGGCATCGCGGTTGCGTGCGGCGGTGTCGCCCTGCAGAAAGACCTGGGACAGTTGCCGGTAGCTGCCGCCTTGATCGCGATCGAGTCGCGCGTCGAGCTCTCGGGGACCGATCGACAGCACATCGGGTGTGCTGGCGGTTTTGCGTGCGACGGTGGGAATCAGTTCTGTCAGTTGTTCGCGGACACAACGCGTCGCGATTTTGGCCAATTCATACGTGGCATCATCGTCCTCGCGGAGCGTCGATCGTTTCTCGCTGCGATCGAGAATCCTCAGCGGAACGGTGAACAGTTCCTTGTCAGGGCAATTTCGGAAGAACGCGATGTCCGACAGCAGCCCCATTCGCATGATCACGTCGACGATGTCCCCGCGCCCGTCCAAGATCCGCAAGCACTCGATCGCTTCGGACAGGCGACTGCTTTTGGCCATCACCCAGGCACATTTGCGAGCCAGATCGCTACGAATACTCAGATGCACCAGATCGTCGCCGACCAGCGGGACGGCGGCGAGGGACGATTGCAGGGCGTCGTTGTGGTTGCCACGTTCCCATTCAACATTGATTTTCCAAACGTACCATTCGGCGGCCTTGTTCGCTTCGACGTCGTTCAGATTGGCGACGTCCGGGGGCCGCGCACCGAGCGATTTGGAAGCATCGGCCAACGCGTTGTCTTTGGCATTGTCCTGCAACGTCAGCGCCCAACGGTATTCACAACGCCCCAGCGAGAATCGTGTCTTCAGATCCTGGTCGTTCTTCTTCTTGGCCTCGGTGAAGGCGGCGATGGCGAGCCGGAAATGTTCCTCGCGCTGCTTGACGGTTTCTTGGTCGTCAGCGATGGAGCAGTAGTGGGCGATGTCTTCGCAAACATTTCCCTTGGTGATGTAGGCAGAGACGATCGGACAGTGAACGTCGTCGCCCCATTGCTCGTCATACAACTCTAACGCCCGGTCGGCTCGTTTTAACGAGGGCTGCAGAAGCCGCAACTTGTCTGGAATTGATTTTTGCAGAAACGCCAAGCGGACTCCCAGGTCGGCGCTCTTGGCGAAGACTTCATAGAGCAGGCGTCGTTGGTAGGGTTGATCCGCGTCGACCTGCGTGGGGGTCTGACCGAGTACGGATTCGGCGGCGTCGTAGGCTTGGCGGAGAAAGCCCCCACGTTCCTCACGTGTCGCGCTGGCGTTTGCCAATCGTTCAAAGCCTTCGCTGCGGAGAAATTGGATGACATCGTCGGCCTTGCCCGATCGCGACAGCGTTTCGGTCAAGGTTAGCAATTGGTTTCCATCGCAACTGCGGATATCGACCGCAGCCATGGCAACCTCGATCAGGTATTGACGTGTTTCGATGTCGGCCAACGTTGCGTCCTGGGCCGCGATGGCAGAAATCGCGACCTGTTGACGACGAAACAGGTCGTGATCCTGAAATTCCGACCGCGTCATCGGATCCGTGTAGGCGACCGCGGCAAGTTGACAGAGTTTGGTGACCTCCTCTTTCGGCCACTGGAATTCGGGTTTGAATCCCGACGGCAGCAACTGGTTTTCGTTGAATCGCAACGCTCGGTCGACGACATCGGTGATCGTCGGCAGCACCACCCTGCGAATCAACACTCCTTTGGGATTCGATTGCAGGGTCCGCGGGCCGAAACGATCTCGACCGAACCGCTCCAGCAGGGCGCGGGTGGGGCGAATGAGCAGACGGAGGGCAACCTCGCTTTTTGCGTTCGAGTTCCCCGTCTGTTCCCATTGCTCCAGGCCGATGCGATGCACCGCTCTGAGCAATTGTGTCGACAGCTCCGCTGTCGTTTCGGGACTGTTCAAGCGGTCGTTGATCAGCCGCGGGATGACGATCGCGGACGCGCCGGCGGCGCCGCTCGCCACCGATTGAAGAAACAGCTCGTTTTCCAGCACCGTGGGGAAACCCTGTTCGCTCGATCGCACCAGGGTCTCGGCGAGGTCCAAGTACGAACGGCTGCGACGGACGTCGGAGGCATTTGCGGATCCTTCGGAATAACGCAGTGACGTGATCTCATCGTCGGCAATTCCCGAAGTCGCGATGGCTTGGCGGACGAACATCTCGGTTCCCTTGTACAGCCGCGTCGGCCCAAGGGATTCGATCGATTCCCGTGCCGTCGTGGCCAATTGCTCGCCAAGTGGACCGAGGTCACGGTTCTGCAGACAGGCGGCACAGGCCAACAAATAGTTGGCGTAACCGCTGGAGATCTGCTGCAAGTATCCGGGGCCGGAGGACGTGAGCACTTGGCTGGCCGCTGCAACGACCGCCTGGTCGGCCGAGGGGGCCGCGATTTGTTGCTCCATTCGGATCGCGGCGGCCAACACGGCGGACTGCGGCGAGCCATCGAGAAGACTCAACCATCCATCGAGATCCAATTCGGCTCGGCCGGCAGGATCGGAAATCGATTCGGGGCTTTCACGAAGCAGGGAAATCGCCGCGGCCGACAAAAACGGTTCCGGCACCTGCGTGTCAAGTTCTCGCTCAATCCAGCGGGCGGAACTGACTTGCGTGTAGAAGCGCGTTGCCGTTGGATCGGGATTGTCGAGGATGCGTTGGCCGATCGCACGCATGAAGCTGGCCAACAAAGGCTGGGCTCGCATCTCACGCAACTCGATGGGCGAAATGTCGGCACCGTTGATCGACGTCAGCGTCCGCTCCAGCGCCTGGTCGTCGGAGCGATGTTCCGCCATCGCACCGACGACAGCCAAGACCGCTTTCTGTTCGCTGTTGATCGAAGTCGCAAGACGCAGTTCTGCGAGCAGACGATCTACCTCGCTCCAGCCAGATTGTTGGACCGCGGTCCGCAGTTCGGCGAATTGCTTTTCGGTTCTCAGGTCTGGAAATCCATCCAGCACGCGCTGCTTGGTTTGCTGGCTGATCGTCGCATCGGTTGCGACGGTTTCGGTGACGGCGGGTTCGACCGCCACGGTGAACGTCTCGCGGATTTCAGACCAACGTTGCGAGTACAACGGGTAGGGACCGAATTGACGAACCACCGATTCCGCACGGATCAGATCACTGAGTCGCGACTCCTCCAGCCAAGCCTCGGCCGTCCAGGTCTTGATCTCTTGTGTCGGCATGGTCGCCAGCACCGGCAGCAGCGATGCGAGCGTCAAATCGATCGACTGCTGCGAAAAATCACCGGGCCGCTCATCGAGCGACGTTCGCAGCGCTTGCAGATGCTGCGGCAGCGCCTGGCGAAGTGTTTGCAATCGATCGGGCAACGGCCGCGTGCCGAGCAACAGGTCGAGCCGGATTGCGGCGGCGTGATAGAGCGAGAGGTATTCGGCGCAGGCGTTGCTGAGCCTCTCGTCGTCGGACGTTTGCCAACGTTGTAATCCCAGCCAGATCGGCGACTCGGGTTTCTCGGGTTCGATCACGAGTTCGTCCAAACAACTCGTCAACGAATTGATTTCCTTTTGTGCGATCGCCATACCCGGGCGTTCTTCGTACTGCTTCAACGCCGCGTGGATCTTGTTGATCAGGCGGGCCGCCGCATCAGCGAATAACGCATCAGCCTTCTCTTTCAATTCGCCGTCGGATTGCGCGCCAATTTCCGCCGACCGGCTCATCACCTCGGTCAGCGTGACGTGAGATTCCTCCAGCAACAACGGGTCGGTGCGTTCATAGCTTGCCCTGACTTCTTGCAGGTCTTTCGCCACTTCGATTGCGCTGCGACGGAAGACGGAATCGAAACTTTCCGGATGGGCGACACTCCAGATACCGATTCCGACTCCCACAGCCACTAACAACACGGCGACCGCGGTGATGATTCGACCGATCGTGATGCCGCCGCTTTTTTCGACACCCGATGCGACTGCCATCGCGTTGATGAATTCGGTGCACGATCCGTATCGCTCGCTGGGCACGCGGCGGAGTGCTTTTTGCAACACCTTGCGTTCCGGCGGAGAGAGCGCTTCGAGATTGAGCTTTCCCGTCGACTTGGCCACCAGCATGCTGGCATGGGTGGTGATGTCAAAGGGCAGCAGACCGGTCCGTAACTCGTAATAGGTCACCGCCAGCGAATATTGATCGACTTGCCGACTGTACCCCTCGTTGTGCAGCACCTCCGGCGGTGCATAGGCCGGTGTCGCAAAGGCCTGTTGCGTTTGACGCATGTCGCCTTCCATCTGTTTGGCAAGCCCGAAGTCACACACTTGGGCTTCACCACCGACCAGTAAGATATTCTGGGGCTTGATGTCACAATGATAGATCTGGTGCTCTTGATTGAGCAGATCGATCGCGCTGGCCGACGCGCGGAGATAACGAATCGTTTCGGCAGCGTCCAATCCATATGGCGTGTCATGGGCGTCAGGGGAAAGGCCGGCTTCCTGACGCACGAATTTCAGCCGATCGTAAAGGGTGCAATCACCGAGCCCCATGACGACGATCAATTGCTCGGCAGTGACCTTCGGTTTGGCAGGCTGTCCCTGGGAGGCATGATCCGCCGCGCCCGATCGGCCGGCACCTGGGCCGGCCGCAGAAAAGGGCATCCCGGCCCCGATCGCCATCGTGCCGCCCATTTCAGCAACGTTGCCGCTGTCGGCCGCCGAGGCGGGCGACCCGGCGGCGGGACTCGGAGGCATGCCGACTCCGGCCGCACTGATCGAATCAAAGGTCAGGTCCTCGGTTTCACCGTCGGCCAAAACGCGCCCGTCGGCATCTTTTGTCCAAAACCCAAACAGGGGGCACAGGTTCGGATGGTGCACATCCCGAATCGTCTTGAGCGCCTTGAGCTCCTTGCGACCGCCCAAATCCTTCAAGTTCCGGACCACCTTCAAAGCAACCTTGATGCCGCCGGCGGCCTGAGCCTGCCACACATCCCCTGCCATTCCGCTGCCGAGGGGGGCGATCAAGGTGTAACCCGGAACAACTTCCATACCGGGATGGAATTCGACGGGAGGGGCATTGCTCATTAGAGGGCATGGCTCATTGGAGGGGGGCATGTCCGGCGGGTGGATCGAATCGGGGGGCCAACCCTGTGATACCAGCTTAACGTGTGCTTTCAAGCGTTGTTTTGCGTCCCCCAACCTGACAATTGATTTTAAGCGTTTGCAGGGATTTAGCAGCTGAGAAAGGAGAGAAACCAGGCAAGTTGGTCCTTTTGTGACTGTTGGCTTGTTTTTCGCAGCTGGGTGACTTTACTCGGGGGTGAGAGCATCGGTGATCCTAGGGGCCGGATTTCCAGTCAACGCGCCGAACTCTCGATCCGAATCCGTCGACAAACATCAAAGTCAGCCCGCTTTCGAGTGGTCGACATTATTTCACCTCTAAGTCTTCAGGTCATCCAGGTTCTGTCATGCCGCGAAACTGGCCACACCGTCTGCTCGGCTCGATTTCCAAACGCCAGCCCCGAAAGAACGCCCGCAAGCGGACCCAGCGGCGCCGAGTTTTGGTCGAATCCCTCGAGAATCGCCGTCTTCTCGCTGTCATCACGTCGTCCGACACCGCGACGGTCGATGAGAACCAAGTGTTCGCGATCGATGTCAATTCCACCGACGATATCGATTCCGAAGGCAGCGGTTTGACGTATTCGCTCGGTGGCGGTGCGGATCAGAACCTGTTCAACATCGACCCCGGCTCGGGCGTGTTGCAATTCAATACTGCCCCCGATTTCGAACTGCCCGCCGACGACGGCCAGGACAACGTCTATGACGTCACCGTGGTGGTCACCGACAGCGACTCGAACTCCGACTCACAACCGCTTCAAATCACCGTCGCCGGCGTGAACGAAGCCCCCGTGGCCGCCGCGGGTGGCCCGTACTCGATCGACGCGGGCTTGACGATCACCGTCGATGCCAGCGGATCGACCGATGTCGATGCCGGCGACACGCTGACCTACAACTGGGACCTCGACCAGGACAGCGTCACTGATTTCACGACCACCGACGCCATCGCCACCATTCCGTGGCTGACCGTGATCAACCATATCGGCGTCGGCTCCCACACCATCGATTTGACCGTCACCGATAGCGGCGGACTGAGTTCGACCGCTCAGGCAACCGTTGACATCAGTGACCTGTTCATCTTCCCCGCGGTCTCGGATAACGTCGCCGACCAATACACGATCGAAATCTCGGGCGCTGATCTCGAGGTCAATGATTCCAACAACGGCACGCTGCTGAGCCGGGTCCCGATTGCGACCATCACCAACATCGCCGTTCAAGGAAGCTCGGATCAGGACACCCTGACGATCGACTACTCCGGCGGCGTGATCGTGACGCCCATCTCCTTCAACGGCGCCGACCCGTTGAACGATCCCAACAACCCTGGGATCCCCGGCGACGCGCTGCGGCTGGTCAACGGAAACACGCTGTCGGTCGAGCACCAGTTTGCCGCGCCGATCAATGACCAGATGGGTGGCACGATTTCGATCCAGTTCAACGCCTTCGATTCGGGGACCATTCAGTACACGGGGCTCGAACCGATCGTCGACAATTTGAGTGCCGTGGATCGCGTGTTTACCTTCACCGGTGGCAGCGAAACGATCACGCTTTCTGATGATCCGGTCGCGGCCGACAACGTCAATCGGATCGATTCGACGTTGGGAGAATTGGTCGACTTCTTGAACCCCACGAACTCGCTGACCATCAACGCGGGAACCGGGGACGACCTGATTGATGTTCTCGATTTGGACACGCTGACCGTGTTCCCCACCCTGACGGTCAACGGTGACGACGCCAATGACACGATCAACATCGCCAGCGTCCCGGCCACGCTGACGGCCAATCTAAACGGTGGCGTCGGCAACGACATCTTCAACATCGGTTTGACGTCATTGGACGGCGTTCTCGGTGCCGTCGTCGTTGGCGGTGACGCGAACGATGCCGCACCGACAACGGGCGACAGCGTCACGGCAAAGACCATCACCGTCGACCTGACACTCCCGACCGGTGACCAACTGAATGTCTCGGATAGTTCCAGTGTGACGGTGGAAACGTACACGTTGACCGATTCCACCTTGGTCTCCACCGGTTTGACCGGCAGCCTGACCTACGCCGGTGTCGAATCGGTGTCACTTGAAACGGGCAGCGACAATGACATCGTCGCGATCAGCAGCACCATCGCTGCAGGCTCGACATCGGTGAATACCGGTGGCGGTGACGATACCGTGACGATCGCCAGCACCGGGGCGGGCGGCATTCTCTCTGTCAACACCCTGGGCGACGCAGATTCCGTTTCCATCACTAACACCGGCGCCGGCAGTGTCACGCGGGTCGCCACCGGCGATCAGGACGATGATGTCGTCGTGACGTCGACCGGTGCGGCAAGCGGATTGATCGTCGAAACCGAAGCCGGTGACGACGTCGTCACGTTGATCAACACCGGTGCCGATTCCGCAACCGTCATCGACACCGACTTGGGCTCCGACGTCATCAACGTGCGCGGCACGGCCGCCGGCAGCGCCACCGACATCTTTGCCGGCACCGGACTGGACACCATCAACATCTCCTCCGACGCTGCTGGAACACGAAGCGCTGATCGCAATGTGATGCGGGGCAATCCGGCCGGCGTGCTGGATGGAATCTTGGGTGACATCTGCGTCTACGGCGAAGATCCCGGTGTCGTTGCTCCGGGAATCAGCGAGAGCGTGACCGCCAAAGGCATCACGGTCACCCAAAGCTATGAGCTGGGCGATGAGCTGAACATCAGCGACGAAGGCAACCTGGTCGGACAAACTTACACCCTGGACGCGACCACGTTGACTCGCGCCGGGCTGACCGGTGGCGTGACCTATGACACGATCGAAACGTTGAATCTGGAAACCGGCTCGGCGGCCGACGACGTCACGATCACCACTACTGTCGATCGGACACGGACAACGGTCAATACGTACGCCGGCGCGGACACGATCACGGTCACCACGACGGGGCTCGAAAGTGTTCTGCTGATCGATTCGGGCATCGACAACGACACCGTCAACATTCTCAACACGGGAACCACGGGAACACCCGGCGTTGTCGATGCCAGCGTCACGCTGGTCACCACCGGCGACGGCGACGACGACGTGACGGTTACGAGCACCGGCTCCGAAAGCGGGCTGGCAATCGACACCCTGGGCGGTGACGATGTCGTGACGTTGATCAACACCGGCGGACTGTCGGCGACCAACATCGATACCGACACAGGCTCGGATGTGATCAACGTGCGAGGCACAGGCGCGGGCAGCGCCACCGACATCTTCGCCGGTGCGGGCGTCGATACGATCAACATCTCCTCCGACGCCGCCGGCACGCGCAGTGCCGATCGCGCCGTGATGCGAGGCAATCCGGCCGGCGTGCTGGACGGCATCTTGGGTGACATCTGCGTCTACGGCGAAGATCCAGGGATCGCAGCGCCGGGGATCAGCGAGAGCGTGACGGCCAAAGCGATCACGGTCACACAAAGCTATGAACTCGGCGATGAGCTGAACATCAGCGACGAAGGCAACCTGGTCGGACAAACTTACACCCTCGACGCGACAACGTTGACTCGCGCGGGTCTGAGCGGTGGCGTGACCTATGACACGATCGAGACGTTGAATCTGGAAACCGGCTCGGCGGCCGACGACGTCACGATCACCACCACTGTCGATCGGACACGGGCGACGGTCAATACGTACGCCGGTGCGGACACGATCACGGTCACCACGACGGGGCTCGAAAGTGTGCTGCTGATCGATTCGGGCATCGACAACGACATCGTCAACATTCTCAACACGGGAACCACGGGAACACCGGGCATTGTCGATGCCAGCGTCACGCTGGTCACCACCGGCGACGGCGACGACGACGTGACGGTTACGAGCACCGGCGCCGAAAGCGGGCTGGCAATCGACACCCTGGGCGGTGACGATGTCGTGACCGTGATCAACACCGGCGGACTTTCGGCCACCGACATCAACACCGGCGCAGACTCGGACGTCATCAACGTCCGTGCCACTGCCTCCGGCAGCGCCACCGACATCTTTGCCGGAACCGGGCTGGACACCATCAACATCTCCTCCGACGCCGCCGGAACACGCAGTGCGGACCGCGCGGTGATGCGAGGCAATCCCGCCGGCGTGCTGGACGATATTAGGGGTGCCATCTGCGTCTATGGCGAAGATCCCGGTGTGGTCAGCCCTGGAGTCACCGAAATGGTGACCGCCAAAACGATCATGGTCGAGCAAAGTTATGATCTGGGTGACGAGCTGAACATCAGCAACGAAGGAAGCGTCGCAGCCGATACCTACACACTCGATGCAACGACGTTGACATCGACCGCCTTGGCCGTTCCGCTGGTTTACGACACGATTGAAACGCTGAACCTGGAAACCGGCTCCGCGGCCGACAACGTCACGATCACCACGACCGGAGACCGGACGCGGACGACGGTCAGCACCTATGCCGGTGCGGACTCGATCGATGTCATCACGACGGGGCTGGAAAGCGTTCTGCTAATCGATTCGGGGATCGACAGCGACACCGTCAACATTCTCAACACGGGAACCACGGGCACACCGGGTGTTGTCGATGCCAGCGTCACGCGGGTGAACACCGATGATGGTGATGACATCGTGACGGTCACCACCATTGGTGCCGAGAGCGGATTGGCGATCGATGCCGGCAGCGGGAACGATACGGTGACACTGCTTGGCACCGGGACTACTTCGGCGACCGCAATCTCGCTCGGTGCGGGCGACGACATCACCAACATCCGCTCGACAGCGATCGGCAGCGCGGTGGATGTCAGCGGCGGTGACAACAATGACACCTTCAATATCACCTCCACCGCCGATGGCTCCACCGGTACACCGAACGGGAACTTGAACGGCAATTTGGATGGGATTTTGGGCGACATCTGCATCTTCGGCGAAGCCCATGACGCAACACCGACCAGTGCGTCGGTGACGGGCCGGCAAACGATCGGATCGGACGTGACCCGAACCGCCACCGTCGACGCGGGGGACACGCTGAACGTCTCCGACCAACTCTCCGTGGCGGCACACAGCTACACGGTCACGGCGACTTCGGTCGAGCGAACCGGCGGTGGCAATGTCGCTTACGAGACGACCGAGACGTTGAACCTGCGAACGACTCAGGGTGACGCCACGGTCGCAGTTGACTCGACGGCCGACGCCACGACATTCAATCTGACCAGCTATGCCGGCGCCGACACGGTGACGATCACATCGACCGGGGCGGGTTCGATCAGCCAAATCGCGACCGGCGACAGTGCCGATGTCGTGAGCGTCGTATCGACCGGCGGCTTGAGCGTCGCTCCGCCCAACGGCCCAAGCGTCACGGTGATCGATACCGAAGCGGGGGCCGATGCCGTTTCTATCGCGTCGCTCGGTGACCAGGCCGGGTTGCAAGTCAACTCGGGAGCCGACATTGACAGCGTCGATTTGCTGTTCGAAACCGCCCCGCCGACGCGCACCGGATCCGCGGTCGTGAACGTCGCGGCCGGCGACGGCGACGACACGCTGAATGTTAACGAAGTCTTTTTGAACACGATCGTTGACTTGAACGGAGACGCCGGCGACGACACGATCAACCTCAACGCATCCGGTGCCGACACGGCCGGGTACCTGGGGCGAATCAACAATGACCCGCTGGGAAGCGACGCGGTCGCAGCGACCCGCCAATTGTTCCTCGACGGCGGAGTCAACTCCGCGGGCATCAACTCGGTGACCCAAGGCGTGACCAACGCCGGTGGATTCCCGGTCGAAGGCAGCGTACCCGGCATCGCCACCGGCGACCGAGTCAACCTGCTCGCCGGCAGTGCCACCGAGCCCCTGGACTTGCGGTACGTCATCACGGCGGCCTCGCAAGGCGTCTTGGCGACCACGACTCCCGGCACGCCCCGGGCCACGACGGGCAACGAAGTGTTCGAAACGCTGGGGATCGAGTCGATCGATATTGTCTCCGGTACGCAAGATGACATCTTGACCGTCACCAGTGATCTCCCGATCGACATCACCGCGACCGCGCAGCTGTTGACCTTCGACGGCGGCAACGGAACCGACAAGTTCGAAGTCATCGGCGGCAACGATGCGGACTTGATCACCGTCGGGCCATCCGGTGACGCACAGCTTGAACCGTTCGGAATCGCCGACGTCGAATTGGTCCGGATCGACGGAAACGGCGGCGATGACCAGATCTCAACGCAAACACCCACACTGGGAACGCTCAACGGTGGGGACGGCAGCGATACGCTTTATGGCGGATTCAATCAAGACTTGCTGACCGGCGGTCCGGGTGTCGATTTCCTGTTCGGCGGCTCCGGAAACGATGTGCTGATCAGTGACCAGGACTTCGGCAGCGCCACGCCGTTCATCACCGACGGCGAGGTGCTCAACGGGGGCAGCGAAGACAATCTCAATCCCGGGGACGTCTGCGTTCAGCTCGGTGTCGATAACATGATCAGCTGCGAGGCGTTTGAAGACGGCGGAGCCATCAAGGATGTACTGACTTGGCTCCGCGGGGTGATCTTGCCCTCCGGCTCGGTCAACCTTGCCGACCCCAACAATCCGTTCCTGTTGCCCTTTGCTCCCGTCCGACCCAATCCGGTCCCGTTGCTGGCGGTGACCGAACTCAGCCAGATCCCGTCGTTAGTCGCCAACACCAACAATTCCCAGCCGAAAACGCGGCACCAGGATTTTGATCCGGCCGACGTCAACCAAGACGGTTTGGTTTCCGCCCGAGACGCATTGATCATCATCAATCACGTCGCTCGGATGCAAGCCAGTGGCGCGTCCGGCGAGCAGACGTTGAACGCAGCCGATCGCAGCAAGGACGTCAACGGAAATGGAGCCATCGAACCATCCGATGCCCTGATGGTGATCAACGAACTGGCCAAGAACAGCGACACCGGTGGCGAAGGAGAGTCGAGTGCGGCGTCCGGCTGGATCCCCGCCGTTGACAGCGTCTTTGGCGACACCGACGATGAAGAGCGTTTCCTGGATGATCTGTTGTTGGGAATCGGCAAGCTGTGATCAATCGCAACAATGTTGCCAAAAGTCAACATTGTTGATTTGACTCCCCCCACGATCGACCTAGGTTTACTTCGAATCCGCACAATCCGGCGTATCCGGGTGCGGCAATGAAACCACAAAATCGAAGACTCGGGGGAGTTCAACCGAAATGTTAGCCGCAAAATTCTGGGGCGGACTGGTCGCCGCAACCGCCTTACTGGTCGGAACCGCAAACGCCTGTGACGATTGTGCCAAATGCAAGGGGACCGGCGTCTGCACCAAAACGGTCCAGGTGCCCTGCACCGTGATGAAGACCGTCACGCAAACCTGCTACCGCGAAGAACAACGCGTCGAAACCGTGCTGGTTCCGAAGACGATCACGGTCGAGAAACAAGTTCCCTACGAATACAACGCGTTGGTGTGCGTCGACAAAGTCGACGAGCAGGTCATCGAAGTCAAAACGCCCAAATTCCGTTGGGTCGATCAAGAATACACGATCATGGTCCCCGGCAAGGACACCGTCACGAAGATTCGCAAGCGAACCGAGTGCGTGCCCGTGACCGAAACCAAGACCTGCATCGAAGACCAGGGACATTGGGAAGTGCAAATGGTAGCGACCGATTCTTGCGGCGGATGCAAGTGCACCGAAAAGAAAGTCTGGTGCCCCAACCCGGTCGAAGTCACCAAAGAAGTCACGGTGATGAAGGAAGTCTGTGTCGAAGAACCTTACACCTGCGAAGTCTGCATCTCCGTGCCGATCAAGAAAACGCGCAAGGTGAAGGAGTACTTCACGAAGACGGAAACCAAGACCATCAAGCATCCCTACAAGACGATGGAATACCGCAAGAAGACCAAAATGGTCACCGCTTGCGTGCCGGAAACCGTCAACGTCGAAGAGACCCGCACCTGCACCGTCAAGGTTCCCTACACGGTTGAAAAACAGGTCCCCTGCACCGTGATGAAGACGGTTGAGCAAACCTGTGCATGCAGCTGCGGTTGCGGAGCCTGAGGCCTACGTCTCACCGGCTCGCAGTACGACGGACAAGCCGAACACGTCACGGAACAGACCGGCTTGTTGTTTCATCGCGATCTGTTCCAACGAGACGTCCCGGACGCCCGGGACGTGGATCATCAAGCGTTTTCCATCGGTCTGGCATTCGATCTCGCGAATGCGACTGGTCCGCGTGTCATCGAGTGCCGTTGCCAGCCGCAGGATCGACGCCAATTTGTTGACGATCACCCGCGTCTCGCGGTCCAACGCCATGTAATCGGTGTGCGACGGTTGCGGTGGAGCCCGGCGATAGTATCTTGCGATCAGCCCGACCTGCAACAACTCGCTCCTGGAGAGTCCGAACAGTTCGCTGTACTTGATGATGTACAGGGAGTGCTTGTGGTGGCTGCGGACATTGATCTGCATGCCGATCTCGTGCAGGAGCGCCGCGACGTGGAGGATCACTTCATGGCGGTTATCCAACAAATGTTCCGATCGGAGCTGGTCGAACAGTTTTCTTGCCAACTCAGCGACGCTGCGGGCATGCATCTCGTCGAAATGGAATCGCCGTCCGAGTGACAGCGCCGAACGCACGATCTGGTTGCGAAACTCGGCCGTCCAGCTTCCGCCGACCGCGATGTCTTTGAGCAGTCCTTCGCGCAGGTTCGTGTCGCTGACGTAGACGTGTTCCAGCCGGAACTGTTTGGCCAACATCGCATAGGCCAGCAACGCCGGCCCCAACGTCTCGGCTTCGATGAATGAGGCATCGAATCGTTTGACGATTTCATCATCACCCATCTTCAGCACGGTGTCGGTCAATTCGGTCAGCGACTTGGTCGGCATGACCGCCAGTTCACCGGGTTGCCAGTCGTCGACGATTAAACGTGTTGCCAATCGGATGTCGCCGCCGACGGCCACCAAATTCAACTGCGAATCGCCGCGAACAAAATCGTTCAACTGGTTCAACGTCCGATTGATGTGATTTTCCAACAGGGCGCGGCGGCGATCGGCTCCGGCGCGGGCCAGATCGATCGCCTGCAACATCCTTAGCGATCCGAGTCGAAACGAATTGCTGGCCAGCACGTTGCCGCTCCGCACGATCAGGACTTCTGTGCTGCCGCCACCGACTTCCAACACCATCGCTTTGCCGTTGGAAAGCTCGGCGTTGGCCAGCAACTGGGGCGTGATGCCCATGTAGGTGATTCGATTGACTTCCGCTTCGTCGATCGGTTCGACGTGCAGCCCGGTAGCGGTGTAGACGCGATCGGCGAAGGCGAGTCGGTTGGATGCTTCGCGGACGGCGCTGGTCCCCACCACGCGGATGTCCGACGTTCCTTCGATGCCGTATTCGCGCAGAACACGTTGGTATTGGGACAGCACGGAAACGACACGTTCGGTGCTTTTGCGTGACAAGCGTCGCGTCTCAAACGCTTCCTTGCCCAACTGCACCGGCTGCACCAACTGGTCCAGCATCCGGACCTTGGCGCCGGCGTGGATCTCCGCGACCGCCATTCGCATCGCGGTGGCGCCAATGTCGATGACGGCGACGACCCGCTGGATCGTCGAAGCCGCCGGCTCGAATTGTCCCATGTCAGCTTCTTTGGCAGGCGAACTAGACATTGAAATCTTCATCCTCGTCATCGTCGTCTCGATCCGGGTGCATCGGATCGTCGGGATCAAAGAACAGATCGGCCAATCCGAGTGGAACGGCGTCGCCGCCCAAGGTTCGACTCTTCCGCTGCGACAATTGCTCCAGGTCGAACGCTTCATCGCCCAGGCAACTCTGCAGCGCCTCCTGCCAAGCGGCATCGCGGCTGACCGGGTGATCGGGATTTTGCGAGATGCGTTTCAGGGCGTAACGAAGCAAATTGATTCCGTCACGCGGCGAGAATTCCAGTTTCAATTGATGCGATCGCTGAAGAAACTCGACCGTCATGGCCAACATTTCAGCTTCGGCAAAGGGCAGGTGGTATTGCAGGATCGCCATTTCGTCCTGCTTGTTCGGGAACCCGACCGGCAACGTGGGTTGCAACCGGCTCATGATGTAATCGGGAATCTCGAACGTCGACTCGTCCTGGTTCATCGTCACCGCGGCGCGAAATTCGCTGTGCGCGTCGATCGTGATTCCCGCGACGATGGATTCGACGTAGCGCCGATTGTCGAACAATGGTGCCAGCGACGCCCAGGACTTTTCATTCATCCGGTTGCCCTCGTCCAGGACACAGACGCCGCCACACACCATCGCGGTGACCAACGGGGAGGCGTGATAGGCGATCTCGCCGTTCTGGCTGAGCACCGGGGTGACCAACAGATCTTCGGGGCGTGTGTCGGCGGTGCACTGATAGATGTACAGCGGCCGGCCTTGTGCTTTGGCCGCTGCGATCGCCAGTTGGGTCTTGCCCACGCCCGGTGCCCCGACCAATCGCGGCGTGAGCGGCAAATCGGCTTCGTCGAGTGAAATCCAGCACGCCAACAGTTGCTGCAAGATTTCCGCTTGGCCGATCCAGCGGCCGGGATCGACGTAAGGCTTGGCCAGTTTTAATCGAACACCGTCGATTTCGACGTGCGTCGATCGCATCGCATCGTTCTCGTCGGGGTTCGTCATCGCGTCGTTCGTAGGGCTCATCTGTGTTGTTGGTGCCGTGCCAAGTTGGCCGTGAGGAATCGTACTCATTCGTCCGTGTCGGCGTAGGCGGAGGCGGGTTTCGCCAGACCGCCCGATCGGACCCGTTGTTCTTCGTCGCGAACGGCCGACACAATCGCATGGATGTATTGATGGATTGAATGATCGGTAAAGTGATCGATTTTCCACCGCCGAAGCCCGCGGAGAAATCCGTGCCACTTGTCACGACGTTTGGAGACACGCCCGAGTTTGCGGATGCGGCCATTTCGATCAAAGTAGACTTCGCTTCCGCTGTGTCGGTAACCCAAAAACGAAGGCGGCACACGCGTGACGATGTCGTTGTTGTGGACGAAGCGGTAGTGTTCCAGTTTAACGTAGTTGATGTAACGCTTGTTACCCACCCGTGGGCTCCCGAACGTAAACAGCTCGACCGGGTTGCTGGGGATGTGTGACAGATGACAGCGACCGGCACAAATGGTCGCCATTGCCCCGCCGAGCGAATGCCCACAGAAGTAGAGCGAGTGCTCGTTGTCCAACAGCGCCGTTTCAATCATCGGCCAAAGATCGTCCACTTCGGTCTTGAATCCGCGGTGCACGCGTCCGATCGTTTCGGCAACCACGCTCGCCGCGTTGGCATCGGCTCGGATGTCGTTCCAGTCGTTCGGTTCGGTGCCCCGGCACCCGATCACGCAGTCGTGCTCGTTGCGAAAGCGATACGCTTGGGATCCATCCCGATCGAAGAAGGTCACGTCGTCAAACCCGGCGATCGCCGCAGCCGCCCGCGCCTCGGCTTCGTCGTTGTACGAAATCATCGACAATTCCGCGAACAACAACGATCGACGAAGAAAACTCAATTCCGCGATCGGTCCTTTGACCGCAGAACGGATGACCAACGGGACTTCGCCCGGGTCCTGCACCTTGTCGATCGCTTCGACGGATTTGGCGACGTTTTCAAGCACCCTGTCTTCAAGCATCCTGCACCTCGCTGCCAGAGATGGCGATGTGGACGAAATCGGCCTACAGCCTAGGGTCCAATACCGCTAAGTTAAGCTTTTCGGGGAGGCCCGGACGCTGG
>NZ_JANZKV010000027.1 GCF_025060895.1 Stieleria sedimenti | reverse complement strand
TTGGTACCTGACCCCTTTTCCGAGGCGATTGTGGGATTGGCTTCCAGCCTGTCGTTTTCGCCATGACAGGCTGGAAGCCTATCCCACTTATTCGTCCGACGGTCCTAGCGCAGCGAGCGTTTCCCGGTCGGGCTCGCCAGCGTCGCGAACTTCGTGCTCGTTCGCCGCTTCCAAATGAAGCCGTCGAGTACGTAGTGCGTGATCTGCGGGACGGCCAACAGCGGCACCAGAATCGTCTCGACCGATTCCAGATTCCACGGCGTACCGAACAACCAGGATCGCTCGTGCCAAACGCCGCGATCCCAGACCAGTTCCTCGACGTAGGCCAAGATCCAAATCAACCCGATGAATCGCGACAATCGCATCGCCACCGACGGCAGCGGTCGCGGTTGCGTGGACGACTGGTGGTACCAGTAGACCAGGACCATGTAGGGAATCCCGTGAATGATCACGTTGGTGACGGTGAAGGCATAATCAGAATTGAACGTGATGATTCCCAGGTACCAACACAATGCCGTCGTCGCCACGACCAGATCCTTGCCCGGGTTGAATTGACGCTTCGTCACCGCCGACCCGATCGCTTTGACGAGATACGCCGCCATCGCCGACCAGTAAAATGGTGCCAGGTAGGCCGACCAGTCCAGTGAAAACGACGCGAAGTCATCGGGGCGAAACCACCAGAATTCTCGGGGCAGGTGACAGTGCCAATAGACCAGCGGATACACGGTCGCCGAGTAGATCGCGGCGGTGTCGATCCAGCGGCCCCAGCGATTCGTTTCGCCGGCTTTGTTGCGGTACAGTGCCACCCAGCCGTATTGTTGGCGGACGAAGTGAAACACGGCCAAATAGGCCAGGCATCGCCAAAAAATATCGACACTTTCGCTGTACAGGGCCCAGCTGATGGCGAACGCCAAACCCGGCGTCAAGGCGTACAACCATGGACGCCGCGCCAGTTCGGTGCGATCGAAATAGACGCGAAATCCCGTCGCGTAAACGTGGGCGACATCGATCAACAGAATAGCCACCACCCAGGCCCAGCTGGGCGTGTCTTGGTGCAGCCAACCAAACACACCGCCGACACCGAGCATCGCCAGGGCCAACAGCGCACTGCCACCGAAGGTCATCAGGTCGACAGACCGGCTAAACAGCCAGGGCGTCGATGGGACGGCAGATGCGGTTGGTGAGTTCATGTCGGCCCCCGGTGGCGTAAGCTTCCAGCTTGCGTTACGACCTGGACTCGCAAGCTGGAAGCTTACGCCACTCTTCTATTTTTCCGGAAGTTGGAAACAAATCGCTTGGCGGTCGTTTCGGACCAGCACGTAGCGGCCTGCGATGGTGGGGATGTTCCAGGTCTTCGAGTCCAATGCGGGCATGCGAAACAGTTCGTGATAGTCATCGATGGAGGCGTCGACGAACACCAGGTCACCCGTTTCGTCCTGGACGACCAACACGTCACCGGCCAGCACGGCTTGTCCCTGCCCGGTGCGGCTTCGTCTCGGTTGCGTCCAGAACGTCGTCGCGTCCTCCAAGCTGACGGCCTGTAGCGAGCCGTTGCTGATGGCATAGCCGACGTCGCCGACGACACAGACGTGATTGAACTTGGTTTTCAGCACACGATTGCTTCGCCAGACGTCCGACGTCGTCCAGCCGGCGCTGTCCTTGGTCACGCTGTCCTTGGTCACGCTGACCAACGCACTGCCTCCGCCGTAGCCCTTTCCGACCAAGACGCGGTTCTCTCGGACGGGCACCGCCGAGGAACAATTCGCTGCCGTGTTGGTCGAGCCGGGCCATGAAAAGGTCCACAGCACCGATCCGTCGTGAATACGATGTCCGCTAACGGTTTTTTCGTTGACCGAAACGATTTGGCGTTCGCCGTCGAGTGTCGCCACGATGGGTGACGCGTAACTGAGTTGGTCGTCACCGGCCTGCCAGACCACCGCACCGGTTTCGGCATCCAGAGCCACCAGTGATCGAACCGGCTGATCGACACCGGGGCCGCCGAGGCTGGTGACACACAAACCGTCGACCAGCAACGGCGAGCAGGCATAGCCCCAGGGTGCGGCGGTCTCGAATGCCGCTTGGTTCTCCCAGCCGGCCAGTTCCAACAGGTTGGTGGTCCAGTGCACGGCCCCGGTCGATCGATCCAGGCACCACAAGAACCCCGTCGCCGTGGTCGCGTAGACCCGGTCACCAAGGATTGTCGGGGTCGAGCGTGGCCCGATCCCGCCGAGCGGGTTCTCATGCCGCCCCGCGTGTTGCTGCATCCAAATCAGTTCGCCGTCGGACAGACGATAGCACGTCAAACATTCATGGTCGTCGCGTTGTTCCAACGTGATCGCATTCTCGCCGACCACCGCGAAGGAGGACCAGCCTTCGCCGATTCCCTGGTCCCACAACACATCGACCTGGGATTCGGACGTCGGCGTGGAAAACTTGCGTTCGGGATAGACGCCGTTGCGGTTCGGTCCCAAAAACTGGGGCGACGCAGCAACGGTGTTCGGTGTCTCGGTCGGTGTTTCAGACGCCGGGGGGTCGCGCTGCGTTTCGTCGCTGTCGATGGCGCCGGGCATGACCGATTTTAATTCATGTGGCGACTCACCGGCGAACCGCCAGCGGAACAGCGGAAGCATTTCGCCGCTAAAACCATCGAATTGAAAGGCCGTCCAAAAGACCGCGACGGCGGCCACGGTCACGGTCGGGACTCGCCAGCGGTGACCGGACCAGCTTTCCAACCGATGGAAACTAAACAGAACGTACAGCGAGGCGAGCGACAGACAGGCCAATCCGATCAAGTTGGCGTTCTGGTGATCGAACGACGGTGCAAAGTATTGAGCCACGGCCGTGATCACGACGGCTAGGGCGAACGCGATCGCGGCGTTGAGCAATTTCGGTTTTCCGGGCGGGGGGGCATCGCCGGATCGATCATGATCGGCCAATGAATCGCTGCCCATTTCGCTGGGGGCTTGTTGATTTGACTCCGCCATCGGTTCCTTTCTCCAAAAAATCATTTCGGCAGCAGCGTTCTCGGCCGTGGGTTCCGCCACCGGTCACACCTGGGTTAATATGGGCGGCCACTGATTCGCCGTCCCTTCCCCGATCTTGTTTTATCGATGATGCAGCATGCTTACGAGACCGCTCGACGGCTGCGGGAAAACATGGAAACGGTCATTCTGGGGAAAAACGAGGCGGTTCGCTCGATCGTCTTGACCTTATTGGCCGGGGAACACCTGCTGCTCGAAGACGTCCCCGGCGTGGGCAAAACGCTCGCCGCCAAGGCGTTGGCGGGCAGTATTGATACCGAATTCAGCCGAATTCAGTTCACACCCGACCTGTTGCCCAGCGACATCACCGGCAGCTCGATTTATCGCAGCGATACCCGTGAATTTCAATTCACGCGGGGGCCGATTTTTTCCAACGTGGTTTTGGCCGACGAAATCAATCGCGCCCCACCGAGGACCCAATCGGCGTTGCTCGAAGCGATGAGTGACGGCCAAGTCTCTGCGGACGGAACGACGTACCCCCTGCCGAAACCGTTCATCGTCGTCGCGACACAGAACCCGTTTGAATTCGAAGGCACGTACGTGTTGCCGGAAAGTCAGATGGATCGGTTTTTGATGCGGACGAGCATCGGTTATCCGGAGCGTGACAGTGAGCGAATGGTGTTGCAATCTCATCGTAGCGGCGAACCCGTCGATTCGATCAAGAGCGTCGTCACGGCGGACGAGGTGGTGTCGGCGCAGGCGGCCGTCCGTTCGGTGCGTGTCGACGAATCGCTGCAAGACTACCTGCTGGAAATCGTCGCACTGACGCGGACGACCGACGCGTTTCGCTTGGGGGTTAGTACCCGTGCGGCGCTCAGTTTTTACCGCGGTTGTCAGGCCCGAGCGGTGACCGAGCAACGCGACTTTGTCACGCCCGACGACGTCAAATCGTTGGCCGTGACAACGCTTTCCCACCGCGTGCTCGTCGATGACTTCTCCGCCAATTCCAGCCGTGACACCGTCGAACAGCTGATGGCGGAACTGCTGCGCAGCATCCCAGTCCCTGTCTGAATCGCACCTGTCTGAATCGCACCTGTCTGATCCCAACCATCGCACCACGGATTCCAAGTCTCGATGACTGCTTCTCCCACCGACTCCGCTCCCACCCGCTTCGGCGTGATGGGCACGGGCCGAATCACGCGTCGATTGGTTGCCGATCTGCAATCGACCGATGCCGTGTCCGTCACGGCGATCGCTAGTCGATCGCAAGAGCGGGCGGATTGGTTTGCCTCGCAATACGGCATCCCCGCGGCAGTCGAGGGTTACCAAGCGTTGCTCGACCGCGACGACATCGATGCCGTCTACTTGTCCCTGCCACCGGCCTTGCACGCCCACTGGTGTGTGCGAGCGGCGGAGGCCGGCAAGCAGATTCTGTGCGAAAAACCGTTGGCGACCTCGGCCGACCAAGCCCACCAGATCGCTCAAGCATGCCAGCGATACGGCGTCCGCTGGCTGGACGCAACCGGCTGGCTGCATCATCGACGAACCGCAGAGATGCGGGCGCTCGCCAGCGGCGGGCGACTGGGACGCTTGGGACACATCACCGCCGCGGTTTCGTTTTATCGACCCTTTCAGTCCGGCGAGCATCGCTTGGATCCCGCGTTGGGCGGCGGCTGTTTGTTGGACCTCGGTTGGTACACCGCCGGACTGGCTTGTTACATTGCCGGTCGAAGCCCCAACCGCGTTTTTGCCGATTGCATCGAAGAGAACGGTGTGCCGCTGCGCACCAACGCCATGCTTTGGTTTGACGACGATCTGACGGCTAGCTTTTCATGCGGTTACGATACGGCAACCCGAAAGTGGTTTGAAGTCGCCGGCAGTGACGCGTCGGTCATCTGCGACGACTTCACACGGCCTTGGGCAGAACGACCGACTCGGTTCTGGGTGCATGACGCCAGCGGCGAGGTACAGTCCCACGAAACGTCCGATCGTCAAGAACAACGGATGATCCAGGCACTGATCGGCCAGCAGCCACTGGATGAATTCAATCAGTTGGCGTTACAAACTCAAACGGTTCTGGACGCCCTGGCCGAATCGGCTCGGCGAAAGCAACCGGTCGTGGTAGAGTTTGACGTGCGTCCCGACGCCCCTTCCCCGTCCCGCTGAATCGTTCACCCACGATCTAGAATACACCGCTGAGTGGTTTCATCATGCGAGTCGTCGTCGCGATCATCCAACCCACCAAACTCTCCACCGTGCGTGACGCCTTGCGCGAATTGCAGCTGGATGACATCACCGTCTGTGATGCAATGGGTTATGGTCGCCAACATGGAAAATCGGCACTGTTCCGGGGCAACGAATACAAGGTCGACTTGTTGCGCAAAGTCGCGGTGGAAGTCTTGGTGCACGAGGACGAATTGGAGACGGTGATCAACGTGATCTGCCGCAACGCATTGACCGGATCGAGAGGCCAGATCGGTGACGGAAAGATCTTCGTCCTGCCGGTGGCCGAAGTCATCGACATCGCCAGTCCCCCGCCGCAGTACGGTTCGGCGGGTTGAGCCGGCCGGAGGCCGTGTCGTTCAATCCGTTGGCGGTGGCGCAGTCCGGAGGTGTCGCTGCGCTCACCTCCGGCTAATAGTTTTGACCCCGTCGGGGTCATGCCAGCGACGCTGGCATTGCTGGTGTTAGCGGAACGGCGCGAGCCGTCCGGTGTCGGCGTTGAAAACGCGTTGACGGACCGGAGGGCTCGCGCCCTGCCGCTAACAAAAAACGCTCCGTTTGTTGTCAAAAAAGAGCGTCAGCGAAACGAATATCCCGGAGGGATTTCAGCGAGTAGCCGGAGGTCAGCGCAGCGTCACCTCCGGGGAGCCCGTCGCGAAACTCCCATCGACCCCGACGGGGTCGCAGCGAATCAATCCGCAGGCGAGTTCCGCTACGGCCGCGTTGCGATTTCGGCCGAGGGGACGACTCCCAGGTAGGCCATCATGTCGCTGATCTCCTGCAGCGTCAGTTCATCGATCAGCCCGCTGGGCATGATGCTGCTGGTGCTCGGCAGGATTTGGTCCACTTCCGACGCTTCGATCATCGCGGTGTTGTTCCTGGCGTCACGGACCACCAGGGTGCCATCGGATTGTTCGCTGACCATGCCGACAAAGATTTTGCCGTCCAAGGTCAGGACTTTTTTGCTGGCGTATTGGTCGCTGACGACGTGAGCCGGGTAGAGAATCGATTCGACGATTTCCCGTTTGGTGAATCGCCGTGCGATGCCCGACAGGCTCGGGCCGATCGATTCGCCGTAGTTTCCGAAGCGGTGGCATTGGGCACAGCTGGCTTTGGTGTACGCCGCCTTGCCCGCGGCGGGGTTTCCGACGCGTCCCTTGTCGCTCTCGAGATACGTGACCAATTGCTCAAAGTCCCAGCGTGATTCATCGGCCTTGGGCATGACAGCCGGCGGGCGATCGGGGTAGACACTGGCGTACCATTTTTGCCAGGGACGCATGGATTTTTTTCCGCCGGCCGGGCGTTCCATTCCGGTCCAGTGTTCCAGCAGCTGTTCAATTTTTTCAAATGGCCGCTCGTCTGCTTCGGCACGGACACCGAGCAAGATCAGGTGACGCAGCGCCATCGGATCATCGGTCGCGACGTCTACTTGTTGCAGGGCGCCGACGACTTCTTCACCGGCTTCGTCGTCCAGGATGTTCAGACTGCGGACCAGGTAGTCCCAGTTTTCGCCTTCGGGGTGAACCGCCAAGGCCATCGAGATGACGGCGCGGCGTTGTGGTTCATCGCGCCAAAGTTCACGCAAGTACTCTTGGGCTTCGGGCTCTTCGGAGGACGCCAACAAGGCGACGATTCCGGTCCGCAGGCGTCGTTGGACGTCGCGGCCGTTTTGGTCGTCGCGGATCTTCTTGTCCAGCGACATCAAGGTTTCGGTCGTGAGTGCGTCGATCGGCTGTTTAACCTTGTAGATCGCCGCCAAGGCCGCGTTCTGCCATACGTGTCCCTGTTCCAAGATGGCTTGCAAGTCATCGGCGGACAGCGTCGATGCGAAGTCACGGGTGACGTTGGTCATGTACATCGGCAGCGAGCCGGCGGTCGATCGGTTGGCCGCTTTCTCAAAGAACTTGAGGATCGCGAAGCGTTGTTTCGCGTTCCATCCGTCGGACATCGATTGCAAGCACATCGCCACCAGGGTGCGGGTCTCGTGCGGCGCGTCGGATTCCAGGTACTCGATCGCGCGATCGGCCAAGGATTCGGAACTGAGGTAGGTGGCCAGCCGAATGACTTCGTGGTTGATTCTCGGTTCGCCCGCAGGAAACTCTTCGGCGATCTGTGCGCCCAGCGGAGCCACCTTGGCGGGGTCCAGGCCGCTGCGATGCAACGTCACCTGACAGAGCCGCAAGACATCGATGAAGTCGGCATCGCTGAGGAAGCCGGTCATCATTTCGCTGCAGCGTTCCAGGACCGCCAGAGCAGTTTTTTCGCTGTGGTCGACATCGACCAAGGCGAGCATGCCGACGATGGCGACACGTGTCTTGTCGGTGCCGAGCACTTCATCGCGGAAGGTTTCGGCGGGCATTCGTTCGAGCAGCTTGCGGCCGACGAACGCCAACGTCCGGTCACCGCTTGCGATCACTTCATACAGGCCGTCGACGTTCTCGGGCGTGATGTTGCCTCGCAGCATCGCTTCACAGGCAGCCCGTCGGACCGCCGGTGCGTCGTCTGCCAAAAGTTCTTCCAAGCGTTTTTCACCGCGCGGCCCCGGAGCTCGGCCCAGCATCAGCGCGGACTTTGCACGCACGAGTTCGCTTTCGGCTTGGCTGAGTTCCAGCAACAGGTCTTCGCTGGGGATGGGGCCGAACAGTTGCATCAGCGTCATCGCGCGGACACGGTAGTCCGGCGGGTTGTCGTCGCTGTACGCAACGCCGGCGACCAGTTGGTTCCAGCTGTCACCGAGTTCGCTTTTGATCGAGGCGATCTTTTGACGCGTCCATGCCGATTCGACTTGCGGCTGGCGGATGGCGGCGGCGATTCCCGTCCCGAGTTTGTTCATCCGGTCGGGCACTTCACCCTTGTAGATGACGCGGTAGACGCCACCGGCGGTCGACCGTCCTCCGGTACAGAAATACAACCCGCCGTCGGGGCCGACTTCCAAGTCGGTGACGTTCAGCGGTTGGCCCTGCAGGAAAACCTCGCTATCGGCGACGAAGCTCGCCCCACGCGGTTTCAGACGAACGTTCAGGATGCGTCCTTCGCTCCAGTCGGCCAGGAATAATGTGTTTTGGTAACGGACCGGAAACGCGTAGTGTTCGTAGCAGACGCCGCCGGTCGGGCTGCCGCGTCCGGTGTCGAGCATGTCGGGCAGTCGGTCGTAGTAGTACTCGGGCCATTTCGCCCAACCGGTTCGCCAACCAAACTCACCCGCTTCGGTGACATCAAAGACGGCGTTGGGGCGATACCATGCGGTGTCGACGTCGGCTTCCATATCGGCGTCGTGCACGAACATGGCGCCGCCGGAGTGAAAGACGAGGTCGTAGGGGTTTCGCAGTCCACCGGCGACGCGTTCGATGACGCTGCCGTCGATGTTGGTTCGAACGATGGTTCCGCCCGGCGCCTTGATGCCCTGACCGTGGCCGGCGGGGTCTTCGTAACGCGGCAGCAAATCACCTTCATAGGCATCCCGATAGGTTTGTCCGTCGCCGATTTCACCGACCGCTTGCACGTGGCTTCCCAGTGCGACATAGATCATGCCGTCGGGGCCCAATCGCAATCCGTGCGGGCCGTGCTCACCGGGACGGGCCGGGCGACCGGCCGCGTCGACGAACGTGACGATCGCTTCAACCTGCTCCAGCGTTCCGTTGCGATCGCTGTCGGACAACTTGTACAACGCCGGGCCTTCGGGGCCTTCGCCGGTGACGAACACCTGGCCGTTGAGTGCCAGAATGCCCTGGCATGATTTGACTTTGTCGCAATACGTTCGGACCGTTTCGGGAACACCGTCGTCGTTGTCATCATAGGCCAGCAGCAGCGGCCCATTTTCTTTGGAGATCAACAGGTGACCGAATTCGTTGAAGGTCATCGCGATCACCGATCCGATCTTGTCGTCGGACAGAATGCGTTGGACGCCGAAGCCTTTTTGGATTTGAAACCGTTCCCTCTGTTGGGTCGTTGGAGCGACCGGAGGGGGCGTTTGGTTCGGCTGATTTGGCCCGGCCAGTCCACCGGACGCCATGATCGATCGGCCGGCGCCGGAGGCGATCGGTGCCGGCGGGGTCGGTGGCGAGGATGGGACAGATTTTGACGCGGCGGCAACGGAGCGCTCGGGTTCGGTTTCGACGCGATCCCAAGGGGCGGTGTCGCCGAGCGGTCCGAAGGCCGCCGCCGAACCCCACAAGCGATCGTTGAAGACGACGGTTTCCCACAGCTCGCTGTCCTCGGTGCTGGTTTTCCAAGAGGCGTCGGAGCTAAAGGTGAACCACTTGTCGCCATTTTCCGGCCGGACCGACACGCGTGCGGCAAGTGCGGCGGTGTCGCCACGACGGTTTCGGACTTTCACCGCGACGATGTTACGTCCGACTTCGAAATACTCGCTGACGTCGTACTCGTCGACGGTCCGAGAGGATTGGCCCGTGCCGATCGCATGCCCGTTGACGAACAGTTCATACTGGTCGTCCGCAGCGATCTCGATCCGGGCTTCGGCGGGCACCCGCAGGTTGATCGGTTTGCGGAAAAAACACTGCGCGCCCAAGGCGATCGGCTGTTCCGCCGTCGTCCCGTGGGCCCAGATCCATTCCGCCTCGTCGGCACGGAGATCGCCGGCCCCGGCCAGAACCATCGACGCGACCAGGGGAATCAGCGCGACGAAGGTGATGCCCGTGCGTCGCCGACGAAGAAGTGAATGACGTGAATTCGAAACACGTGCTCGATTTTCGTTCCAACTGCCGTCCATGGCGCAATCATCTTGTGGAGGGGTGTGCGACAAAATACTTTGGCAACATAGGTGGGGCGGGGAAATCGATGCAAGATCGATTCCCACATTGCCATCGACTCGATCGGCCGGTAGTGTTCCCCAGCCGATTTGTCAGCCCTGTCACGCAACGCTGTGTAGCATTTTTTAGCGGTAGGGCGCGAGCCCTCCGGTGTTTTGGTAAAGATGAGGAACCGGAGGGCTTGCGCCCTGCCGCTAACGTCTCGCAAAACGCGAGCAAAAAATGCTTCACAGCGTTGCCTGTCACGTCCCGTTTTCCCATCGAAGTGCGCCGCAATGAGTGATTGGATTCCCGTCAAACAAGCTCGTCTTGCCGAGTCGGCCGGCCGTCCCTGTGAGATCCGCGGCTGGGTTCGGACTCGCCGCGATAGCAAGGGAGGATTCAGCTTCATCGAAATCAACGACGGATCTTCGCTGGGCAACCTGCAGGTCGTCGCGCCTGGAGAGCTCGACAACTACGCCAGCGAAATCCAAAAGTTGACCGCCGGATGCAGCGTCGTCGTTCGCGGCGAATTGCAAGCCTCTCCGGCCAAGGGGCAAGCCACCGAACTGCACGCCAGCGCCGTCCGCGTCCTCGGCTGGGCCGACCCGGAAACCTATCCGCTGCAAAAAAAACGGCACTCGTTCGAAAAACTGCGTGAATGGGCGCACCTGCGTACCCGCACCAACACGCTCGGTGCGGTGATGCGGGTCCGCAACCAGATCTGTCAATCGATTCACCGCTTCTTTCACGAAAACGGATTCCTGTACGTCAACACGCCGATCATCACCGCCAGCGACTGTGAGGGTGCCGGCGAAATGTTCCGTGTCACCACCCTGGACTTGGAGCGATTGGCCAAGTCCGGCGGGCCCGTCGATTACTCCTTCGATTTCTTCGACAAGCCGACCTTCCTGACCGTCAGCGGACAACTCGAAGGCGAAACCTATGCGACCTCGCTGGGACGGATCTACACCTTCGGCCCGACATTTCGCGCCGAAAATAGCAACACCAGTCGGCATCTGGCGGAGTTCTGGATGATCGAACCCGAAGCGGCGTTCTTTGACTTGGCCGACAACATGCAGCTCGCCGAGCAGTTTCTCAAACAGGTGTTCTCCGAATGTTTGCAGTGTTGCGGGGAAGACATGGAGTTCTTTGACCAACGGATCGAGAAAGGGAAAATCGACCAGATCCGCGGCGTGATCGACCAACCGTTCCAACACATGACGTACACCGAAGCGATCAAAGTGTTGGAATCGTCGGGGCAGAAGTTCGACTACGACATCGCCTGGGGCAGTGACCTGCAAGCCGAACATGAACGTTACTTGACGGAGCAACACGTCGGCGGCCCATTGATTCTGACCGACTACCCCGCGACGATCAAACCGTTCTACATGCGCGTCAGTGATGACGAAAAAACGGTCGCCGCGATGGATGTGCTGGTGCCGGGCGTGGGCGAAATCATCGGGGGCAGCCAACGCGAAGAACGCTTGGACGTGCTCAGCCAACGCATGGCCGAACAATCACTCAGCGAAGACGACTATTGGTGGTACGTCGACTTGAGGAAGTATGGGACGGTCCCGCACGCCGGATTCGGCCTGGGGCTGGAACGTGCCGTTCAATACGTCACCGGGATGGCGAACATCCGAGACGTGATCCCGTTTCCCAGGACGCCAGGGAGTGCGGAGTTTTGAGGGAGAGCGAGGAGAAGAGAGGGATGGGGTGAGAACAGGGGGAGGCAGAACGATTCGGGGCAGAATGATGGGAGACAGGGAGACAGGGAGCTGTGAAGCCCGGTTACTAAACATTGTTCTGCTGCACGATCCTCCGGCCAGCTCTCATGCCGCCCCGAATCATTCTGCCAACCCTTGCCCTCTCTCTCTGCCCTCTTCCAATCCCGCCAGTTCGCAGAGGTGTGCGTCGGCGACCGGTTGGGGGCAGCTCCAGACGAGAAAGAACAGCGCCTGCTGGCACCAGCGTCCGACCGGATGATCGATCATCATTCCGGCGCCTTTGGCGGTCGTCATGGCGGCGCTGGTCGTCCGCTGGACCAAGCCGTTGGCCAGCGTCCGGATGGCTGCCGAATCCTGACCGCTGTCTCCTCCTGCGGCTGCTCGAATCGTCTGGTGCAGCCGCTGGTGTTCGTCATTGAATCGATCCACAATCGGGACCAGGTTGCTTCGCCGATCGGATTCCTGTTGCAAATAGTCCAGCGCCGCGTACGACAAACCGAGTGCGAGTGCGGAGGTCTGTAACCCGCCGGCCCCGGTCGGGGCGGATCCGTTCGGTTTGGCGGGGGCCAAGACATTGGGGCGAGGACCTGAGAGCACGCGTCCCTCGGGGACAAAGACATCGTTCAGCTCGATCGCGTCGGTGCAACTCGCCGACATGGCGACCATTTCCGCACCGCGGCCGGGCCGGACGCCTTCGTCCGACGGCCTGATCAAGACCAGGATTTGTGTCGCGTCCTCTCGTGTCGCGCCGACGACGACGTACCCGACGGCGGGGGCTCCGGTGACCCATGGAATGGTTCCCGCCAGGCGATAGCCGGGTTCGCCGTGCTGCTGGGCCGGAGTCGCGACGACGGCGGGACGTCCCAAATGCAGGCGGCTGGTCGTCAAATGACTGATGCCCACCGACCCGATCGTCGTGCCATCGATCAGCCTCGGCAGAACGGTTTCGCTCAGAATGCTGGCGGCGTTGCCGCCTTCGGCCAACCGATCCGATGCTGCGATTCGTTTGATCGCGCCAACATGCTGTGTGATCACAAAGGTGGTCAACAAGTCGGCCCGGGCGAGCCCGATCAGCGTTTCGATTTGATCAACCGCGGTCCAGGTCCGCGGGTCGGTACCCGTCACAGCGATCCCGCTGAGGCCGCCAAAGATACCGTGCTGACCACATCGCAACAGCGATTCCGCAGGCCAATCGCTCGTCGTGCGCCATCTGGAAGCATGCGAGGCGAGTGTTTCAAACAGCGACTCGAAACCGTAGCTTGTGGTGGAATGACGCATGTCGAGAGTGTTGCCAGTGGAGCCAGGGATTGAGATTGCCTGGATGGAGTCCGTTAGGTTGGACGTTTTGCGGTGATTTGGCAAGGTTGCCGGGGGAAATCAAACCGTTTGATGGCGCCCCAGCTTGGAAACTTTGGAAGATTGCCCGCCACTGTGACGACCGTTGCTTGATTCGTCGGGGCAAGTGGTCGACAACAGAGTCCTGAGCCTTCAGGAACGTTCGCCGCGTGCGACACTGACTTTTCTTCACTGTGCGACGGGATCGCTATGAGCCAAACCGAATTACCTCCCACCAAGCGTGTGACATCTGGCCCTGTAGCGGGGGCGTCGGATTTCGTGAGCGAACTCAGTCATGCCGACGACTTGTATGGCAAGCTCTGGACGCTCGCCAACAACCTTTGGTGGAGCTGGCATCCGGAATGCGACGCGATCTTTCGTGATGTCGATCCGATTCGCTGGCGACAACTCGGTCATAACCCGGTGGCCTTGTTGCGTGAGATGACGCCGGAGCGACTGGCCGACCGCGCCGGTGAGTTGGTGCTCCACAGCCGCATCAACTACGCCTACCGTCGCCTGCAAGAGTACCTCAATTCCTCTCAAACGTGGGCGTCGACCAACGCCGGTGTGTTGGGGGCCAAGCCGGTCGCTTATTTTTCGGCCGAGTTTGGGATTCACGAATCGATTCCGATCTACAGCGGCGGGTTGGGCGTGCTGGCGGGCGACCACATCAAAAGCGCCTCGGGTTTGGGCGTCCCGTTGGTCGGCGTCGGGCTGTATTACAGCCAAGGTTATTTTCGCCAGTACTTGGACGAAGACGGTTTCCAAGGTGAAGATTACCTGGAAACGAAAATCGAGAATCTGCCGATCCAGGCCGCGTTGGATTCAGACGGCCAACCGTTGACCGTGGCGATCGACACCCGCGACGGACAACTGCTGGCCAAAGTCTGGCTGATGCACGTCGGACGCGTGCGTTTGTATCTGCTCGATTGCAACGTCGATGGCAACAAGCCGGAAGACCGCGAGTTGACCAGCCGCTTGTACGGTGGCGATGAACGCACGCGAATCCGTCAGGAACTGGTCTTGGGCGTGGGAGGCGTCAAGGCGTTGGCCGCACTCGGGATCGACCCCGGCGTCTATCACCTCAACGAAGGACACTCCGCGTTCGGCGCCTTGCAAGTCGTCAAGCAATTGATGGACAACGATGGGATGACGTTCGAGGACGCCGTCCAGTTGTCGGCCCGCGCCACCTGCTTCACCACGCACACGCCCGTGCCCGCCGGACACGACCGTTTTCCGCCCGCCTTGGTCGAAGAACACCTGGGGCCGCTCCGCGACTCGCTCGGCATCAGCGAAAAAGAATTGTTGGCCCTGGGCCGCGTCGACCCCGACAACGACAACGAATCGTTTTGCATGACGGTGATCGGGTTCAAGATGAGCCGATGCGCCAACGCCGTTAGCAGTCTGCATGGTGTCGTCTCGCGCCGCATGTGGCAATCGATGTGGCCCGACCGCGCCGAGAATGAAGTACCGATCGGACACATCACCAACGGCGTGCACGTGGCCAGTTGGTTGGCCGTGCAAATGCAAACGTTGTACGACAAACACTTCCACACCGACTGGAAACATCGGCTGCAGGAACCCGATGCCTGGCAGGCGATCCACGACGTCGACCCCGGCGAACTGTGGGAAACCCACAATTCGCTCAAACACAACTTGGTTTCCTTCGTGCGACGTCGCTTCAGCCGACAATGCCGACGACGTGGCGAAAGTGACAAGGTGGTCGAGGCGGCGCGACACATCCTGGACCCGCGGATCTTGACGATCGGATTTGGACGCCGATTCGCGACCTACAAACGTGCCAATTTGTTGTTCAGCGACATGGATCGGATCGCCGAATTGCTCGGCAGCAGCGATCGTCCGGTGCAGCTGATTTACGCGGGGAAGGCACACCCGAAAGATGAACCCGGCAAGAAATTCATTCAAGAGATCGCCAACCTGCGGCACGATCCCCGCTTCGCCGGCCGCGTCGCCTTCGTCGAAGACTATGACATCAACGTCTGCCGTCATCTGATCCAAGGCGTCGACGTCTGGTTGAATAATCCCCGTCGCCCCCTGGAAGCGAGCGGGACCAGTGGCCAGAAAGTCGTGCTCAACGGCGGTCTGAACTGCAGCATCCTAGACGGCTGGTGGGGAGAAGCCTTCAACGGCTCCAACGGATTCGCCATCGGCAACGGTCGGTCACACGTCAGTGACGAAATCACTGACCAACGCGATGCCGAAGCCCTCTACAAAACGCTGGAAGAACAAGTGATCCCCTGTTTCTACACCCGTGACAGTGACGGGCTGCCGAAGTTCTGGATCAAACGCATGATGAACAGCATCAGCACCCTGGCGTGGCGATTCAGCAGCCATCGCATGGTCGCCGATTACACCGCGAAATCCTATGTCTGGGCCGCCGGTGGCGTGACGTGTGAGATGCGGTATCGGTGAGGTTGTTAGCTGTTAGCTGTTAGCTGTTAGCTGTTAGCTGTTAGCTGTTAGCTGTTAGCTGTTAGCTGGTTGAGATTTGAGATTTGCCGATGTTGAACGCAATGAGACAAGCTCCATGACATGCATCAAAAACGTTAGAGTCTTGAAGCTCCCGACTCGTTGTCCGGCTTCGCCGCGTGGGCTCCCATGAATGTCTTGATCATCCCTGATAAATTCAAAGGTTCGCTGACCGGGACCGAAGTCATCGAAGCGATCGAGGCGGGACTGCGGCGGTTCGACTCGGGAATCCAAACCCATTCGATCACGGCGTCCGATGGCGGCGACGGGTTTCTCGATGCGATTCGCAAGAGTGATGCGTCCGTGGAGGCGATCGATTGCCAGACGACCGATCCGCTCGGTCGTCCGATCCGCGCCGAATATGGGCTGGACGTGAACCGCGGCACGGCCTACATCGAAATGGCCCGGGCTTCGGGGATGGAGTTGCTGGCCGCCGAAGAGCGTGACCCCTCGAGGACCTCAACGCTGGGAACCGGTACGCTGATCGCCGACGCCCTGCTCCGCGGCGCCAAAACATTTTACATCGGATTGGGCGGTAGCGCGACCAATGATGGCGGCATCGGAATCGCCGAAGCACTCGGCTACCGGTTTCTCAATGTCGACGGTGCGACGCTGCCGTCGACCGGCGGGGCGCTGCAGCAAATCGCTTCGATTGATGCGTCCGGTGTGCTGCCAGAACTCTCCTCGGCGCGTGTTTTCGCGATCAATGATGTCGCCAACCCTTTATTGGGTCCGGAGGGAGCGGCAGCCGTCTACGGGCCACAAAAAGGTGCCGACCGAGACATGGTCGCGCGACTCGATCGCGGCCTGGATCGACTGCAGCAAATCGTCCAACGCGATTTACAATTGGACGTCGCAGATGTTCCAGGGTCCGGCGCTGCCGGTGGAACCGGGTACGGGCTGAAGGCTTTTTTGCACGCCGAGTTCCTGTCGGGAATCGAGTTTGTGCTTTCGCTGACCGGGGTGGAAGCCCTGCTGTCCGGCGGCACCATCGACTGGATCGTCACTGGCGAAGGCAAGATCGATGATCAGACCGCCTACGGGAAACTGGTCCGCGGGGTTGCCGACGTCGGAGAAAAGTACCGCGTGCCGGTCGCGGCCCTGTGTGGCGTGTTGGCGCTCGAGAAGGCATCGGTCGAGGACCTGGGGCTGACCCGGGTGCGACAGATTCATGACCCGGTCCGATCGGTGGACGAAACGATCCGTCAGGCCAAAGCGTTGCTGATCGATGCCGCGGAGCAGTTGCTGAAGGCGGGCTGACGTTCCCGCAATGGGGCGGCAAAGCTTGGGGACGAATTGGATCTGTCCGGTTGACGCGACGGTAGAAATTCGCCCCGGTCACGTCGACGCGCTGCTCGCGTTTTGGCAGGCCGTGGGTTAAGGTGATCAAAACGCGGCTGAGAAGACGCAGGGGGTATCCGTTCAGGTACGCCACATTGCCCTGCTCGCGTGCCGTGACTCATTTCATTTTGAAAGGTTCGACTGATGAAAAAGTTTGCTTGGTTGTGGATGGCCGCTCTGTGTTTCACGACGCTTTCGTTGACCGGATGCGGCGGCAGCGGCGAAACACAAGTAATTGAAGCCCCTGCGGTTGAAGAGGAAGACGAAGCAATGGCGGGGATGACCGAGGAAGAATACGCCGCTGAAATGGAAAAATCGATGCAGTGATGCAGGGTGGGCTGTCGCCGCAGCAGGCTGCGACGCCTTGCCGAATCGTTGATCGTGAACCGCGTCGGCCTCGGTGTGCCGATGCTGTTCCTTCCGCGTGCCGTTGCCGCTGCGATCCACCGCCCCGGCAGGGTGGGGTTTGTCGAGCGGAAAAGGGGTCAGGTACCAAAAACCAAATGGCCCAAAGGGTGTTCCGTATGAAACGTTGACGGAGCACTCTCCATGTCAATCACTTTCCGCGGCAACCGGTGCGTTTGGGGGCAGGCAACAATTGCGCCGCCCCGACTGTCGCACTGTCGCGTCTGTCGCGTCTGTCGCACTGTCGCGTCTGTCGCACTGTCGCGTCTGTCGCGTCTGTCGCGTCTGTCGCGTCTGTCGCGTCTGTCGCGACCATCCGCGAAAAGGGCGGGAATCGAGGAAGCCTGCCGCGTCCTCCCGTGACGTAGAGCCCAATACCGCTAAGTTAACATGAATGAGGGGGCCCGGACGCTGGCGCGAACCGGCTGATGTCAAACGAATATCAGCCGTTTGGCGCGAGCCTACGGGCCCTCATCTGAAGAAACGACGCTTAACTTAGCGGTATTGACGTAGAGCCCGTGTGCATCCACGCAGCGATTGCCTGGTCCAATCATTCCCCTGTGCCTACCAAGCAGTGACGCGGGAGAGCAGAGGGGCAATGTTTCCACCCTAGCTATTTCAGGGGGTCGGTTTCGCGAAAAAAACTTTTTTCTTTTTAATGGAGCAGATTTGTTTGTTAAGCTGCCTCCATCGGTTTACTTATCTCCTTTTTTTCAGGAACGGTCTATGCGCCAACCATTCAGAAGGACCGCAGGGTTCACGCTCGTCGAACTCCTCGTCGTCATCGCCATTATTGGCATTCTTGTCGGATTGCTGTTACCGGCAGTCCAAGCGGCCCGTGAAGCAGCTCGTCGGATGAGCTGCAGCAACAATTTCAAGCAAATCGGAATTGCGGTCCACAACTACCATTCCGCGTTCAAGCAGTTGCCCGTGCATGGCGGTGGAACGGGAATCGGTCTGCAAAACAACCGTTGGTGGCAACGGGGCAACGATGCCAACCACGAGTGCTTGAGCGCACTGGTTCCGTTGACTGCATTCTTCGAGCAGCAAGGGATTTGGTCGGACGTTTCTAATCCCAGCACCAAGACGGTCACCGGCGCGGCGCCTCCCGGCAACACCGGTTTGACCAATCCGCCGCGTTGGCCCGCGATGGGACCCAACCCTCGCAACTTCGCCCGAAACCCGGGGTACATCCCGTGGTCGACGGAGATTCCGACGCTGCGTTGTCCGAGCGATCCCGGGACAGGGCTTCCCGCCTTGGGACGGACGAACTACGCGTTGTGCATGGGCGACTCGCCGAGTCCCTGGCACCACGCCTACAAGCGCGGCGATCTGACGCCCAACGGATCCGGTGGAGTTCAGAACTTTAATTCGGTCAGCCGAGGTGCGTTCATGGTCCGCAAGGCGGCGAAGTTCCGCGACATCCTTGACGGGTTGTCCAATACCATCGCCATGGGCGAAATCAAAACGGACCTGGGTGACCGGGACATCCGAACCGCGGCGTCGTGGAACCGTCGTGGCGGCAACCAGGTCAACAACAATCCGTCCCTGTGTGCGGACAACAACGAGATCGACCCGGATCGCCCCAAGTTCTGGTGCAACGGTGGTGCGAACTGTACCAATCCCGAAGTGCTCAGCCAGAACAATCACGAAGCTCGCGGTGCCGGCTGGGCGAACTTTCGCGCCCACTGCACGCAGGTGTTCACGGTCTTGCCACCTAACCGTGAGGTTTGCGTCGGGCAGTGGATTGATGGGCCCGGGACGATGCCGCCGAGCAGCAACCACCAAGGTGGAGCTCACGTGTTGATGGTCGATGGTGCCGTGATCTTCATGACCGATTCGGTCGAAGCAGGGGATTCTCACGCCGGTGCGGTGCGACGCAATGCAGGCGGCGGACCAAGAACTCCCGGTCAAATCAGCCCCTACGGTTTGTGGGGCGCTTTGGGAACCAAAGCCTCCGGCGAAACGATCCAAGAGCAACTGAACCAGTAGGCGGATTCACGACCGCTTTGAATTCAATCGCATCCTCGCCCATCAAACATGGGCGAGGATTTTTTTTGGAGTGTGGCGGTTTCGCTGCTCCGCAGCGAGTGGGATGCGCCTGAAGGCTGGACACCAACATGCGCTGGTGTCCAGGCTTTAGC
>NZ_JANZKV010000269.1 GCF_025060895.1 Stieleria sedimenti | reverse complement strand
AGCCTGCACACCAGCGCGCGCGAGTAACGCGCTTAGTCCTTAGCAAACGCTTCGAATCGCTTGTGCGTTGCTTCTTCGGTGGGGCGGTGCAACAGCAGCACGTATTGAGCTCGCTTGCGCGCTTGCTGCGGATCGCCGATCTGATTCAGCCACTCGATCGCCTGCAGCTTCGCTTGATACCAGTCGTCCTCTCCGATCTTCATCGTCGCGGCCAGACGGTCGGCCAATTCGATCGCCGCACGCATGGCGGCTTTGGAGTCGCTGCCGGCCAGCAATCGCATGCCGCGTTGCAACGATTGGGGCTGCGGGTCTCCGGAAAGTGACAGACGCACGATCGCGGTGATGGAAGGTTCATTCTGCTCACTCCAGAACCGCGCCATTGCCGTTTGCCACTCGGATGAATCGGGCCAGCCCAGCAGTACCGATCCGACGGCGTGTTGTGTCGCCGCATCGAGCATGGCGTCACGCTGAAGTCGCCAACGCGCCCGCGATAGAATCGTGTCGTTCACGCCGTCGGTCGCAATCGTTCCCCCGCCACCGCCTCCGCTGGCACGAAATCGTTCCAGCCTTCTCAAAAACTCCGTCGACGGATCCGCGCCGGTTAATGTCGTTGTTTCGAACGCCATCTGCGAACGATCGAAAAACAGAATCGCCGCTCGATGAATCGGATTCGCGAACGCATCGTTTTCGGCGGCGAGTTCACCCAGCGTGGCTGCGAGCGAGTCGAGTTCGTTGGTGGCTTGGTCCGGTTCAAGCTCCGACAGGTAGTCAAACCACAACGCCAGGGTGGGTTCGAATTGATCAACACGTTGCCCGAGCGTCAACAGTTCCAATGCGTCGCGAGCGGCCTGTTCCTGGCGTCCTGATTGCACCAAGATTCGGCACAGCCATTCGTTGGCCTTGATCGCCGCTTCGCTGCTCGGCCAGGTTTGCGAGACTTCTTTCAGCAGGTCTTCCAGCAGCGTCAGGCGTCGTTTCGGATCGTCGGCTCCGGCAAATGGCTTCGACGCCAACAGTGCCGCCTGCATCGTCAATTGATTGGCGTGGTCGTGGACCGCATGCATGCGAGCGGTTTGCCGCAGCACCTCAATCGCCTGCTGCGAATCCTTCGCTGCGATGGCCGCAGCGGCGCTTTTGGCTGCGTATTGAAACGCCGCCTCGGGGACCGGTTCGGCCAGCGCGGCTTCTCGCAACAACCCCGCCGCCTGTCGCGGGTCGTTGCGTCGCAACCAGTCTTCGCCTTGGGCGGCGATCAGTGCGGGGCTGAGCCGACGGCGGTCAGCCATCTCGGTCGGCGACGCGGTGGACCGAAGCATGGCGATGGCAATCGATTCGGCTCGTCGCCGCGCAAAAACGCCGCCGCGACGCTCGATGCGATCGATCCAGCGGGCCACTTGGCCATCGTCTTTCGCGTCCGCCAGCAACAGATCCAGAGTTGCAAAATCCACCTCCAGACTCTCCGGCTCCGCGTCCTCTGAACCTGAGGATTGGTAATAGGCATCACAGATCGCGCGGGCAGAGGACGTGTCGCCCCTGGCGAGTTCCAAACGGACCCGCAACGCGATCCATCGTGGTGAATCGTCGGTCGGAGACGAAGCCCCCGCGGCGGTGATGATTTCGGCGGCGGCGGTGACATCGCCGCTTCGCAACAGCGACTCGGCGCGCAACCCCGTGGCGACACGCTTGGCTTCGGAGCCATCGGGTAGCGCCAGCATCGCCGCCTCCGCCACCACCGCTGCATCGGCGGCCGCGGCTCGATAATCATCGGAATCTTTGGGGAACAGTTCGCTTTGCAGCAGCGCGATCGAAACACGTTCAAGCGCCAGTTCTTGCAACAATCGCTGGTATTGATCCGCGGCAATCCGGTCCGGCGGCTGTGCCGCACGGGGGGGCTCGGCGGTTCGCTTGCTCCACTCTTGCCGTGCCGTTTCCTGCAGTTCGTTCACGTCGTATTGCAAACGCGAGAACTTGCTCAACAACTCGTTCGTCAGGGTTGGGTCGGGGGGCGAGACCGACGCGGCGACAATGGCTGCCCCCAAGATGCGTTGTCGTATGGCCAATCGGGTGGCACGGAGAAAAACGGCCGACGGCGACTCTGGATAACTGGAAAGCAGCACCACAAGGGGCTGACACGCTGAATCGATCGCGGGATCAACCCGTTGGGAAAGGTCGGCGATCTTCCCGTCAAAGATCGAGGCGGCGTTCCTTTCGGCAAGCACGTGGGCCAACCGCGCCGACCACTTGGCGTGTCGCAACAAGCCTTGGGGATGCCGGCCGAGCTGGTTTCGGCAAACCCACTCGGCGTCGTTCAAGCGGCCGGACGCGGTCAAGGCTTGGACCAGATCGTTGGCTGTATCGTCGGTCGCACGCACGCCGGCGAAGCAGAACGGCGATGTGACTCCGAACACGATGATGCACACCACCCAACGCCATCGGCGATATGCATGGACCAGCAAGCAATGCTTCCGGAGCGACGATGCGATCACGTTCGGGTGGGGCGGTCGTGGTCGCATGGGAGCGAGCATTTTGATGAGGTTGAAGATGGCGTTGAAATATTTTTTCACTTTTTTAGGAGCGTCGAGTCGCCAACGGGAGCGGTTTGCGACGTCGGGCACCGACCTAGCGTAGCGGGTAGGTGGCGGATTTTCACCTCACCAACGAATGTGATGATTCGGTCAGTTTTTGGACACCCGCGCCGCGCTTCATCCTTTCTTGACCGCGTGGCGATGGAAAGTAGGATTCGCGGTTGTTTCTTTTTTTGATCGCCCTTTCTCTGCCCTGATTGCTTGAATGCTGAATTTCTTCCGTGCCGGAACTGCAAACGCTAAAGACGATCTTCTTTCCGGCTTGACCGTCGCGTTGGCGCTCGTCCCCGAGGCTGTTGCATTTGCCTTTGTTGCTGGTGTCTCCCCCCTGATCGGATTGTATTCGGCATTTTTCATCGGCTTGATCACGGCCGCATTCGGCGGACGACCGGGAATGATCTCCGGTGCCACCGGCGCGATGGCCGTGGTGGTGGTGGCTTTGGTCGCGATGCATGGCGTGGAATATCTGTTTCCCGCGGTCATCTTGTGCGGCCTCTTTCAGATCACCGTCGGCGTCGCCCGGTTGGGAAAATTGATTCGTATGGTCCCCCATTCGGTCATGCTCGGATTTGTCAATGGCTTGGCAATCGTGATCGGGATGGCCCAGTTGGGCAGCTTTAAAACACTCGACCTGTCGAGCGGAAACCTGGTCTATTTGACGGGGCCTCGACTGTACGTGATGCTCGGGTTGGTCGTGATCACGATGCTGATCATTTACCTGCTGCCCAAGCTGACGCGTGCCCTGCCGGCATCGCTGGTGGCAATTCTGTCGGTGACGTTTTTGTCGGTCGCCATCAATCGAAGCGGCGTCATTTCGGGCGATGAAATCACGCCCAACGCGGTCGCGACGGTCGGCGACATGCTGAAGACGAATTTCAAGGCCAGCCAGATCACCGAGGCCCGAGCGGACGATCCGACCGATGTTGCTTCCAGTGCTCTGTTGGCCGAATTCCGCCGCGTCAGCTACCAGAATGATGAAGTCGTCGGCCCGGTGGTACGCGATCCTGCGACCGACGCTGCCGAAGTCGAGCCGACGGGTAGCGAAGAAGAATCATCGATCAGCGGTGGACTGCCGATGCCGTTCTTTTTGCAATACACCGTCCCCCCGATGACGATGGAAACGCTGTGGATCATCTTGCCGTTCTCGTTGACTCTGGCGGGTGTCGGGCTGATCGAATCCCTGATGACGTTGACGTTGATCGATGAGATCACGGAGACGCGAGGCCGTGGGAACCGTGAGTGCGTCGGCCAAGGTGCCGCGAATATTATTTGTGGACTGTTCGGCGGGATGGGCGGTTGTGCAATGATCGGCCAGTCGCTGATCAACGTGAATTCCGGTGGACGCGGTCGGTTGAGCGGGATCACCGCGGCGATCTGCTTGCTGGCGTTTATTCTGTTTCTCGCGCCGTGGATCGAACAGATCCCGATGGCAGCCCTCGTCGGCGTGATGTTCATGGTCGTCATCGGAACCTTCGAGTGGGCATCGCTGAAGATGCTTCGCCGTGTTCCGCGGGCCGATTTCGCGGTCATGATTCTCGTCGCCGGCTACACCGTCATCATGCACGACCTGGCAACCGCTGTCATCTTGGGCGTGATCGTGTCGGCATGCGTGTTCGCCTGGACGCACGCCACCCACCTCGGTGCGGAAACCACGATCAACGAGTATGGCAGCAAGATCTATCAGCTCCACGGCCCCCTGTTCTTCGCTTCGGCAACCTCATTCAAAGAGTTGTTCGATGTTCACAAGGACCCCGACGATGTCGTGATCGATTTTTACTACACCCGGGTCTATGACCAATCCGGTCTGGAAGCAATCAACGTGATGGCCGAAAAGTATGAGTCGGCCGGCAAACGGTTGCACCTGACCCATCTCAGTGATGAGTGCCGCGGATTGCTGGACAAGGCGGGCGACCTGGTCGAAGTCAACCTGTCCGAAGATCCCCAATACCACGTCGCAACCGATCGGTTGGGGTAGGGGATTCACTCGTTCCAGGGTTCCGCCTTGGAACGCGAGGTCGGTGTGGCTCCGGCCACACGGGGTTGATGCTCAGGAGGCGGGAGCCTCCATGACTTGGTAGGTGATGCTGTGCATCACATCTGGCACGCACAGCGTGCCCTACTTGGTAGGTGATGCTGTGCATCATATCTGGCTAGGCGATGCGTCGATTGTACAGCCACCATTCGACTGCCAGGATCAACAGGACGGCGCCCAAGAGCCAACGCCAATACTCTTTGCGGGTCTCAATCATCCCGGCGGTTTCGATGGTCTCGTATCCCAGTTCAAACGTCTCTCGCGGTTGAATTTGACTTTCCAGCCGGCTGAACAAGTTGATGCTGAAGAGGTCCACCAGCTTTTCTCCCGCCGTCACCCGGTAAGACCCCGGCATCTCGGAATCAACGAATTCCACGCTGCCGGAGTTTCCCGTTCGGATCGATTCCGGGGTCCCGCTGCCACGCGCGATATCGACCGCTTCGATCTGGCTTTCCACTCTTAACCGGACGGTGTCGCCGGGCAGGAATGAAGGTGCGGCAGTCGCGTCGGCCGCACCGGCGAGGTGCCGTAGGACGTTCAACAGAAAAACCGGCCAGGAGCGTTCGGCGTACCAGTTCGTGTTGGTCTGCGGCGTGCCGTCTTCGCCGGTCGTGACGATTTCAAACCCCAGGACCAGATCTTGGTAGCCATCGCGCGGTGCCAGCGCGAGTACGGTTCCGTTGTCGGCACCGACCAACTCGCGAGTACCGGTCGGGCCTTTGACGGATCGGCCTTCAAAGATCAGCAGTGAGAACAGCTCCAAATACTGCATCATCGGATGCGTGCGATCGACGTCGACCAGGATCGTTTGGCCGGGTTCGCTTGCCCAGGACCACTCGTCGCTCGGCAGGGCGCCGATGAAAAACGTATTGGTCGACGGCAAGCTTTTGGGACGACAGCGATCGTAGAGGATCAGATCGTCCAGGCCCGCTTCCGCCCGCGCCTGGTACTCAGGCGTCTGCAGATAGCTGGGCGACTGGAAATCCGCGATGCAAATCTTCGCCGCACTCTCGGTCGTCAATCCGATCTCCAGCGGTTTGTTTCCCTCCGTCACGACGAGCACTGACACGGTTCTCAAGGGGCGCAAACCCGCATAGGCAAAGTTGTCGATCGTTAGATCATCATCGAACGGTTGATCTCGCGACGCTCCGGAAGCGGGGGATTCCAGTCGCATTTCCAGCGAAGCGGCGTCCTCTTGTCCGGCCAGCGAGAACGTCAATCCGGTTTCCTCACCGGGGGCCAGGGTGAGCGATTCGGATTCACGCCAGGCGCCGTCGACGTACAGCGAGATGTTGAAGGTTTCTGCGCCGGTCCCAAAGTTGACGATCGTCGCAAACGCTTGAGCGTCGCCCGGTTTTTCGACGTTGCGATCGGCGCTGAATGCCGTGATGGCGACGTTGCGTGATTGATCGGAACCGACTTTCAAATAGGTCGGAACGAGGTTGCCGACATTAAAATCGCTGACGTCTCGAAACCCGCCGTCGCTGTAAATCAGCAAATCCGCCGGCATCGGATCGGCAACCTGGACGTCGTTTTCGTCTCCGGTCGTGCTGCTGCGGCGTGGGTTGGCCAGGCCGTCGGCGGCTTCGAGTGCACCGATGATATCGGTCGGCCGGTTCGTCACTTGGGCCCGTTCCAATGCCGACCGCAAACGCCCGCGATCGCTGGTGAACGATTGCAGCACCTCGGCACGATCGCTGAACGTGACCAACATGGCGGTTTCGCGTTCTTCCATCGCGTCGATCTGCTCGCGGATCATTTTGCGAGCCAGTTCGAAGCGGTTTCTCTCTTCGCCCGCATCGGTCGCCATCATGCTCGCCGAGGCGTCCAACAGAAACACCTTTCTGCCTTGACTGGTTGCTTCGCCTTGCACGCCGGGACGCAATAGGGCAAACGCCGCCAAAGCCACCGCGAGCAACTGCAAGAACAGTAACAGATTCTGCCGAATCCGCTGGAACAGACTGTTCACGTGCAAATCTTCGACCGTTCGAGACCACAGGTAGGTGCTGGGGATCTCGACCGGTTCACGTCGCAGTTTCAAAAAATAAAGCAGGATGATTCCGATCGGCACCGCAGCAAACAGCGCCCACTGCCACGGCAGAAGCGTCGAGATCCAATTCATCGCACGACGCCTCGTTTGCGGAGGTAGCGGGTCATGACATCGTCGACCGGTTGGTCCGTTCGAACGGGCAGGTAGGCGATGCTGCGTCGCGAACAAAAATGCTTGACGCTGCTGAGAAACGATTGCAACGTCTGTTTGTATCGCTCCAGCACGTAGTTGTTGATCGTGATCTCGGTTTCGTCGCCATCTTCGGAATCGATCAAGCGTCGATCGCCTCGAATCGGCGGATCGATTTCTTCAGGTGACAAGATATGCATCACGTAAACGTCCATCCGGCGACCGACCAGCATCCGCAACGCGGCTTCGTAACCTGACTTGTCCATCAAGTCGGTGATCAAGACGACGACGCCGGTCCCAGAATTGCGCAATGAAAAATCCTTGACCGCGTCGTGCAGCGAAACGTTGTCGCCACTTTCCAGGCTCTCCAGATACTGCAGCATTTTCCATAAGCCGCTGCGGCCGCGCAGCACCGGTGCACGACGTCCCTGGTCGCCGAGTGCTTGGACGCTGACCCGGTCGGCGCGACAGAGGCCGATGTAGCCCAGGGCGGCGGCCATCTGTTTGGCGACGTGGTATTTCGTCGGCGTGCCAAAGTTCATCGACTCGCTGCAATCGATCAACGCATAGACGTGCAAGTCTTCTTCTTCCTGAAACAGCTTCAGGAACAATTGGTCCAGGCGGGCGTACAAATTCCAGTCGATCAGCCGCAGATCGTCGCCGGCGACGTAGTTGCGAAAATCGGCAAATTCGACGCTCTGTCCTTTGCGTTTGCTGCGGCGCTCGCCCTTCATTCGCCCCCGAAACACTTTGCGTGAAACGAGCTCCAAACGTTCGAGTTTGGCGAGCAGATCGGGCGAGAGCAGCGGAATCGATTCGGTGGTGGCACTCATGATCGCTAGTGTAGCGGAATTGCCGTGGGATAGGCTTCCAGCCTGTCTTTTCGAGATCGACAGGCCGGAAGCCTATCCCACATCGTGCCTAGATCACGGTCGCGGCGAAACCGTCGCCTTGGGCAACTGCGCCGGGATCGAAATGCGAGCGACGTGCGATCCCGATCGCGACTGCCGTGTCATCGCCCGTCTGGGCAACGCTGGTCAATCGTCCGACGACTTTTCCGTCGGCGCTGACTTCGCTGCCGGCAGCGGGAATCGATCCCAAGGTCTGCCACCGAACCAGCTGTTTCTGAACCTGGCCTAACGCGTCGAGTCTGGCGACCGTTTCTTGCCCCAAGTAGCAGCCCTTGGTGAAGGAAATCGATTGCTTGATCCGTGAGGCCTCCTGGGGCAGATTCTTTTCCGACAGATCGACGCCGAACCACGGGTACCCGGCCAGCGTGCGGGCATGATGAAACTCGTCATCGTCCGCCGCCGTTTCTCCCGTGGAACGAATGACTTGCTCGATGGCACCCGGCGTTTCCGTAATCAGCACCCTGGTCTGGTCCCCCAGCCAATCCACGTCGTAACACACGGCGTTGGATTCGCCCCAGTCCGTTTCTTCTCGCAGCGTCACCGGTGCGTCGGGGGCGAGGACAAACACGGTGTACTCAGAGGAACGATCGACGGGCGTCGCATCCTCGCGAATCGTGTATCGATCCGCGTGGGCGGTGATCGCATCGGCCTGTCCGTCCGCGCCGATCAAGCGGTAGCCCTCCGGGGTGCGAAAGGCAACGACGTGTGCCACCATTTTGCCACGCACGTCGGTCAAGAACGTTTCGCAGCCGCAACCGGTCTGCAACGACTTGACATCGTTGGTCGTCAGGTTGTTCAAAATGGCAGTGGCGTCATCACCGACGAGATCGAGAACGGTTGCCGCGGAAAGTCGAAAGACAGCTGACATGAATGGTGGGGAGAGTTGGAAAGGGGTTCACGATGCGCTGGTGTGCAGGCTTCAGCCGCCTGGTTCGCTGCTTCGCAGCGAGCGGGAATCGCCTCAAGGCTGGACACCAACATGCGCTGGTGTGCAGGCTNNTCTTCAGATGAGGGCCCGTAGGCTCGCGCCAAACGGCTGATATTCGTTTGACATCAGCCGGTTCGCGCCAGCGTCCGGGCCCCCTCATTCATGTTAACTTAGCGGTATTGGGCTTCAGCCGCCCGGTTCGCTGCTCCGCAGCGAGTGGGAATCGCCTCAAGGCTGGACACCAACATGCGCTGGTGCCCGCGGCTCGCCTCGGCAATCGGCAGCCTGTCTCCCCGTCTTTACGTCACGTCCTTGAGCATGAATTCTTGCTCGCGTTTGATGTCGCTGCCGTCTGGAGTTGCATCATTCTCGATGTCAAACCATTCCTTTTTGTACTCGAGGTAGCCGCCCTTTCCGGCGTTTGAATTCTTCAGCGCGACGTTGGCACCCAGGGCGATGACGGCATCTCCCATCGCGACTTCGGGATAGCAACGCACTTGGTTTTCCTTGTCGGGATTTCGGATGCAATATGCCCAGTGCTCGATCTCTTCGCGATACCCTCGGCTGACCGGCCCCGAGGCGGCGGTTTGGGCGACCGGGGCTGAGTAATCGCCGCTGGCACTGGTGTCCAGCGCGTATCCACCCTCTTCCTTCTTGACGCCGACCTTGCTGCTGGTATCGCTGTTGCGATACAGCAAGACGTCGGTTTCCTTGTCCAGCACCAGCGTGCCCTTGCTGCCCATGACGACTTCGCCCCAGCCGCCGAACCCGTTGCCGTTGATCGTGCTGTAGGTGACGACGACTTTCTTGTTGGGGTCCTGCTCGTACCCAGGCACGGCTCCGTTGGGGTAATTTTGGACCGGATCATAATAGCCGACGTCGAACGTTTCGGCGTATTCGGGTCCGGGGAATTCAAACGTGCAATAGATATGGTCACGGGCATCACGGTCGTGAGGCATGATGTGACGTCCGCCGACGGCATGGACCGACAACGGATGCACTTTCTTGCCGTCGTCCCGCAGCGAGGAGAGGAAAATGCTGACGGCATCCAATTGGTGGCTTCCCAGTTCGGCCATCAAGCCCGCCCCGGTTCGCTCGAACAGTCGCCAGCGGTGCAATTCTTCTTCGGCGGTGAACATGGTGTCGCCGCGGGCGAAGTCTTGATAGCCATGGTCGCGGGGATCGACCGACTTGTCGGCGTCCCAGGCTTCCCACTGGGCGATTTCCGCCTGCAGTCGTTTGATGTCGGAGCCGGTTGCGGTTTTCAGCTTGGCCCGGCGGTACTCCAGATCCTTTGCGATCTTGTCAAACATTTTTCCGTTGGCCATTTTTTCCCCGCCGGGAATCGGCATCGACCAGCTGTCGCGACCGGGCAGGTTTCCGCGGTGCCACTGAGCCCGGATGTGGTGCAGTTGGCCCAGCAATCCCCAACGGATCAGGTTGACCGCGTTTTCGTATTTGACGTTGTAGTGTCGTTGGTGACCGGTGGCCAAGTGCAGCGGATTGCCTTGCTTGTCTTCGCCCGCAGCGGCCATGCGGCCCATGACTTTGCACTGCGCGACATTGTGTGCCATCAGTTTTTCGGTCAGCACGTGCAGATTTCGCTCCATCGCCAGCGCGGCGACGGGGGCGTGCAGCCACAACGGCAGTGCGATGATGACCGCTTCGATATCGGGGTCGTCCAGGCAGGTCATGATGCCGCCGTTGGAACTGTCATAAACCTTGACGTTCTTACGCGCTTCGGCTTCGTTGCTGTAGCCGGCCACGGAGATCAATCCCGGGCGACGGATCAATGCCGACGCGCTGCTGCAGTCGCCGTGGAATGCTCGGTGTTGGCTGAACGGCCGAATGTCGCAGATCGCTTTGACGTCGACATAGTTCGGATTGCAGCCGCCGATCAACACGCTGCCTTCGTCGCCGGTTCCGATCACGGCGACTCGTACGGGATCTTTGACCTGGCCGTAGCCGAAGTAGGCGGCGCCCAAGCCGGCGCCACTGACGGCGCCGGTGGCGACGATGCCCCGCAAAAAGTCTCGACGATTGACGTCGTAGTAACTGGTCACGGCGTTGTAGTAGTTTTGTTTTCCTACTTCGCGTTCGTCACTGGAGAGCTTGTCGACCATGGGGTTGTCCTCGGATGGGTTTCGTGCTTGATTGGGGTTGTGTTGGGGTTCTTCAGTCAAACGATTGGGAAGCGTGCCGGACCATCGTGGCGGCAAGACGCTTCCAGCTCTCGCTAATTGTCGGCGGCGTGCTTTGCGACGCTTCGCCGAATGAACAGGTGGATGAAAAAGTCCAGGCCCGCAAAGCGTCCGGCTCCCGTTGATGCCAGAACCAAACAGGCCATACATTCGATCAATTGGTAGTTGCTGCTCGCCGGCCCGGTGCCGGGCGGATATTGGCTGAGGAAAACGGAACCGAGAAAACCGGCCGCCGCTAACGCCGCGACGGGGGTAAAAAGCCCCAGCAACAGACACCAGCCGACCGCCAAGTCAAAATAGGGCACGTACCGATTGATCACGCTGGTGTCGACCACTGCCGTCCGCGGCTTGACCAAATCCAGCGGCGGTGACGCCCGGCGTTGGTTGGGGGCGGCCAAGGAATTGATCGTGCCCTCGTACCCGGCCCACAATTCGTCGATCGCCGCGAGCGCCGGCTTCAACTTCGCATCGTTCTCCTTCTGAACGGTTTCGATCTGGCCGGCCAAGCTCTCCACGCCGACGCGGTCGTCTTCGGATTTCAACATCTCAAGTCGCAGCTGACCGAGATCGTATTCCTCCAAGTCCTCAGCGTAATCTTCCAAGACAACCTCGTGGTCTTCCAACAATTTCTCCAAGGCTTCGTTGGCGATCGCCAGTTCTTTTTCGCCAAAGGTGTAGTACTCGGCAGCTTGATCGCGGTACTGTTCCAACCACCAACGTGTGAACTCGGGATCACGTCGCACCTTGCCGTCGTAATCCCAAACCGTTTTGCGGAATTCGTCTGCCAAAGGTCCTTTCGCGTTGGCGAAGAACGGTGCCGCGTCCCAGTCGCCCTTGCGATACTTCTCACTCCCCTCGCTGTGAAAGTGCCAACCGATAGACAGTCGAAGCAAGACAAGCATCGTGATGGCGATGAAGCCCAAGATTCGGGGCGAGATTCCCCAGCCGACAGCGAGGCGAAGGGGGGTGAGCAAAATGTTTCGCACGATTTCAGACAGCTCCAATGGAGAGTTTGTAAGCAGTGTTGATGGGCAGGGAGTTCGGGGGCAGGTCGCCAACGGCAGGCGGGGGATTCAACTCCGACACCGGCAAGTCATTCATTATGGACGAGAAACCGCCATCCGCCAAGGAGAAACGGCACCTGAAACGGCGACGATTCGAAAGCAATTCACTCGGCTGGGCGACACTTGGTGAAGATTGTCGATCACCCGGACCAGGATCACCCGGACCAGGGGAGGCACCGCAATTGCGCCGCGCGCTGACTTTTCAAAATCAAAAACGTTGTTTACACTTCCCGTCCCATTGTCCGACGGTGGTGGCCCTTACGACTGTGAATCGTGAACCTGGTCAGGACTTAAGTGTAGCAGCCATAAGCGGTGTAACTTTGTGTGAGGGCCACCTCCGTCGGGCAAACCAAACGAAAATGGCGAGATCGTGCCGTCGGCATGACCTCGCCATTTTTTTGTGACGCCGAAACATTCCGGCCGAAATGGATCCCGGACGGGACTAGTTCTTCACCAATTGGGTCTCGGCAACGAAAGGGTTCGTTCGGACCACGCCGACTTTGGCCGGTTTCTCAACGCCTCGGCTGACGCAGGGGTTGAGCGTGCAGGGCGCCGGTTCGGTCGGCTGAAATTCGCTCGGCGGAAGATAAAAATCGCTCCGCAGCCGGCCGCGATAACCGGGCCCGGCGCTGACGACCGGCGGCGAAGCAAACGGGCTGATCCCGTAAGGCCGCGCGTGTCGGGCACCGTAGTAGACCGGCGGGTTGAGCGCAAAGTACGGCGGCGTCTGCAACGACGATCCGTATTGAGCCCCATAGGGCTGGTAAAAGCCGTACGGGAAGAAGGGGTAACCGGCTGGATGAGCAGCAGAAGCCGCGTCGGATCCGCCAAATGCAATCGCGGCCAGCGCGGCGACGGCAAGTGCAATTCGTTTCATGGTGTTAAGACTCGTTTCGTGTCGACCTGACGTGTGGAGAAATTCCCGGGCGGGAAACTCCACGCTAGTCGCAGCAACGATCCTTGCAACCGTCACCAGTGGCGAAATACACGAAAGCCCTAAAGGGCGTGCGGATTGTGCAGGCGTCATGCCGCCCGGCAAAGGCTCACTTTCACCATGCTTTTTGACCGCGGCAGGAAAAACGTGAGATAAATTGCCGCGCGTTAGATGTAAAACATCACCGCGTCGCCCTCCGCCGTGCGGGCGGCGATCTCGGCCAACGTGGTTCGGGCCAGCACCGCGCGCGATGCCTCGCTGGCGGCGTCCCAGACCTCATGGACCATCTGGTTGGCCGGCGTGTCGGTCGCGTCGGTCTGGCAATTGGATTCGGGGCAACCGACCGCCTCGGCGATCTCCAGCAAGGTCAGGTCGGCCGGTTCGACCGCTAGGCGATAGCCGCCCTGGCTGCCACGAACGCTCTGCACCCAGCCCGCACTCCGCAGGGTCCGCAGGATTTGAACCAGGAACGGTCCGGGGATGCCGTGCCGCCGGGTGATCTCCCGCACCGCCACCGGCGTCTTTTCCGGCTGACGCAACGCCAGTTCGATCAACGCCAGCGTCGCATAATGAACGCGTGCAGAGATTGTCACCGAATCACCTCCCCGATCTCAGTCATGAAGCCCGCATTCGGTCTTTTGAAAGCCACTCCATCGCCCCGCCCGCTCGTCTTCGCCGAGTGAATTGGCGCGCGTGCAGGGCCAACAGCCGACGCTCGGATAGCCCTGGTCGTGCAACGGGTTGTAGGGAATCTCGTGCTTGCTGATCAGACTCCAGACCTCTTTCTTGGTCCAGTTCGCCAGCGGACTGATTTTCACCAGCTGAAACTTCTTGTCCCAACCCACGATCGGAGCTTTCGCACGATCTTCGCTTTGGTCACGCCGGATCGCGCTGGCCCACGCGTGCAGCCCCCGCGCGGCCTCTTTCAATACACGCAGCTTGCGATCGAAGCAGCAACGATTGGGATCGGTCTTGTAAACCGGTCCGCCGTTGGCCGCTTCGTATTGCTGCACCGTTTGCTGCGGGTACTTGAATTCGACTTCGATCCCATATCGCTGCTTGACCGCTTCACGCAATTGAAGTGTCTCTTTGAACTGGTAACCGGTCTCTAAGTTGAAAATCGGGGTTTCGGGAGCGATCTCGCTGAGCATGTGGATGATCGTCATCCCCTCGGGACCAAACGCCGTCGCCATCGAGAATTTCGGTGCAAAACGCTCCACCGCCCAAGCCAGGATCTGTTGCGGACAGGCTGTTTCCAGCCGCTGACTGTGGTCGGCCAACTCCGCCAAAAACTCCTCGGTCGGAGCCAGCGGGGGATCCGCCGCCAGCGCTCCCTGCAATTCGTCCTCCGCAGGTTGGCTGTCGGCGTCACGGCCGGTGACAACGGGAAGCGACGCAGCCCCGGAGGCTGGCTGTTGTCCACCGGCAGCACGCTCCAGCTTCGGTTCGGTGGAAGGTTCGGCGGTCGAGACGGGTTTCATCGTCAGACTTTCAGGAAGGCAGAAAACTCGATTCCGGCCGCTCCGGCGGCCACGTAACCGGATAACAATAGAAAGTTGATCCGATTAGTCAAGTATGGTATCGGCAGGGATCGCCATCGGGTTGAGCGGATTTCGGGTCCTGGCACCGCTGATCCGCCAGCGGACAGGCTAAAAGCCAATAAAAAGGCTGCGGAAGTGCATCCGCGGGATGTTACAATCCGAGGGGGAACCTGTGCCGCGGGCAACGCCGTTGCTGTCCAGGCTTCAGCCCAAT
>NZ_JANZKV010000268.1 GCF_025060895.1 Stieleria sedimenti | reverse complement strand
AGAGGGCCGGCGCTGCAAAAGTCTTGGCGTCTTGCGCTACTGGTCCGTCGAGCGCCCTTTGTCATGCCGGTGCCTTCGTATCCCGAAAGGGATTCCAGCAAGTAGCCGGCGGTCGAGCGGAGCGAACACCGCCGGGGGCGAAACGAAGCGACAGCTCGACCCCAAGGGCGTCGCAGAAAGTGCTGTGACCCCGTCGGGGGCAAACCGTTATTTGGTGGAGGTTTCCGGTGGTGCGCTATCGCGACCACCGGCTACTCGCTTTGACCCCTGCCGGGGTAAAGCACGACACCTTGCATCGCGCGGCGACTCCTGCCATCACCTGTTGCTTGCAAAGATTCATGGACCGAGGTTTGACATTGCCGGTCGGTGGCAATGTTTTGTATTGGAAGTTCTGATTTGCGTTAAAGCCTTCGGCGAGACGTCGATCGGACGTCACCCATCACGGCAACACCTAATGAATTGGACCTGCGAGGCACGGATGCACTCGGCGAGACACTCAAACGATCCCCAACTTACCTCCGTTCGTGCGTCGGTGGCTGCTGCCGCCCGCGTTGCCGTGATCGCAACGATCGGTTTGTCCGTTCTGGGCTGCCGAAGCGGACGCCCCACGGCTTCCATGGTCCAGGTGACCGAGGATCCGGCGGCGGTCGTGACCCATCTTCCGGCACCGGAACAGCGATTGGCCACGTCGACGACCGGCAAGGAACGGGGACTGGTCAAGGTGGATCGGGGAGCGACGACGAAAACGGAACTCGCCAGTGCGACGACCAGCGGCGTAACGCAAAAACCAAGACCAACGACACCAAAGCCATCCTCCACCACGACAGCGGCCGGTGCGACGACCCGAATGAGCCTGTCGGATGCGTCCCGAACCGACCCCGCACCTGCTGCAGCCCCCGCCGAGCCGCCCAAGCGATCGATCGCCGCGGCGACCGCACAACCCAAGCCGCCGGCGTCGCAAGCTCCCTCCAGTGAGACCGAAAACGCCAGCGGGTCCAACGTCGACGTCTCACCGGCCGGGCTCGTCTCGGCTTCCCTGACCGATCTGAGCGCGACCCAAAAAGCCAACAAACCCAGCACAGACGAACCGGTCGCCAAGGCCGCGCCGCCGGCTGCCACCGCCGAGCCGACCACCCCGGCTGAAACATTGGTCAATTCTTCTGCGACCCAACCGCCCCGCACGCGACGACAGGCCTTCGATCAAACCGATCTGCCCAACGACGTGACCGCAGCGATCAAGCATTCGCTCACCCGACTTCCCGCCTTGCCCGATTCGCGGGTCGTGGCCGACGGCCTAGCCCCCGTGCGACTCGGCACCGGCATGGTCCAACTCGCCCAGCAAGACGATCCGAAAAAACCCCCAGTCGCCGAACCAGCAACTGCCCCCCACGTCGGCGACTTGGTCGCGAAGCCTTCGGAACCCGCGCCCACCGAACCGCTACCGGAAACGCCTCGGTCGACCGAGACGACGCAGCCGGTTGCCGAAGCACGGCAATCCAAAACGACGCCGCCTACCGGGCCGATGCTCGCTGCCGAGGAGGATCCCAGCATGGTCATGAATGCGAATCAGGTGCTGCCGGCGTCACACGCTAGTGACGATGGCAACGACAACCTGGACTTCGCCGGCCACCGACAAGCGGCGGAGATTGAATCGATCCCGACGGCCGTTGCGATGCAACAACTAAGCGAAACGGAACTCTACCGGGCACTGCTTGACCGATTGTCTCAGCCACCAAACGGTGAAAGCCCGACACAACGCGAGCGACGCGAATTCGTCATGCGTCACCTGATGGTGCTCGCCGGGGAACCCGAAGCCGCGCTGGAGTCCATGCAAGGATTGAACCCGAATGAGCAACTGTATTTGGAGAATCAGTTGATGGGGTTATGGACGATGATTGATCCCGAAGGCCATCCGTCCTCCGGTCGGCGGATCACCGAAGCACTACCAAAATTCCGTGAAGCGACGCGTCTGATGGCAACCGCCACGGATTCGTTGACGTTGAACAGCCTGGAATTTTGCACGGAGATTGAATCCTACGGCCAGATCAAACCGTTCGATGGCAATCGATTCGTCGCCGGCCAGCAAGTGATTCTGTACTGCGAGATCGAAAATTTTGCCGCCGAGGATCTCAACGGTTACTTCCAGACGCAGCTGCAGGGAAGCTATGACATCTACAGCGCCAATGGGACCAAGGTCGTCAGCCAACTGTTACCGGTCGACCAACAACAGTCACGCAATCGCCTGCGTGACTATTTCGTCGCCTATCAAATGAACCTGCCCAAAGGGTTGCCGCCGGGGACCTATCGATTGCAACTGACGATCGAAGACATCGTCGGAAAGAAATACGGCCAATCGAGCATTCCGTTCGAGATCCGTTAACGTGACACGAGCCGATAGGGTGCCGCGGAAAAGGGGTCAGGTACCAAAAATGCGAAGCACCCGTTGGGCCATTTGGTTTTTGGTACCTGACCCCTTTTCCGCTCGACAATCGCAACCCCCAACTTCAAATTTGGACAGAGCGCTAACGTGCCGGGCGTTTGCTTTCACGGAACTGGCGAAACAGATCGACCAGTGCCCAATCAAAACTCATGTGGTTCGCTTCGGCGTGGCGAAGGGCGGCGGCGTTGGTTTGGTCAGCCGTCTGCGGCGACGCTACTTCGACGCGAGTCAAGGCGCTGATCAGCGGAGAGACGGCGACCAACAGCAACGACAACACGATCGCAACGCGTGCCGTTCGCAGTTGGTTGCGTGCTCGTCCGGCCGAGTCCGACGTGTGTTCAAGCAGTTGGTCGCGATGTCGACGTCCGGGCAAGATCGACCCGCCCAGCGCGGCGATCTGGCGTTCGATCGCCGCATGATCGTCGCGGAGTGGACACCCTCGTTTGCCGTCGTGATGCATCGTCATTGGCCTAGCTCCACGACCGAGCGTGACGAGACGGTCACATCAGCGGGTTGGGAATTCGACACGCGTGAAAGTTTTCCGGCCAGTTTTTCGAGTGCGTAGCGATAACGGCTGGCGGCCGTCGACGGCGTGATCTGCAGGACTTCGGCGATCTCGGCGAACGTCAATTGTTCCCAGATTTTCAACACCACGACTTCGCTTTGCGTCGCGGGCAGACTTTCCATCGCCTCCCAAACCACTCGATTTTCATCATCGCGTTCGACGACGTCCGACGTTCGACCGATCAAACGCTCCGCGATCGAACCGATTGCCGACCAACGGCTCCGCGAACGCAGAATCACCAACGACTCATTGCGGACCATGCGGAGCAGGTAGTGCCAGGGTTGATCGGCGCCGACGAGTAGCTTGGGACGCGTCGCGACCTTCACCATCGTCGTGCTGACCGCGTCTTCGGCGTCATGCTGACGCCGCGTGATCGACGCGGCAAATCGGACCAATCGATCCGCCGTCAGGTCATACAACTGGGCCATCGCGAGCGTCTGGGCAGACGACTCGCGCCCCCCGGCGATCTCGCGGGCCGCTTGGCGAATTCTGGCGTTAAAAGGGGCATCGTTCGGCATGACACTACCCATGATGCGCTTCGGCGGCGGATTTGTCTAATGAATTCCGATTTTCGACACTTCTCGCTCAACGCCACCACATTGAATTCAAGACGCCCGTTGGACGACGGGGAATGGGTCAAAAACTTTGGTGGTCAAAAAATGAAGCATCCCGTTGGGGGGAGGCAGATTTTATTCGTCGGGAACCCCAACGAGACAGTGCATTGACAACTACGGTTCAGCACGCCCTGTGTGGTTGATTCTCATTGATTCACCCCTACTCGTGTGCGGTGTCTCGATTCTTATTTTTTGACCAACCCATTTTTTGACCAATCTTCTTGCCCATCACATCGCGACGAACAAAGAATTGCCCCGCCCACTGGCCCCCTACAACAACGTGTCGCCCAAGAACCTGGCCGTTTGGCTCTGGTAGAAATAGTTCAGATGGTGCACGGTTTGCGACTGGCCGAAATCCATCAGCCGCGAGTCGGGAATCTTCACGTCCGCGGCCAGATCGATCATCGAGGGTGTGTCGACGACCAGATCGTTGGCACCGTCAAACAACACGTCGGCCGCCGCGTCCACCAGTCGTTCTTTGCGAAACATCCGCCAGAATTTCCAGGCCGGATCGCTGGGCTGAAAATCTGATCCGACGGCGTAGTAGCGTTCGGTTTGTGCGGTCGGGGTTTCCAACAAGCGACGCAGTTCAGGATTGTTGCCGACCCGTGACATGCCGAACAAACCGGGGACCATCGCCATCGCCGCATCGGCCACCGGCGTTCGTGCGGCCAGACTGGTGATCGACGTGACCACCCGCAACAGCGCTTCGACGACCGAAAAGACGGGGACGGCCAGTGCGGTCAAACCGGCGGCGGCTTGCAACGCCCTGGAAAACTGAGTCAACAAGTGGATCGTCTCACGGATATTCGGCGGTGCGGCGAGCCCCGTTCCCGCCAGCGGCGACCCGACAAAGACCGACTTGTCGCAGCGCCGGCCCTGCGGGTCAAAGGTTTCACACCACCACCGCGAAACCAGACCACCGCGGCTGTGACTGACCAAATGGATCCTGGCGTCACTCTCGCCGATCGCCTGTTGCAGATCCCAAGCGTTCAAGATCGGCCCCACCGAGAGGGTCGGATGATCGAAGGTGAAGACATTGCCGTGGTATCGGCGAAAGGCTTGCTCGAGAAACTCGCGGCCCTGTTCGTTCGCTTCATCAAGCAGTCCGGCGATCATGTTCTCACTGTTGCTGAACGTCCCGTGGACGAAGATCAACACGTCTCCGGTCGACGGAAAACTTGCCGGCTGCAACGTTTTGGTTTGGGGGTCCAAATGCCGCAGCCCTCGATGCGGCGTCAATTTATCGTCTCGGCGACTGAGAAATTGTGTGATCTTGGACGGCGGCAAACGCTCGAATTCCAATTCCAACGTTTCAATCGCTTCGCCGGTCTTGATCGACGGCGCGCCACGAAAGCGACCGAGATCGGGCGGCAGCGCGGTCACGTCTTCCCAGTCCATGATGCCGTCGTCGTCGACCAATTGCAGTCGAACCCGTGGCGGCAGCGGGCCGGAGGGCGCGGCAGCTTGGGTGCGAATCCGAGTCCGATCGGGCCGCTGGACCAACGGCCGAACGTGGCTGCTGCCGGCGGTGGCCGAACGTGCGATTTCCAGAAACTTGCCGTCCATGATTTGACCTCTCAGCCGATGTGAGACTCGGAAAAGCGAAGGGGCAGTGGTGTCACACCGTCTTCGGCGCGGGCGCTGACCAAATCGATCATGGCCCGAAAGGCACGACTGCGTTTTTTGTAGAAGTGCTCGCGGCCCTCGTCAATCGCAGCTGCAAAGCCTTTTCCGTGCGTCAACGCCACCGTCTCGATCGGCACCAATTCGCCCCGATCGACAAAACCTTTGATCTCGGCATAGGTTTTCGGCCCCGACACCCATCGCTGCGATGCATCGTCACGCGGCATCTCGCCGTCTGGCGTCCGCGCCGGTAAGTCTTCAGTCGCAACGTCCATGAAGCGTTGATGCGCATGAAAGTCCTTCCAATAGCCGACGAAAACATGCCCGTGCAGTAAAAACAAGACGGGATGAACTTCGATCCACTCCAAACACGACGCCACCACAATCGCCAAATCGACACAGGTTCCGAATCCGCCGCCGATGGTCTCCCCGGGCGTCCGCAACCGCTGAGTGAACTCGGCATACGAAGGCGGCGGGTTGATGTAACGCAGCTTGTTGCTCAGCAGCAACGCCGCCCAAATCGATCGCACCTGTCGGTCCACGCCATCCCAGCATTCCAACCCCGATGCGAACCCGTCGTAGCTTTGATAGCCGTCAAAGCCTGCACCGACCTGGTCTTTCAAACACTGTAAATATCCCTGGGCCACGCTGATCGTCCGCGCGACCGCCGGATCACGCGGCTGTACGAACGAAGGCAGCCAACCGATTTGAGAATCGTCCAAGGTCCATTGATCGATCGGTGCCAACCAAACCGAATGCGTGTGGCGATAAAGCACCTGATCGTGCCAGCGGAGATCGACGAACAAACTGGTCTGGATCCGTTCGTTGATCGCGCGAAACAGTTCCCCCGTCAACGGCAACGTCACGCGGTCTGCCAAGTCATAGCGATACGCTTCCATGTCCAAATTCAACCGCGACCGAAACGGATACGAGTCGACGCCGACATGCAATTGGACTTCCAATTCTAGATCGTCGATCTGCGTGAACGCTTCCGACTCGGAATGGTCCGGATGCAGCCGCAGCGTCAGTTGGTCAAAGACGCTTTGGCCGTTGTGAAGTGAGGAGTAGTTGATCTGATTTTTCGGCCGGACGGAAACCTGCACCAGGTCGCGAATGTTGACCCGCTGCGGATCCGCCGAACGCGACGCAGCGGGCGGTCGCGTCAACGGCCGTGTGGTGGTCGCTCCGGTGCCCAAACAGTTCTGTCCGATTTCGCCCGTGGCTTTCGAAACGAGCGAATCGGCCGACCACAACACGATGCTGCTGCCATGAATCCGTGGCCGATAGGCGGCGATCGATTCCCATCCGCTGCAGAACGCTGCCAGCAGATTCCACTGGGAATCGGCGTAAGCACGATAGAAATGCAGAAAGAAGATTTCCGCAACGGCTTCATCAAAGGTGTGTTGAAACCCGATCGCGGAGCGGGCGCCGGCGTGGATCGTCATCGGGGCCAATCGCGCCGCCGAGTCCCAGCATTGAAAGCCGACCAGCAACGGATTGGGCGAACCCCGGTTGAGCAACTGCGCGATGACTTCGGCGCGATACTCCTTCGCCTCCGCCGATGGATCTGCCAAATAGAGCCCATCGCGGAGCCCCGACAGGTTGCCGCCGAGTTGTTCCCGGCCGCTGCGATTGTCAAAGCCGGTCACGTGCACAATGTCCGGCGACACGGCTTCGATTTCTTCACCGAGCTGTCGCTCGGTCGGGTTTTCCAGCACCCCGGTCGTCTCGGCACTCAATGCCCGCAACCCGCCGGTGACCAATTGACGCTGGGCCGAAAAATTGAAGTGCCGCGCGAGCTCCCCCGGCGCCGTTTCGATCGCGACCAGACGCTTGGGCGTCCGCTTGCGTTTACGACGCCCCGTTTTCAGATGCCGCACGACCAAGATGTCTTCTTCGGCGCGATGCGGTTTGGTGGCCGCGGCCAACACATACTCCCAAGGCAAAATCCTGGCCTCCCAGAATTCATCCAAGGGGGAATCGGGAACCGAAACCTCCACGATGCCTTTCAATCGCCGCAGATGTTTGGCGGTCACCCCCAGACCGCGAAGATCACGCTGCAACCGAAGGGCTTGGCGCTGACGGGCCGCCGGATCGTCGGCCCAACGATGCCGTTGGCGAACGACATAGTTCCAACGCATCGCGAACGCCTGCAGCGGCGGTCCGCAGCGGATGCGACACACCTCGGCGTCACTCGTGCGCAAGACGACGTTGGACATCAGCTCTCCTGGTTCCGGAACGATCGTGCGCCACCGCGGCGGCGATCAATCTTGGAAAAACGGATTCACCATGGTGCCATCGGCGGCCCGACGAACCGTTTTGGTTCTCGGTCGGGACGATGGAACCGGAGCGACCTTCGTCGGCTTCGTCGAAGGCGTCGGCGCGACCGTGGGTTCCGAATTCCGCGTTTCGGTCGCCGTCTGCTCCGGTTCAAAGTGGACTTGTTTGATTTCAGGGATCTCCATCTGATCCAGCGCGTTCATCTGCGAGTCGAAGTCCTGCATCTGGGCTTCCATCTCCGTCAGCATTTCATCGACGTCTTGTATTTCGGCTTGGGAGCCCTTGTCAGGGTCCGGAATCATCGTCAGCAAGGGAATCAGCACAAAGAAAAAGATCACGACACATCCGATCGCGTTCAGGATGCCATTGACGATCCAGATCCCGAAAGCGCGGAACAGCCCACAGTTTGCGAGATGCGCAGTCATATAGAGTGTCACGAACCAGGACAGCGGGATCGCGATCAGAACGCCGGCTTGCCCGAGTAGGTCCTGTGCCGCCACAGCAATGAAGCCATTGACGAAATACATCGCCACCAGCCACCCGAAGCAAGCCAAGTATCCCGGCGAAGCGTTGCCAATCCAATGGATCGAAAGTTTCAGAGAGCCGGCCGCCAACGCAAACGTTGTCAGCAGGATCCCTCCAATCATCGCGAGGGTGACTGCTCCGAGCGCTAAGAATTGTTCTGGACTGATGGTTTCCATTGTTGCGATTGCTGACGAGTGAACACGGACGGATTTCCACGCAAGGTCGAAAACCGTAGCTCAGCAATGGAACCTCGGGGCGGACGTCGCACCCGCCCCAGCGGTGGACGGCGGAAGAGGTTCAAGCGGCCGTCGGAGCAATCGTCACGACCGGAATGACGGGCAACGCTGTGATGGATTTGTTAGCGGTAGGGCGCGAGCCCTCCGGTCTTTCACGTTGTTGTTGAAACGCCACCGGACGGCTCGCGGTCTGTCGNNCACTGCGACGTTGCCCGAGGATGTTGCCCGAGGCCTGACGGCCAGCGGCTCACCATTCACTCAGCAGAACCCGACTAAATCGACAGCCCGCTCGCGCCGTTCCGCTAGAACCTCGTCAAGCACGGGAAATCAAAGCTCCACCGCGTTCCATGACGGGGCTTTCACGCCGCCGCGATCCGGTTCAACCCAAGCGTTCGATCAGTGCGAACGACAGCTCATCGATCTTGACCCGCGTCTGCTCGAGCGAATCCCGATCGCGAAGGGTGACGGTCTTGTCACGGAGCGATTCGCCATCGACCGTGATGCAGAACGGGGTCCCCGCTTCATCCTGTCGTCGGTAACGTCTGCCGACGGCGCCTTTGTCGTCATAGAACACGTTCATGTGCTGCTTCAGTTCGCCGTAGATTTCCTGAGCGACTTCGGGCATGCCGTCTTTCTTGACCAGCGGGAAAATCGCCGCCTTGATGGGGGCCAGACGCGGATGGAGTTTCATCACCGTGCGGGTCTGCATCTGCCCCTTGTCATCGGGCGCTTCATCTTCGGTGTAGGCCTCGCAGAGAAACGCCAACACGCCGCGATCGGCACCGGCGGACGGTTCGACCACGTGCGGGATGAATTTTTCGTTGGTCGCTTCGTCGCGGTATGAGAGGTCTTTGCCGCTGCCGCGATACTTGGGCTTGCCGTGTTCGTTCAGTTCGACCTGCATCGGCTGGCCTTCGGGTGAATTGGGATTCAACTTGCCTTCCATGTGACTTCGCAAATCGAAATCACCACGATGCGCGATGCCTTCCAGTTCGCCGTATTCACCTGGCGGCAAAAACGGAAACGCGTATTCGATATCGGCCGTCCCGACGCTGTAGTGTGCCAGTTCCGCCGGCTCGTGCTCGCGCATGATCAACGAATCGCTCGACAGCCCCAGCTCGGTGTACCAGGCCATTCGGCGATCGCGCCAATAACGGTACCAGGCTTGCGACTGATCCGGCGGACAGAAAAATTCGATCTCCATCTGTTCAAACTCACGCGATCGGAACGTGAAATTCCGCGGCGTGATTTCGTTGCGAAAACTCTTGCCGATCTGGCCGATGCCGAACGGCACTTTGACGCGGGAGGAATCCAGGACGTTCTTGAAATTGACAAAAATACCTTGAGCGGTCTCCGGCCGCAGAAACGTTGTGTCGTCCTCGCCACCGAGTGCACCCAGGGTCGTCTTGAACATCAAGTTGAACTCGCGCGGCTCGGTCAGCGTGCCGAGGGTTTTCGCATCGGGGGCCAGCACCGAATCGGTGTCGTCGAGTTTGTCCAACGTCAACGATTCATCGGCAATCGTCAGTTCGTCCGCGTTCTTGGCACGCAGCTTGAAAAACTTCATCGCGCGGCGACGGACCTCATCGAATTCCTGCTCGACTTCGGCCAACGTGGACACGAAAATCTTCTGGTCGCCCCGCTCGCACCAGCGTCCCCGCACCTGGTCGAATCGGTATCGCTTTTTCGATTCCCGACAATCGACCATGTGATCATGAAACAGATCGTAGTGGCCGCTGCACTTCCAAACCTGCGGGTGCATGATGATCGTGCAATCCAAGCCGACCATTTCAAACGAAGCCGGGGCGCCCGGCGGCGTCAGCAGATCGTTGTGGCCGCGGATCATGTCCTGCCACCACGCTTCCTTCAAATTGCGTTTCAGTTCCACCCCCAGCGGACCGTAGTCCCAAAACCCCTGGACGCCGCCGTAAATTTCGCTGGATTGGAAGAGGAAGCCACGTCGCTTGCACAGCGACACGATTTTGTCCATCGATTTCATGGTCGGAAGGATCGAAACGTTGGTGGAAAGGGGGGGGAAGGACTCGAATTGGGAGAATGTACGCGCAACGGGTCAGTTACGGGAGGTCAGCTTCGTCCCGGCCGAGCGGTTTTGGTGGGGTCTGAGCCGAAAAAGGGTCCACGCGGCGTCCCTCGCTCGTATGCTGAAAAAGCAGGCCAGTTAGAATGAGGCCGAAAAGATCCTGTCGATTTCCGCGTCGGGGACCTCATCGTGAAGCATCGAGCCGAATCGCAGGAAATTCTGATGGAGTTTGAAACAGCGCGTCAGATCATGCTGGATATGGCTGGCCCCTGAATCGCACAAATAGCGATGCAAGTAGTCGCGATAGTCGGGATGGGCACAACGTTCGATGATCTTCAAGGCCCGTTGTTTCGGAGCCAGCCCGCGCAGATCGGCCAACCCTTGCTCGGTGACAATCACTTGAACAGAGTGTTCGCTGTGGTCGATGTGGGTGCACATCGGGACGATCGCCGAAATGCTTCCGCCCTTTGCGACGGATGGACACATGAAGATTGACGTGTAGGCATTGCGGGTGAAATCGCCGCTGCCCCCGATCCCGTTCATGATCCGCTTGCCGCACACATGGGTTGAATTGACGTGTGCAAAGATATCGACTTCCAGCGCGGTGTTCATCGAAATGATCCCGAGTTGTCGCACCGCCGCGGGATTGTTGGAAATGTCTTGTGGACGAAGCACCAACCGTGAAGAGAAAAAGTCATGCTGCTCGTCAAGCTGCTGCAGCTGTTTCGGCGAGAGAACCAGCGCACAGGTACTGGCCCCTTTCAGGCGACCTTGCAACATCAATTCGAATGCCGAGGACTGCAGGACTTCCGTGTACATGGTGAAGTCGGGCAAATCGGGATGCTCGCCGATGGCTTCCAACACCGCGTTGGCGACATTCCCAACCCCGCTTTGAATCGGCAGGAACTCGCGGGGGATTCGGCCGCAAGCGATTTCAGCTGCGAAAAACTCGGCGACATGACGGGCGATGGCCTTGTTGACGTCATTGGCCTGGGCAAAGTCCGTCGCTTCGTCCGGCTCATTCGTTTCGACGATCCCGATCACTTTGTCAGGGTCGACGCGTGCGTAGGGTTTGCCGATCCGCTGTAACGGATGATCCAGATCGATGGCCGGTCGATAGGGGGGCGTCTTGGGGATCAGGATATCGGACATCTCGGCGATCCGACGAGATTGCCCGCGATTCAATTCGATGATGACATGATCTGCAGAATGCAAGAACGCGGGAGAGGCGCCGATGGAATTGGTCAGATAGACGCGTCCGTCGGCCGTGATCTCGGACGCTTCGATCACCGCAAAATCGATTTTCCCGAAAAAACCGAAGAGGGTGAACTGGGGGACGTCGGACAGGTGCATGTCCACGAAGTCCACGTCGCCTCGATTGATTTGATCGCGAAGCGTGCGTGAGGATTGATACGGCGCACGCCAGCGGATCGCCTCGGCCTGAGCGAGTGCTTCGTCAAGACTGCGACCGGTGGAAGCCCCCGTCAGCACGCGCAGCGCGTAAGGAAGTCCGGCGGCGTGGTCCTGCCGCGCGCGACGGGCCAGCGCCTGAGGCACGGCTTTGGCTGCCCCCGCCGGAGTGAAGCCGCTGAATGCCACCATCGCCCCATCGGGGATCAGACCGGCCAACTCGTCAGCGTCCAAGACGGGAAAACCTTCGTAGTCCACTGAAATAGCCCCCTCGAATCTTGGTATCGGAAATCGGCTGACTCGAACGGATTCCATCGATGCCGTCGATCAAGCCCAAACATTCACCCTCGCCGTCTTCTTCACGCGGCACTGACGGTGCTTTCAAAGCTAGGCCACGGAGATCGTTTAGATCGGTCGCCAGCCGGTTTCAATCCAACTGGATGTCGCGAGGGTTCAGAATGTGCCGCTAGGAACCCGCTAGGTCAAAACGGAAGTCCCCAAGACGATCAGCGGCTTCGCCGACCGAAAAGCGACAGGTACGAATGGCACGGGCCTAAGCGTTGGTGTGCAGGCTTCAGCCCAATACGGCTAAGTTAACATGAATGAGGGGGCCCGGACGCTGGCGCGAACCGGCTGATGTCAAACGAATATCAGCCGTTTGGCGCGAGCCTACGGGCCCTCATCTGAAGATAC
>NZ_JANZKV010000267.1 GCF_025060895.1 Stieleria sedimenti | reverse complement strand
AATACCGCTAAGTTAAGCTTCAAAAAAAGCAGCTTTCCTGCGAGGATCGTGGTGTTGAAATACATCCCCTCAGCAAGGAAGCTGCCATGTCAAAGATTGAAAAAGGAAAAAGGGTCAGGAGCATTAAAGGTAGAATAGGTAAGGGGCGGTTGCCTAGTGTTCCAAAAAGGCTCCTGACCCTTTTTTATTTCCTGGTCGACGGCTACTTGCCCGGCCGCTTGTCGATCACGATCTCGGCGTCATTGGATTGCGGCAATCCGGGTGTGCTGCGGCCGCGTTTGACTTGTTGCTCCAACAGGTCGTGCAATTCGTCGACCTTTCCTTGATGGTCTCTCGCCAGATTGGTTTGTTCGCCAAGATCTCCTTCCATGTCGATCAATTGCACCATCGGCAATCCTGCTTTTTCGTATTTTGCCCAGGACTTCTTGGACGGTCGGGTGCCCGTCCATCCGCCGGAATCTGGGCACAGCGAGAGTTTCCAGTTGCCCTGCCGAATCGCAAAGTAACCGCTGACGCTGTGATGGATGACGTCCTGTCGATCGTGTTCGGTTTCGCCTTTGAGTAACGGCAAAAAACTGATGCTGTCTTCGGCCGCGTTGTCGGGCAGTTCCAAATCCAAGATGTCCGCGACCGTGCGTGTGACGTCGGTCAAACAGACCAGCCCGCTCGATCGGGAACCTGGTTGAACCACGCCGGGCCAGGAAACCAAGAACGGCACGCGGTGGCCGCCGTCCCAGATGTCCGCTTTGGATCCACGCAAATCACCGCTGGGATAGTGCCCCATCTCTTGAAGCTGGCCGATCTTTGACGTCGGTCCCGAGGTTCCGTTGTCGCTGCTACACAGGATCAACGTGTTGTCTAACAGGCCGTTGTCACGGAGTGCGTCAACGACTTTGCCGAAGCTGTCATCGGTTTGCATGACGAAGTCCGCGTGTGCATTGAGCCCGCTCTTGCCTTGCCACTGTTTTGTCGGAACGACGGGGCTGTGCGGCGAACTCCAGGGAACGTACAGGAAAAACGGTTCCGATTGGTCTGTACGCGATTCGATGTACGCGACAGCCGATTTCGTCAGTCGCGGCAACATCTCGATCGGATCAATCGTTTCGGTGACGACGTCGTTGTCGATCCAGGTTTCGATCTGTCGGGCGTGATGAAAGCCATGGAACTCATCAAATCCGCCGTGGTCGATCGGTCCGTGGGTGACCTTGGCGCCGACCGGAACCGCTTTGGAAATGTGTTTCCCATCGAACAGCATGCCGAGGTGCCACTTGCCGATGACGGCGGTGTGATACCCCCGAGACGACAGCAACTTGGCCAAGGTCAACCGGTTGGTGTCGATCAGGGACGGACCGCCGGTCAGCACACCGCTTTGCAAACGTGTTCGCCACGCGTAACGCCCCGTCAACAGACCGTAACGGGTCGGCGTGCAGACCGACGAACCGCTGTGGGCGTCGGTAAAGACCATGCCGCCGGCGGCGATTGCATCCAATTGCGGCGTCGGGATTTTGCCCCGGCGGGGATTCAAACACTGCAACTCGCCGAACCCCATGTCGTCGGCCAACATGATCACGATGTTCGGTCGATCGGCGGCACGGCCGTTGGTGGTCAGGACGATCGAACACGCAAGTATAGCCACGAAGGCTCGAATGGTTTGGTTCATGACGAGTAACCAAGTGGGAGTCAAAGGAGGATTGATAGTCGATGTTGGTGTCTCGCCAGCGTACTGCAGCCTATGCCTGTTTCAGTACATCGGCGATGTCCAGCAGATAGACCTGGCGGCCTCCATCGTGCGGGCTGTCGATGGCGACCTGGGTTCCGTCGTTGCTGCTGCGGGGGTGCGTGTCACAGCGCCATTCGCCGGTGTAGGCCGGTGGCGAGGGGAAGTGGCCGAGATCAAATCGTCGGCCGCTGGGCACGTGATACAGATAGACCGTTTGTCGTCGCGTCTTGCGGTCGGGATAGGTGTCGTTGAGGATCCAGTCTTGATAGGGCGCCGGCAGATAAGTGTTGTGCCCGTTGGTCGGCATTTTGTCGTGGCCGACCGGGCGAACTTGATCGGTTTGGTCGACGAATTCGTAGAACCCCGCTTTCTGTCCGGCCGGTTTGGTCCACATCGTGACCGCGTCGCTGCCTTTCCAGATGAAGTGCGAGGTGTAACCGGACGGATCGAGCACGTATCGGTCCGTGCCATCGATCGCCGCGGTCAGCATGCGAGTGACGAACCCGCCTTTGAACTGCAGGGTCTGCGGATCGAACTCGGGGCGATAACGGTGCAAGACGATGAACCGCTGCGCGTCCGGGCTGATCAGTAGGTGGTTGAAGTAGTGCCAGGCTTGGGCATGGTAATCGCCGTCGGGCCAAGGCATCGCCGCGACATCGGCCAACGACAGGATCAGTTCCTCTTGCCCCGTTTCCAGGTCCACCCGCCAGATTCCAGAATCGGCCGGCGCGCGAACGGCAACGTTGGGATCGGCCAAACCGTCGTACCCGTAACCGGGGCGCAGATTGTCGATGCGTCGAAAGTCGGCGGACAGACCGAATTTCCCATCCGCCGAAACGGTGTAGATCGGTTTGTTGATCGTGCGTGTCGTTTGGGTGTCGGTCGAATAGATGCGGCAAACGAACGAGTCGCCTTGACGGTCGTTCCACAAGATCCGCTTGCCGTCGTCGCCGAGCCATTGCAGCATGCAGCCCTGCTGCCATCCCCAGGCCTTGCTGGTTCCGATTTCATGCCAGCGATCGTCGTTGCCGGTGTCGACGTATCCCACAGCAATCGTGTCGTCCGCGGTCGGCGAACGGCCTTCGAAGGAGACTTCGTTGGACAGCACGAGCGTGTTGGTCGGATCGAACTCGCGTTTGTCGTAGTAGCCGAACCAATGGTTCTTGGGCCCACGGGTGATCGCACGGCACGGAACGAACGTTTCCAGCGGTCCGGTTTCAGCGGCATCGCTTGCGGTGTGGTTGACAGCGATCGCGGACGAGGCGGTGATCGCACCAAATTGGCGTCGAGAGAGTTTCATGAAGGAATCGGATCGGTGAAGCTGGGGAAGCAGGTGGGACGGAGGAGATCATAGTCTAACAATCTGCGGGTTCGCGTTGGATCGACAGACGATGGCACTGAAGTTTGGTATGTTGGCAGGAGGTGTATTCGGGGACGATCGATCCAGCCTCTCGTCTGCTCTACGCACCGTTCTTCGGCCCGTATATCGTTTTGAGCGTTCGTCGTTTCATCACCTCGCAACTTTCGGCACACTCATGTCCGACGCCAACCCTGGTTCTTCTCCGGCATCCGACGATAAACCGCACGGGAACTGGCTTGCTTATGCGATTTTCTTTTCGATCGTCGCCGCCATTGCACTGGCGCTCGTCAGCCCTCATCTGGCGGCGTCCTTGGAAATCGGCGGTGAAGTCTTTCTGCGGATGTTGAAGATGATCGTCGTGCCGCTGGTCCTCACCTCGGTGATGTGCGGCGTGTTGGGCATGGGAGACGTTCGAAAGCTCGGACGCCCCGGGGCCGCGGCGATCGGGTTTTATCTCGTCACCACCATCTTGGCGGTCGTGGTGGGCTTGGTGGTCGTCAACGTCGTCCAACCGGGAGTCGGCACGGTTGACGAAGCGGCCGTCCAGGCGATGAACACCGAGGGGCAAGGTTCGCCAAAATCCAAGATCGTCGACGCGTTGTCCCAGTCGACGGGGCTGAGCAAGGTGGAAGTCGGTGGCGTGCTGGAGGGTTTGCCTCAAGGCGAGAGCGTGCAACCGAACATCGGCACGATCTTCAAGAACCTGGTGCTGATGCTGGTGACGGACAACCTGTTTGTTTCGGCCGCCCAAACCCAGTTGTTGCCGATCATCGTGTTCGCGATCGTTTTTGCGGGGATGCTGACGACGATGCACGAGGACGTCAGCAGCATCACGAAACTGATCACACAAGCGAACACGGCACTGATGCGATTCGTGATGCTGCTGATGAATTTCGCGCCGCTGGGTATTTTTTGTCTGGTCGCTGCGCGTTTCGGTGAGGCTCAGGCGGAAGGCAAGTTTCTCGAAGAGCTCTCCCAAATCGGCTGGTACTTCGGAACGGTCTTGGGAGGCCTGGCGTTTCACGCCCTGATCACCCTGCCGGCGATTTTTTATCTGGTCCGACGTGAAAACCCGTATCGGTTCATCCTGGCGATGTCCAAGGCCCTGTTGACCGCGTTTTCGACGGCCAGTTCTTCGGCCACGTTACCGGTGACACTCGAATGCGCCGAGGAAGCCGGGATCTCCAAGCGTTCGACCGAGTTCGTCGTTCCCTTGGGCGCGACGATCAACATGGACGGGACCGCACTTTATGAAGCCGCCGCCGCCATCTTTATTGCCCAAGTGGTGCCGGGAATCGATCTCGGGTTCTGGGAACAGGTGATCGTCGCGGTGACCGCCACCTTGGCCGCGATCGGAGCGGCGGGGATTCCCGAAGCCGGGCTGGTCACGATGTTGATCGTGCTCAACGCCGTCGGGTTGCCGCTGGAATACATGGGGCTGATTCTGTCGGTCGATTGGTTGCTGGATCGCTTTCGCACCACCGTCAACGTGTTGGGAGACAGCGTCGGAGCCGCAGTGGTCGAAAAGACGCTGCCCGATCGGCCCTCCCCCCCCGGACTCGCCGCCGGGGCGTAGGCCGCCGGCGCCAAGCCTTCCGAGTTGCGAGTTACCCTCCCGCCCCTGGTCACATTGATTTGGGGATTGAGGTGGTGCGCTAAGGCGACCAACGGCTACGTGCTTCCACTCCTCTCGGGGTGAAACCCGCTTCGCCAGCGGATTGAGTGCGACAAGCTGAAGCGCTTGACAGTGCGGGTGCCGCCTGTCATCCTATTGAGACTGATTCTCATTTCCAGCCGCGGCCTGCGTTGCGGCTCCCGCCCGCCCACGATCGGATGGTTCAACTCGATGGCAATCGTCCAGGCTCCCCCGGCTCAGCTGTGCTCGACCACGCTCGCTGACATCCAACCCGGTCGATACGTTTGCAAGGATGTTCACGCCGCGGGTCAAGACGCGGTGCGGCTGAAGCGTTTGGGTGTTTGCCAGGGTCGAACGATCGAGCTGATGGGGCGAGGCGATCCGATGATTCTGAAAATCGGAGCGTCACGCGTCGGCCTTTCGCGTCAGCTGGCCAAGTTGGTGTTGGTCGATCCAGCGTCTGTTTCGCCTTTGAATCCCGAGTCTGCGCCGGTTTCTCTCCCGGCGTCGGCCGTCTAAGCCAGAGTCCGTCTTTTGAGTCTCCCGACTGTTAGTGCGATGCCCGGGTCGGACGCCGTGGCCACGAAACCGGTGGTGCTGCTGGTCGGCAATCCCAACGTCGGCAAGACGTCGTTGTTCAATGCGCTGGCGGGGATGCGAGCCAAAACGGCGAACTACCCTGGCATCACGGTCGACCTCCGCAAGGCGATGATTCAAGTCGCGGCGGTGGACAAGGATTCGCGCTGCCAAGCGACCAGTGAGATTGAATTGGTGGACCTGCCGGGCTTGTACAGTATGGAAACGGCGAGTCCGGAAGAAGAGGTCGCCGCGCGCAGCATTCGGGGTGAATTTCAGGGCGAACTCAGTCGTCTACCCGACGCGGTCGTGGTGGTCGTCGACGCGACGAACATCGCCCGCACGTTGGTGTTGGCCGGCGAGATTCTCGATCGCAACCTGCCGACGATTGTTGCGGTCAATTTGATCGACGCGGCGGAGTCGTCGGGAACCGAAATCCGGTTCGACGAATTGAGCAAAAAATTGGGCTGCCCGGTGATTCCGGTCAGCGCCCGCAGGGCGCGCGGGCTGGGCGAGTTGCGTGAAGCGATCTACGAGTTGACCAAGCCGGCCAATCCGCTGCTGCCGATCGCACGCGAACCCTGTGTCGCCGGTTGCGGCGGGTGTCCGTTCGCGGCGCGTTTTGAATGGGCCGACGGCGTGGCGGGCGCATCGGTCCGCCAGACCCCTGGCAAAGGCGTCAAACTGGAATGGCTCGACCGCCTGCTGACCTCGCAAGGGATCGGGTTGGTGACGCTGTTGGGCGTGATGCTGTCGGTGTTCTTTTTGATTTTTTCGTTGGCGGATCTGCCGATGTCGGCGATCGAAGACGGATTCGGGTGGGTCGGTCGAGTGATCGACAATCTGTTGCCGACGCGTCCGCTGTCAGCGCTCATTTGGCTTCCGCTTGCCACCGCGATTTCGTTGTCCGTGTTTGCGATCGCATATTGGTTGAACGACACGAAATGGACCCGTTTATCGGCATCGGTCGCAGTGTCGACGTCGCTGGTGATCGGCAGTTTGCCGCTGGATGATTTTCGCTCGTTGGCGATCGACGGTGTGGTGGGCGGTGTCGCGGGGGTTGTCGTGTTTTTGCCGCAGATCTGCATCCTGTTCTTTTTCATCACGCTGTTGGAAGATTCCGGGTACATGGCCCGCGGGGCGTTTGTGATGGAGCGGTTGATGCGTCGTGTCGGGCTGCCCGGTAAAGCGTTTGTGCCGATGCTTTCGGCGCACGCGTGTGCGATCCCAGGGATCATGGCCGCCCGCACGATCGAGACGTGGCGGGACCGTTTGGTGACGATTCTGGTGTTGCCGCTCTTGACGTGTTCGGCGCGTTTGCCGGTGTACGTGATGGTCGCGGCGTTGCTGTTTGGTGACAGCCCCTGGAAAGCATCGCTGATGTTCGCCGGCGCCTATTTGTTGGGGCTGCTGGCCGCGTTCACCACGGCATTTTTGTTGAAGAAGACGTTGGTTCCGGGCGAAGCGGCACCGCTGGTGTTGGAGTTGCCCAATTATCGCATGCCCAGCTTACGCAACGCCTGGTTCACGACGGTGGAACGGGCGACCGTCTTTTTGCGTGGTGCGGGGACGACGATCCTGTTGATCTCGGTGGTCCTGTGGGCTTTGGCAACGTATCCGAAATTGCCCGATGACCGGACGTTCTCGTCTGACAGAGAACAGGCTCAGGCGGCACTGGAGTATTCCTTCGCGGGGCGTTGCGGCCGGATGGTCGAGCCCGTGTTTGCGCCGCTCGGATTCGATTGGAAGATCGATGTCGGGATCATCACCTCGTTCGCCGCGCGTGAAGTGTTGGTGTCGACGCTTTCGATCGTTTACGGATTGGGCGAAGACGGCGCGGAGGAACCGGCCGGGTTGGTCGAGACGCTGCGGCGGCAACGGCGTCCCGATGGCACGCTGGTGTTTTCAACCGCCACGGGCTTGAGCTTGTTGGTGTTCTTTGTGTTGGCGATGCAGTGTCTGCCGACACAGGTGGTGACCAAGCGAGAGACCGGAAGCTGGAGATGGGCGGTCTTTCAATTCATCTACATGACCGCCTTGGCCTACGTCGCGGCGCTGATCGTGTACCAGTCGCTCTCCGCGGCGGGGTATGCTGTGGGATAGGCTTCCAGCTCCAATCGCTTATTGGTCTGCCAAGCTGACGACGATCTGTGTCACGTCGTCGATGCGTGACAGGAACGCATCCAAGACCTTGGGGTCAAAATGTTTTCCGCGTTCTTCGCGCATGATCTTGATGCATTGATCCAGCGGCAAGGCGTCCTTGTAACAGCGTTTACTGCTGAGGGCATCGAAGACATCCGCGACGGCGGTGATCCTGCCGACGATCGGAATCTCCTCACCGGCGAGTTGTTCCGGGTAGCCCGTTCCGTCCCAGCGTTCGTGGTGTGTTTTGGCGATCACCGATGCCATCCGCAAGACGGGAGACCGAGTCACGGGGCGGCGGGAATGTAGAAGAAACGGTTCGCTCTCGTCGCTCGGTTGGGCTTTGAGGATTTTTTCCCCGAACTCGCAGTGACGCTTCATCATCGCGAACTCTTCTTGGGAAAGTTTGTCCGGTTTCAACAGAATCGAATCGGCGATCCCAATCTTGCCGGCGTCATGAAGGATGGCGGCGTGTTCAATCAGTTCGGACTCGGATTCCGAACAACCCAGTTCTCGGGCGATGATTCCCGCGAATCGGCCGACTCGAATGACGTGGTTGCCGGTTTCCTGGTCGCGGTATTCGGCAGCACAGGCCAGCACGTGGATGACCTCTTCACGCGACTGAGCCAGATCGGCGGTCCGCTGGGCGACTTCGGCTTCGAGTCGTTTGGAATAGGCGGCCATCTGGTCATGGTGAGCCTTCAGCACCAACGAATTGCGGACCCGGGGCAGCAGTTCGGTCGGCTTGACCGGTTTGTGCAAAAAGTCGGTGGCACCCAATTCGAGCGCATCGATCTTGGTTTGTTCGTCCGTCGACGCCGTCACGATCAGAACCGGCAAATGGGACTGGTCGGGCGTGTTGCGAATCGTCTCCAGGATGTCCAGCCCCGTGACGTGCGGCATCACCACGTCTAAAACCAGGATGTCCGGACGGGTCGAACGCACCAAATCGACCACCTCGCGCGACTCGCTGGTGGTGACAAAATCATGGTAGCCCGAGCTGCGCAGATACTTCTGAATCAATTTGATGTTGATCGGCTCGTCATCGGCGATCATGACACGACCGGACTTCGTGGCATCGGCCTCCTTCGACTTCAACGAAGCAGCGCGTGTCATGGGTGCCGCGGCACCGGCTAACGTTGATGGAGTCGTCGCGTTCATCCGCCCTTCGGGTTGACTAGAAAACTTCGCAGGTACTGTTCTTGCAACAAATCCAGCTTGCAATCGACCCAGCCTGCAGCAAACCGTAAGTCAATGTGTCGCTACGGGAGTCGATGTTGGCAGGACATGCCCCGCGAACAAATTGGATTTTCGACACGGTCCCCTCGTGATCGTTAGATTCGATAGAACCGGATGAACACGTCCGAACATGAACCTACTCCAGCCACTCGGCCAGCAGCTTCCACAGGTGCGATCCCACGGTCTCGTCGAGTGATCCGATCGAAACTTGTGCCCGCTGTCCGCTCAACAGATCAACGCCTTGCGACGTGCTGAGCGGCACAATGGCCTCGAAATGCGGCACCAGTAATTCGAATTCCGGTCCGGATTGCGACGCATCGTTGGCGACTTTTTTGACCGGCAATGGCCCCCCGTTGCAGGCCAGCAGGGACGGATAATCCACTCCCGTTCTGGCGCGGGGAATGATCTTTGCTAAGGACGAGGTGTTCGTCGCGAGTCCGCGGGCGCGATAGCGCACCGGTGCGCCCACCTGGTCACGAAACTGGTCGAACCGTTGCTGCGAGATCAGCACACGCAACTCCTTTTGGGATTCATCGCCGATCACCAGCAATTCATCGCCTTGGGCGACATAGGTCCCTTCCAATTCGTTCAACCGGCGACGGACGATGACGCCGCTGCGGGAGGCACGGACGATCAGGGAATCGATTTGCTGCTTCGCTTCCCGGTGTTGTTTGGTCAGGGCCTGCAGTTCGGTCGCCTCGGCCTGTGCGGCAGCGTGGCGACCTTGCAGCGTTTGTTGGCGGGTGCGGAGAGTCGATTGCTGGATTTTTGTTTCCAGCTTCCCGGCGTCCAGGACGAGGTCGGGGTTGCGAAGCGTCAACAGTTTTTGGCCCTCGGACACTCGTTGCCCCGCGGAAACATGGATCGTGTCCACAAAACCCGGCACTTCAGCGCGAATCACTTCGTGCGGTGAATACTCGACCACCGCGGGCACGGGGGCCGCGCCCGGCCAGGGGATTGCCGCCAACAGCGTCGTCAGCAATGCCGCCGATCCGGTCGCCAGGCACGTGAATCGGCGACGTCCGCTGCGGGGAGCCAGGCGGAACAACTTGACCACGCGCCAGGCGGGGCCGCCGATCCAAACGATGCAGGCGACGACGGCCAGCAGTGTGCCCAGTCCATGAAACAGTTTTGTCGCGGCAATCGTCAATCCGAAACAAACGAAACACCTCCACAGCAGCGCCAGCCAGGCGTAGACGGCAACCGCGACCCGGTAACCGGCCTGCCAATTCGGTTCTTTCAACTCACCGCCGAAGAACCATCGCCGGGCCAGACGAGCCAAGTAGTTCTGGCTGTCTGTGTACAGGTTCGGTGCCCGAACCCAATCGGTCAGCACAAAGTAGCCATCGAACTTCATCAGCGGATTGGCATTGAACAGCAACGTCGCGACGCCGGCCGACAACATCACGCTGATGCAAACGTGTTTGACCAGCGGTGAATCGGCCGATTGCCAAATCAGCATGGCGATGGCGGCCACGAGCAATTCGACATAGATCCCCGCTGATGCGACGTGAATGCGTTGCCAGCGGCGACGAAATCGCCAAACCGAACTGACGTCGACGTAAGCGAGTGGCGCAAGCAAAATGAACAGGACGCCCATCTGCCCGACGTCTCCCCCGTAGCGTTTGCAAACGATCGCATGCGAAAACTCGTGGAGGATTTTTAAGACGATCGTGACGGCCAGCAACAGAGTCAGCGCGGAGGACGAAAACAAGTATTCCGAGGAATGCGTCAACGCGTTCCAGTGCAGGATCGCCAGGCAGCCGCCCAGCAGGATCAGCAACACGCCGACGACGGTCGCGGGAAGCCCGAAGATCCAACCGACGTACTTCATCATCCGCCCGATCAGGCGATCGGGATGAATCAGTGGGACACGAATCGCGATCGGATTGGCGTGCTGCTTGATTCGGTTCGTTTTCGCTTTTTCGGTGGAGCGGTGAAGCCGGGCGGAGGACTTGGAGGACTCGGTGTGCGCCAGTTCGTTGTCGATCAGCCACCGGCACAGGTCCGCCGCATCCTCTTCGGACAATTGATGGTCGGGATATTGTTGGCACACTTCGCGATAGGCTTGGGCGATCGTGCGTGAGGCGGTCAGCCGAGTGGCCAGCGCGTATTCGATTCTGCCGAGCCGATAAAACGAGCCCGCGACGGGGTCTTCGACGATCACGTGCGGTTGCCGTGCATCGTCACACGGTGTCAAACGCAAATCTTGTCGAAAGACGACAGACGTTGTGCTTTGATCGCTGGCAAAATGCTCGTGGTCGTCCTGCATGACGTTCACCACCAAAACCATTGTGAGAGGGCTTCGATGGGACGGTGAAAGAGAATCCAGCCGAGTGCACGACGACCGCAAGCGATTTTCAGCGTGCCCTTCATTCCCGGACGCAACCGTTGTTCGTCATTGGAAAGTTTGCATTCGGCGATGAACACGTTTTCTTCATCACGAATTTCACTGCGTGGATTGACGATGCCGATCGTCGTGTCCCAGTTGCGATCGGGATAGGCGTTCAGTCGCAACTGGGCGGATTGGTCCTTGCGGACATACGCGATCTGATTGTCGTTCACCGATGCCTCGACGATCATTTCCTGCAGCGGCGCAATTTCAAACAGCGATTGACCGGTGGTCAGGGGGGCGCCCTTGACGCGTTTCAAGTCACCCGCGACGACCATCCCGTCGACGGGGCTGCGCAGTTCCAGTTCGCTCAATCGGAGATCCAATAATTGGAGTTCGGATCGAAGCCCGTCGATTTCCAACTGGGCGATCCGCTGATCCGCGTAGGCGCGTGAGGCCTGGGCCGCGTCTCGTTTTTTGATCGCCTGGTCATGATCGGCCTGCAATGCGTCTCGCTTCCATCTCAATTCGCGGCCGTCCAACGTCGCCAGCAGATCGCCACGTCGGACAAGATCACCGGGCGCGACGAAACAGTCTTTCAGTGTCGCGTCGAAGGGCGCGGCCACGAAACGTTTGAAACGGGGCTCCACACGCACGTCACAGGTTTCGCGGTGAGGGAGCGGGACAAACATCGCGGCGATCAATGCGATCATGACCGTCAACGCAATCACGCCGCCGCGTGATCGGACCGCTCGGCTGCTGCGGCGAAGTAAATCTGATGAACGACGCTGATCGTGTGCGTGCAACACCGCGCCGAGTGACGGACCGGCCGCCTCGAAGAACTGCCGCATCGGCTGGACGGGGGATTCGGAATCCAAGATCGCCAGAAAGACGGCGCGTGTGTCTCTGGCTTCATCGACCAGCGGCACGACCAGGACGCTGGCGGCATGTTGACGCGCCAATTCGCCGACGCTGCGCGACGCGTCCAGTTCTGTTGTGGTCGGTTCGACGATCGAGAGAGACCCCCGCATCAACGCTTCGTCCATGGCGTTCTCGATGGCCCGTGTCTGGGCGGTGGTCGTATCGATTCGAGTCGAATCGCTGAGTGCGACCAATCGGCAACTGCCCGCCCCCGATGCCGCGATTCCGATCGCCGCACGGCAAAGGTTCCAGTGATCGGCCAATTCTGTGACGATCACCTGACAGGCTTCATTGCGGGTTCTCGAATCCAACGCTCGGGTGAGCAGTTCGACCGTGGCGGCGGCATGGGACGCGACGGCGGACTGTTGATCCAGGCGATGCTGAAGGTTCCAGAGGGCGAACTGTTGAGCCAGTGTTTGGACCGCTTGGGTGAAACCGTGCAGGTCCGCAGGCAACGCTGCGATCAAGCCCAGGGCATCGGACGGTTGCCGCCCGGTGTCGATCGGCACGGCCAGGATGACTCGTTCGGGCTCAAGTTGTCGGCGGGAATGAACCTGGCCGCTGAGGGCCGATTGGTGACAGACCGAAATCAATTGCGTCCGTTGCGACGGGGGCCTTTGTTCGGCCGGGTCGATCCGCAAGTGATGGAACTGCTGCGACGCGTCGGGTGCGTTGGGCTCAAGACGCACCACGGCAAGGATGGTGGAGAGTTCGTCGAGGCGTTCCAGCAGGATCTGGTCGGCTTCCTGGAGTGTGTTGGCCGATTGAAACGGAGACACGACCGGCGGATCGACGGTCGGATCAATGACGTCGCGCGGCGTGGCGTGAACCCGGGTCGGCGGTGTCTCATGCGGGACCGTTTCGTGCGTGACGGCGCCCACCAGGATGGGTGCAGCGGGGCCTGATCCGGCGTTGGGGATCTCGGTCGACACGGGAAATCAATCCTTCAATTGGATCGTGCAGCGGGCACCGCTGCGTAGGGTTCCGTCCGGATTGCTGATCGCAATTTTGACCAACACGGTTCCGCTTTCGGCATCGGTGACCGGCGAGATGTAGTGGACGAGGCCCGAGATGGATCGCCCCGATTCGGTGAATTGAAGTTCGATTTCTTGGCCGGTGGTCAGTTGCTGGGCTTGGGGGCCGAGAAGTGAAAAATTGGCCAGCAGCGTGTCCAGCTGGACGAGCGTGACGACGTCGGGTTTATTGGGCGCGACGAATTCACCGGGTTCTTTATGCAGTTCGGTGACGACTCCGCTGACGGGAGCCTGGATCACGCGTCGCTCCATTTGCGTGAGCAATCGTTGGTGTTCCAGACGACGGGTTTCCATTTCTTCGACGACGCTGCGAAGATTGGCTTGGGCAACTTGGAATTCCTTCGCCGCGCGTTGCAATTCGGCTTGGCGGGCGTGTCCCGACTGGCGCAGCGATTGGAGTTTTTCCAGCCGTTGGGAGGTCAATTCGACTTCCGCCCGCGCCGCATCGAGCCGTCCTTCGGCGTTCATCTGCTGTTTGGCGACCTCCAACTGGGCCTGGTGAACTTGACTGTTAAGCCGCAGCAACGGTTGGCCTTGCTCGACGGTCTGACCTTGCCGGACCAACACTTCGGCGACGGTGCCTGTTTCGTCCGATGCCACTTCGATCGTCCGGATCGGCTCGGTGTATCCCAGGACCTCGGTGGCGAGGGAATCCCGACAGGACAGTGCGATGATCGCGATCAAAACGGATTGGAATGAGCGAATTCGCAGTTCAGAGGGGTGGTGACAGAGTTTCATGGCGTCGCGTGAAGCACGAATGGAGACCGGGAAAACAACGGCGGGAGGCAAGAATCACTTGCTCTGGGCAAGCTTAGGTCACCAATAACCAGATAGCACCGAGAAAGTCGCCCCCGCGAGAGGCGAGGGCCGGAAGTCGCAGGAGGCTGGATACCAATCCGCGCTGGTGTGCAGGCTTCAGCCCAATACCGCTAAGTTAACATGAATGAGGGGGCCCGGACGCTGGCGCGAACCGGCTGATGTCAAACGAATATCAGCCGTTTGGCGCGAGCCTACGGGCCCTCATCTGAAGA
>NZ_JANZKV010000266.1 GCF_025060895.1 Stieleria sedimenti | reverse complement strand
CGCGTTAGCAAGGGGCCACGCAGCGCCACTCGTTAACGCGTCCTCGTGACCGACCAGCCTTCCGGCGGATCGGGCAGCTGAAAGGCCTCGTGGTGGGCACGCTGCGCTCGCTCGACCCAGACCAAGGTTTGCTGGTGCAGCTTGGTCGGCTTCATCCGAACAGCTCGACTGGCCAAGGATCTGGCCTGTCCAAACTCTTGTTTGGCCACCGCCGCGATCGCCAAATTGTGCACCGCAACGGATGAAAACGGATATCGCTGGTAAACCTCTTGCCAGATCGCTTCCGCCTCACCCCATCGGCCGGCGACCGCCAAGGCGTTGCCGCGTCGAATGGCTTGCGTGCCGGGCAGCAAGTAGGGGATTTCCAACTGCACACGTTCCCGCACGACCGACGGTGTGATCAGCGGCAGGGTTTCACGAACGAGCGCCGATTGCAATGCCACATCCTTGTCGGCGGCCAACGCCAAATCAGGGTATCGCTTGAGTGCGGATTCCAATTCCACCACGACCGGTTTGCCCACTGGCCGACCGTCGGTCTGTGCCTGGACGTCAGTGCTGACCGGCATCAAACGCCAGGAAACGGTCAACCGATTGCCCGCTTCGGTGATCGATCGGGGACGCCGGTCCGGCAAAATTTCGCCGCGCAAAATGAAGTCGATGTGTCCTTGCTGAGCCTTCTTGGCCAGCGCCAGATCGCTTTCGTCGTCGGCGTTGTACGACACCAGGGAAACGCCTTGGTCAAAGCCCGGCGTCGATTCGCTGATCGCTTCGGCGGAAACCAAGCGGGTGGAACGACCCGCGTCGGCGGGAGCGGCCTGCAGCAGTTTCTCATGAATCGGCGTGGCCAGTTCCTGGGGGCCGACGATCTTGGGAACCATCACCGAATGACCCACCGTGGAACGCAACGTCGGTGGCGACCAAACGTGAATCGGGGCTCCCATGCGACAGCCACCCAAAGACGTGAAACACGCAACCAGGACGGCGCAACGGGCGAGTGAACGAACGCAATGAACTGTCATCCCTGACGCGATAAGTAATCCGTGTGACGTAAGTCAAGAGCGACTCGGAGTTTGCCCAGAGCTTCGCCGCGACCGCCCCGCAGTCGCGAACCGAACGTCTTTCCGACTTCCGCTAACTCCTCAAATGTCCACGTAAGTGGCATCGGGCGCAGTCGCCCGGTCGGGTCAACCGCTAAACCACTAGTGCTTCGTCAATATTTAATCTTAGGGTACCTGACCCGAATGGCACGGGCATAAGCGTTGGTGTGCAGGCTTTAGCCCAATACCGCTGCGTAGCAGCGACCGGGAATCGCCTAAAGGCTAGACACCAACGGTTGCTGAATCCCATGTTACGAATGCCCGTGCCATTCGTACCTGCCCCCTTTTCCGCTCGACCAACTCAACCCGAACATTTAGCGCGGCCAACGCACTAGCTGGCCCGCGACGGGGGACGCCGTGGTGTGTAGAGGCAGCAATCGGACGGGCAGACATCGTGCCATGGACCCAAAGTTCCGGCCGCGTCCTTCTGCTGGCGAAGCCCGATTCGCTCTTCCACCAGTTTGCGAATCATGCTGACAAAGCCCGCACTGACGCCCGGGGTTGCGGCACGGCTCATCTTGATGCCACGCTCTCGGCACAACGTCGCCGCTTCGTCATCCAGATCGTACAGCACTTCCATGTGATCGCTGACAAAGCCGATCGGGACGATCACCAAGTGCTGCCGCTTTTCTGCCTCGTCCATTTCGGCGATCGTGTCACACACATCCGGCTCCAGCCAGGGCTGCTGTGGCGGGCCGCTGCGGCTCTGGTACACCAACCGCCACGACGCGACGCCGGCCGCCTCGGCGACCAATCGCGACGCTTCATTGAGTTGCGTGACGTAGTCGCAGTTGTCCGCCATCCCCATCGGGATGCTGTGGGCGGTGAACAACACGGTCGCCGCCCCCGGTTCGGTTTCAAGCTCGGCGAGCGACCGGCGAACGCTGCTCGCCATCGTTTCGATGAAGTCCGGGTGATTGAATCCCATCCGCACCTTTTCCACCAACGGGGCTCCCTCGCCGACCTCCTCCTGCGCCGAGATGATATTTTCGCGGTACTGACGGCAACCGCTGTAGCAACTGAACATGCTCGTGAAAAACGCAATCGCCCGTTTGCACCCGTCTGCCTTCATCTGCCGCAAGGTGTCGGGGAACAAGGGATGCCAGTTCCGATTGCCCCAGTAAACCGGCAAATCAATTCCGTTGGATTCAAACTCGGTCTTGATCGCTGCCAGCAGCTGGCGGTTCTGTTCGTTGATCGGGCTGACGCCGCCAAAACTCTTGTAGTGCTCGGCAACCTCCAGCATCCGCTCGCGCGGCACATTTTTTCCCCGCAACACATTCTCCAAGAAGGGCATCACGTCCTCAGGGCCTTCCGGGCCGCCAAAGGAAACCAACAGAAACGAATCGTAGGGCAAGTCTTGGTCAGACATCGATGGGATAAGTTCTCGGATGCGAAATGAAACCGGCGGGACATTCTCCCCGATCGTCAATCCAGATGTCAGAGGGGGATGTCGGGCGTTGCATCGATGACCCGGCCGATCGCCAGCCGCAGGGGGAAGCTCAACCCACAAGTGACGCCGCTGGTCTGACGCCGCTGGTCTGACGCCGCTGGTCTGACGCCGCTGACCAGCGGCCAATGCCATCTACTTTCGCTCTAAAGGTGTTAGCGGAACGGCGCGAGCGGGCTGTCGATTTAGTCGATGTTCCGAAATCAACGTGATCATGCCAGGCGCGACGCGTGAGCGAGGGGCGCCGCGTGGCCCCTTGCTAACGCGTGCGGGCTTAAATCGACAGGCCGCTGGCGACGGGCCGCAAACATTTGAGAACATTTTCGCCGTCCGAGCAGTTACACTACTCGGATAAGTTACATTGGGGGGTGGGCGGTCATCCGCCGAGGATGTCGCAGGATCGAGCTCTCTCGTTGTAGGGGGAGGATCGGTCGCGACGGACGCCCGAGTCGCTGATGCCGTAGCCGGAAAGATGCCTTCAGTCACCGATTTAATTAGCCGCAGCCAAGAGGGAACCGAAGGCGATACCGACCGTCTGTTCTCGGTGATGTATGATGACCTGCGCCGACTGGCAGGCCGATTCCTACAGAACGAACCGCTGCGAAACCGACTCAGCAGCTCGTCGCTGGTCCACCAGGCCTACATGCGGATGGTCGACCACTCCAGGATCAACTGGCAGGGCAAGACGCATTTCTTTGCGATCGGTGCCACCGTGATGCGACGGATCTTGGTCGATCACGCCCGCAAGGTTCAATCGTTGAAACGCGGCGGTGGCTGGGAGCGCCGCCAATTGCACGACGATGTCACCTTTCAGCTCAATCGAGACGACGATGTCGTCGCCTTGGATGATCTGCTGGAACAACTCGCCCAACTGAACCCCCGACAAGCCAAAATTGTCGAATTGCGTTTCTTTGGCGGCATGACGATGCGTGAGATCGCCGCGGAAATGAAACTGGGACTCCGCACCATCGAAAAGGAGTGGGCGATGAGCCGCGCCTGGATGCGACGCGAGTTGCGACGTGACAGCGAGGAAGCCGAGGAAAACGAGGAAAACGAGTCCTCCGCCGAACCGGGCACCGACTCCCCTGTTTCTCCTCCCGCGGCAACGGAACCCGAGACGACTTGATGAATGCGGAGCGTTACGCGCGGGTCCGTGAACTATTTCTAGCCGTCGACGACCTTCCCACCGACCAGCAGCACGCGTTTCTGGTCTCACAGTGTGGCGACGACCAGACGCTGATCGACGAAGTGATGTCCTTGCTGGACGAGCACGACCACGAATCGGCTCGGCTGGAAGGCAACTCGGCCAAGCAACCGGCGATTCCGCCCGCCTTGGCAGAACCAACGCCCCCCGAATCCGCCGCTCAAGGCACCGACGGTCATGCGGCAACCGCCAACGCGCCGTTCTTGCCACCGGGCCAACGTGACTCGACAAGCGGCGCGTCGTCTTATCTCTCCCATCCGACGCCCGCGACGAGTGGTCGCCAACCGAAGCGTCAGACCTACAAGAGCGGTGTTGGAAAATCGAAATCTGGTTCGATCCCCGCCCCGTCCAAATCGGCGCAAGTGACCCAGCAGAGTTCTCAACGAACCCACGCCTCGCCGCGGTATCGGGACGAAGAGCCGCCTGCCCGGCGGCGCCCCTCGGCCGGGATCTGGCAGACCCGGGCGACAAAACATCGGCGTTTCAATGCCGGCTGGTTATGGCTGGCCACCATCTTGCCGACCGCACTGATCGGATGGTGGACCTACACGAACGTGGAAGCGAGTCTGCGCCGATCGACCGCAAATGAATTGTCCGGCGTGGCCGATGCCGTCCGGATCAGCGTCGATCAATTCCTGGACGATCAATCGCGACTGACCGAATCGTGGACGCGTCACCGCGAGCTGCGGGATGCGATCATTGCCCTGGTGCAGACGAGCGAACAAGATGATTCGGTCGATGCACTGCGTGATGCCCCCGGCGCGAAACAAATCCGTGCGGCACTGGTCGCCCAGTCCAAACAGCCGGACATCAAGTATGTCGTCTGGGATCGTACCGGAAAGGTTCTCGCCAGTTGGCTGGTCGACGGAGCCGACGTCGGAGGCAACGTCGCGCCGGACGGGGCGGCCAACCTGGCCCGCGCGATGCGTGGTGAAACGGTGTTGTTCGGCCCCGAAATCTTGATCGCCGACGAGAGTGGCGTTCAACCCGAAACCCGTTTGCCGGTGATGGCCGAGATCCTCCCGATTCGTGATGACAACGGGCGCGTCGTTGCCACGATCATGATTCGGGGCTTCGGCATGTACGACGCGTTGGACCGGATCTTTCGCGAAGCCTCCAACGCCGGCGGGCTGGACGTGTATGCCGTGAATGCCAACGGCATAATGGTCACCAACAGCCCCCGCGCGGTTGACTGGTTGACACTCGACGCGTCCGACAACGACTCGGTGTCCTGCCGATTGAGAGTCTCCGATCCGGGCACGTCCGCAGCGTCCGCCGCCCAACTGGCAGGTCTCGTTCGACGCACGCAGCCGCTGACCTACTCCGTCGCGGCGGCTTCGTCGGGACAATCCGGATCTCAATTGGCCCCCTATCGCAACTACGCCGGCATGGACGTGGTGGGCGGATGGCGTTGGGTCAATCGATGGAATCTGGGCATCGTGGTGGAACGCACCGCCCCCTCGGCATTTGCGACCGCACAAACCGTTTCGCTGGGATTCGTCGCGTTGGGAATCATCCTGACCTTCACCGCAATGACCGCCGCCGGACGGATCGCCAGACGAACCGCCATCGCCCAGGCCGCCGTCCACCCCTTGAGCCGCTATGAGTTGATCACCGAATTGGGCAGCGGAGGAATGGGCGTCGTCTATCGCGCCAAACATGGACAACTCGGTCGCGATACCGCGTTGAAGGTGTTGCGCGGTGACCGCGACAACTTGGAAGACAGACTGCGGTTCGATCGCGAAGCCAAACTGGCCGCGTCACTGAGCAATCCGCACACGGTCACGATCTATGACTACGGCCGGGGCGACGAAGGCGAAGCGTATTGCGTGATGGAGTTTTTGAAGGGAATCACGCTGTACGACGTCGTGGCACGCAGCGGGTTTCAGCCCATCGGACGGGCGCTGTTTATTCTCCGCCAGGTCTGTGACTCGCTCGGCGAGGCTCATAAGTTGGGCCTGGTGCACCGCGACATCAAACCTCAGAACATCATGCTCTCCCTGGACGCCTCCGTCGGTGACTGGGCGGTCGTGTTCGATTTCGGCTTGGCCAAACCGCTGCAACCCGACGCCGATTCCTACCAGACCGCGGAAACGATCTGGGCCGGAACACCGATGTACATGGCGCCTGAACGCTATCGTGAACCGAATAACATCGATCCCCGTTCAGACATCTATTCCGTCGGCTGCATCGCTTATTTTTTGCTGTCGGGCCGTCCGCCGTTCATCGAGTGTGACCCGGAATCATTGTTTGCGTTGGTACTGACCGAACAACCGATCAGCATCGGCGTGCATCGCGACCAAGACGTCCCCGAGCCGATCGTCGCGCTGGTCAAAAAGTGCATGGCCAAAAGCGTGGAAGATCGCTTCTCGACGATCGACGAATTGGCGTTGGAACTGGACCGGCTGATCGCGATGCATCCCTGGTCGGTCGAAGAAGCAAGGTCCTGGTGGCGAATCCACGGATCGGAAGTCGGCTAGTTCTGTGTCAGCGTCAAATGTTCGAGCCTGCGTTTGTCGAGCGGAAAA
>NZ_JANZKV010000265.1:3560-25387 GCF_025060895.1 Stieleria sedimenti | reverse complement strand
GTATTGGGCTTCAGCCGCCCCGCTTCGCTGCGTGGGACGTCGATTCAATTATTGACGGATATGGCACCCTTCTCCCCCACAAATCGTTAACAAGCTTGCTTGTCGATTTGTGGGGGAGAAGGGCTGGGGATGAGGGGGCTGGTGATCGATTTTGTAACCCTCTCACCGGGCGCAGAACATACGGTTGGGCGGTTGCACGTGATACCATTGCGGCCCCTCTGTGTTGCCCCTCACCCCCAGCCCCTCTCCCCAAAAAACGCTCGACGCTTCGCGTCTTTGACGTTTTTTGGGGGGAGGGGAGCCAGTGTATTTAATAGAGATCCCTAGCAGCGAAACGGAATCGCCCAAAGGCGACACACTACGGTTTCAACCGCTTGCTGATCCACGCCTTCCGCTCGCGCAGTTCGCGTTCAAACCCTCGGTCGACCGGTTCGTAGTAACGACGGTCGACGCCCAAGTAGTCTTGGGCCGCGATTCCGTGGGGACTGTCGTGGCTGTAGAGATACCCTTCGCCGCGACCTTCACGCTCGGCCGAGGCGGAATGCGAATCGCGGAGGTGTCGGGGGACGGGGACGATTTTTTGATCGCGAACGTCTTTGCGGGCCGATCCGATGGCCACCGTGGCGGCGTTGCTTTTGGGAGCCAGCGCCAAATAAGCCACCGTCTGGGACAGCATGTATTCGCTTTCCGGCAACCCGACCCATTCACAGGCCTGCATGCAGGCGACCGCCATCGGCAGCGCGGCCGGGTCGGCGTTGCCGACATCTTCGCTGGCCAGGATGACCAGACGTCGACAGAGGAACCGCAGGTCTTCGCCTCCTTCGAGCATCCGCGCGAGCCAATAGATTGCAGCGTCGGCGTCACTGCCGCGGATGCTTTTGATCATGGCGCTGATCAGGTCATAGTGATCATCGCCGGTGCCGTCGTAGCCTGCGATCCGGGTGCCGATCGATTCGGCTGCCGTGTCGCGGGTGACCAGGGGTGGCTGCTGCGGCGAGCTGGAGACTGCGATTTCGAGTGCCGTGAGTGCCCGTCGCGCATCGCCTTCGCAAACATCTGCCAGGAATGCGATCGCCTCGTCGTCGGCGCTTGCCCCCGTTGCCGCCAGCCCGCGTTCGCCGTCGGCCAGCGCCCGATGGAGCAACTCGGTGATCTCCGCCGGCGAGAGCGTTTCCAACTGAAACACCTGGCTGCGGCTGATCAGTGCCCCATTGACGGCGAAATACGGGTTGCTGGTCGTCGCGCCGATCAGCGACACGATGCCGGCTTCGACGTCGGGCAGCAACGCGTCCTGTTGGCTTTTGCTAAAGCGATGAATCTCGTCGATAAACAACACCGGCCGGGGCTCACCGCTGGCGACCAAGTCGGTGGCCCAAGCCAACGCTTCACGCACTTCCTTGACCCCTCCGGTGACCGCGCTCAAGCGACGACAGCGGCTGCCGGTTTCCTTGGCCAGCAGATGGGCCAGCGTTGTCTTGCCCGTACCGGGTGGTCCGGACAAGATGACCGACCCCAAACGCCCGGCGTCGACCATCCGTCGCAGCAGTTTCCCAGGCCCTAGAATGTGTCGCTGGCCGACGTATTCTTTCAGCGACGTCGGACGCATCCGCGCGGCGAGCGGTTTGGCGTCTTCCAAGAAGTCGTCTTCTTGGGATTGGAACATCGAAGGCGTATGAGCCATAACGCAATGGAATGGGTGCGAGTGCGGGAGCGTGTGGCGAATTGTCCGAACGATCAGGCGACAAGGGAACCCCTAAACCGAGATGCGGAAAAGCAAAATGATGGGATGGATCACACTGGGCGCCGCGTTGGCAATCACGGTCGCGATCATCGGTTCGGTGGTGCTGCGGATCGACGATTGGGGACGTGACTGGACCCAAAACCGAGCTGCCTTGGATCCGGCTGCCCCACGCCCGGAGCTTCGACCGGTGGAACTCGACGGCAGTGTCCAAGGCGCCGCGGATCGCATTCGACAATGGACCGAGACGAATTCCAAGTGGGATTGGGTGTCCGAGGAACGAGCCGGTGGGGGCCAGCGGCGGATTCAATTAACCCGCACGACTCCGCTGATGAAATTTGTCGACGACATCGAAGTCGAACTCACCGCCAGTCCCACCGGGCAAGATTCCACCGGTCAACATTCCGCCAATCAAAGCGTGATCGTCAGTGCCACCAGTCAATCGCGAGTGGGCAAGGGTGATCTGGGCCAAAACCCGAGGAATCTGATCGAGCTGACGACGGCTTTGAGAGGCGGATGAAACGGTGGCGGTCCATTCTCGGTTGATCGAGTATACTGGTGATTCCTCCGTTTCTTTCCCGCCTTGTGTCCCACCGATGCCGATCCGATTTTTTTTCGCCGCGGCGGTCCTGGCCCTTTGCGGATCGTCGTTCGTGCGGGGCGAATCTCCAGCCGATTCTGCTCCCGATTTTTCTCGCGATGTCCGACCGATCCTGTCGGACCATTGTTTCGCCTGTCACGGACCCGATGAACATGAGCGTCAGGCAGATCTGAGGCTGGACACCGCCGACGGAATTCTGTCGGTGGTCCAAGCCGGCGCGGTCGACGAAAGCGAACTCGTTCTGCGGTTGCGTAGTGACGACAACGACGTGTTGATGCCACCGCCGGGCTTTAACAAACCCCTCACCGAAGCACAGAAAAAAACGCTCGAAGCCTGGGTGGCGGGTGGAGCGGAGTATCGTGGCCATTGGGCCTACGAGCCCCCCGTCAAAGTCGAGATCCCCCCAACCTCGTCCCACCCGATCGATCATTTCATCGACGCCAAAGCCGTTGCCAAAGGATTAACGCTGGGCGGCATTGCCGATGATGCGACGTTGATGCGACGCCTGTGCTTGGATTTGACGGGTTTGCCGCCGACACGTGAACAGATCGATCGACTTGCCGAAGGCAAACTGGACATCGAACGATTGGTCGACGAACTGCTCGCCTCGCCCGCCTTCGGCCAACATTTCGGACGCTATTGGTTGGATCTGGTCCGGTACGCCGACACCCACGGCTTGCACCTGGATAACTATCGCGAGATGTGGCCGTATCGCGATTGGGTCATCGATGCGTTCAATCAAAACATGCCGTTTGATCAGTTCGTGACTGAGCAATTGGCAGGCGACTTGCTGCCCGATGCGACGCTGTCACAGAAAATCGCCAGCGGTTTCAATCGGTTAAACGTCACCACCAACGAAGGCGGATCGATTTATGACGAGGTGTTCGCCCGCAACGTGATCGATCGCACCGATGCGTTCGGAACCGTCTTCCTGGGAATGACCACGCAGTGCGCGGTCTGTCACGATCACAAGTTCGATCCGATTTCCCAGAAAGAGTACTACTCGCTGTTCGCCTTCTTCAACAGCCTGGACGGCCGAGCGCTGGACGAAAACAAAAAGGATCCGGCGCCCGTCGTCCGCGTGCCGAATCAAGAACAGTCCGCGGAACTTGCCGCGTTGGACCAGCAGATCGTAGAATTGCGTCGCGAAATGCGTGAGCCGATCGAATCGGTCGATGCCGCCCAGCGGATCTGGGAAGCCGGCTTGAGCGGGACCGACGACGAACATGCCGCGCGCGTGGAATTGCTCTCCCCGAGCGAAGTGGACTCCGAATTCGGCACCGATTTGGTGATCGAAGCCGACGGAAAAGTTCGCGTCGGTGACACCGTTGCCGACCGCGACGTGCAGACCATCACCGCCCCGCTGGTGCCGTCCTTGGCAGGCGGTCATTGGCAATCGCTGCAATTGGAAGTCCACCCCGATCCCAAGACCGATCGCGCGGGCGTCTCGCCCAACGGCAACGCCGTGCTGACGGAGATCGAGATTGAAACACGTGCCCGTTCGCCGGTCAAAGAGAAGGGGTGGGAGTCGCTTTCGATTCGTTCGGCGCTGGCCGACATCGAGCAACAGGATGGTCGTTTTGAAGTCGGTTTGGCAATCGATGGAAAACGCATGGCGACGGAGGGTTGGGCGATCGCCGGGCATCAACAAACCGGTGGCCGCAACGCTTCGTTCGCCATCCCCGACCTGGCCGAGCGAATCGAGCGCGGTCACAACCAGATTCGAATTCGGCTGGAGTACCTGTCACAGTTTGCCAAGCATCAGTTTTATGCCGTCCGCTTTCAGTTGTCCGAAGCGGCGGCCGCGGTTCCGATCAAAGACCAAATCACCGTCGGTGACCTCCACAGCGTCGGCCCGTTCCCCGTGGAAAGTTCCAACCCGGGCATCTACCGCAGTTTCGGTTCCCAACAAGGGGATTTCAACGCCGAAGAAACCTTTAAATACGAAGACAAAACGTACGCCTGGGAATTGCGGAACGATTGGACGCCGGTTGCGATTCATACCTTGCCCGTTGCCGGCGAGAGCGTCGCAGTGAACCTGATCCATCAAACGTTGGAATCGCCCAAGAAACAGTCGATCGATCTGCTGTTGGGGACCAGCGACAGTCACGTCGTGTTTTTGAACAAGAAGCGGATCGCGCAGTCCGAACGCAGCGGTCCGATCAACCCGCTGGCGAAGACGTACACGTTGGAGTTGAAGAAAGGGCACAACGACTTGTACGTCAAAACCGTGTCGCTCGGTCGCACCGCGCAGTTCGCCTACGCCTATCGATCCGCTGCGATCCCGCTGCCCAAGGGAATCGTGGAACTTGCGTCTCAGAAACCGAGTGAACGGACACCGGAGCAAGCGGCATCGCTTCAAGCCTACTATCGAGAAGTCCAATGCACGCACCCGGATTGGTTGGTGTTGCAAGACATGGTCAAGGGGGCCGAAGCGGCGAAAGAAAAGCTGGAAGGCCAGATCGCGACGACACTGGTTTGGAAGGAACTGGACCAACCGCGTGAAGCCAAGGTGCTGGTCCGAGGCCAATATGATCAACCTGGCGATACCGTCTCACGACGTGTCCCCGAGTTTCTGCCACCGATGGCCGACGACCTGCCGCGTGACCGATTGGGTTTGGCCAAGTGGCTGGTCGCGCCGGAACACCCGCTGACGTCGCGTGTCGCCGTGAATCGTTTTTGGCAATCGATCTTCGGCAGCGGACTGGTCAAGTCGAGTGAAGATTTTGGCAGCCAGGGGCAGCCGCCCAGTCATCCCGAGCTACTCGATTGGCTGGCGGTCGAGTTCATCGAAAGCGGTTGGGACATCAAGCGATTGATCAAATGGATGGTGACCAGTCGCGCCTACCTTCGTGACGCCGCGGTCAGTCCGGAGACTCTTGCGATCGACCCCGAGAATCGTTTTTTGGCGCGTGGACCTCGACATCGCTTGGACGCCGAAGTGCTTCGTGATCAGGCCTTGGCGTTGGCGGGATTGCTGAACCCGCGACTGGGCGGACCGAGTGTCAAGCCGCCGCAACCGTCCGGCTTGTGGTACGCCGTCGGCTACACGCGGAGCAACACGGCGAATTTCAAGGCCGACACGGAGCTGGAGAAACAGCTTCGCCGCAGTGTTTACATTTTCTGGAAACGCACCAGCGCTCCGCCGCAGATGTCCACCTTCGACGCGCCCAGTCGGGAGTCGTGCACGGCGCGGCGCGAACGAACCAACACGCCACTGCAAGCACTGTTGCTGATGAACGAGCATCAATATCTGCAGGCGGCGAAACACTTGGCGGTCCGCGCCCACGTCGAATGTGAGCTGCAGGATCCCTCGGACAAGTTGGCTTGGTTGTTCGAAACGGTGACCGCCCGAAAACCTGTCGCCGCGGAAGTTCACGAGTTGGTTTCGTTGTTGGACAAGCTGCGAGAGCACTACAGCGACGACACGGCCGCGGCGGTCGACCTGTTGTCGGTCGACGAAATCAAATTCGACAAGATCGAACCGAGTGAGCATGCCGCCTGGATGATGATCGCCAGCACGCTGTTGAACTTGGACGAAGTGGTCAGCAAGTAGGAGAAGTGAACGATGAATGCTAAGCAACGATTGATCCGCTTGAACCGACGTTCGCTGTTCTCGCAATCCGCGGCGGGATTGGGCGCCGCGGCGCTGGCGTCGCTGGACACCCGCGCCGACGCGGCGCCCAAGGTGTCGGATTATCGGTCCGAGTCGGCCAAAGGCGGACTGCCCGAATTGCCACACCATGAACCCAAAGCCAAACGGGCGATTTATCTGTTCATGTCGGGAGCCCCCAGCCAGATGGATCTGTGGGACCACAAACCGACCATGACCGACTGGTTCGACAAGGATCTGCCGGATTCCATTCGCCAGGGCCAGCGGTTGACGACGATGACCAGCGGGCAAGCTCGATTTCCGATCGCGCCGAGCATCTATGACTTTTCGCCACAGGGTGAAAACGGAACGATGGTCAGCGAGTTGTTGCCACACACGGCGAAACACGTTGACGAAATCGCGTTGATCAAATCGATGCACACCGAAGCGATCAACCATGACCCCGCGATCACCTACATTTGCACCGGCGACCAGTTGCCGGGTAAAGCCAGTTTGGGTTCTTGGCTCAGCTACGGCCTGGGGACCGAAAATGAAAACCTGCCCGACTTCCTGGTCATGACGGCATCGTGGACCGGACGGAAAGAGGCCCAGGCGCTCTACAACCGGCTTTGGGGAAGCGGCTTCTTGCCCAGCAAGTATCAAGGCGTGGCGCTCCGCAGCTCGGGGGATCCGGTCTTGTATTTGTCCAACCCCAAGGGCGTCGATTCGGAACTGCGTCGCGCCATGCTGGACTCGCTGGCGCGTTTGAATCGAGTCACCGCCGAATCGATCGGTGACCCGGAAACGGATGCCCGCATCGCACAGTACGAGATGGCATTCCGGATGCAGACCAGCGTGCCGGACCTCGCCAACATTAGCGACGAGCCGAAGTACATCTTGGACATGTACGGCGATGACGTGACCACGCCGGGAACGTTTGCCAATTGCTGCTTGATGGCTCGCCGAATGGCGGAACGCGGCGTGCGTTTCACCCAGATCTTTCATCGCGGATGGGACCAACACGGCAACCTGCCCAAGGACTTGCCGAATCAGTGCAAAGACATCGACCGGCCCTGTTCGGCACTGTTGAAAGACCTTCGCCAACGCGGCATGATCGATGACACGCTGGTGGTTTGGGGCGGCGAGTTTGGACGAACGATGTACTGTCAGGGAAGTTTGACCAAAACCAACTACGGCCGGGACCACCACCCCAAGTGTTTTTCGGTATGGCTGGCCGGGGCGGGGATCCAGGGCGGCGTGGTCCATGGCGCGACCGATGAATTCAGTTACAACGTGACCGAAAACCCCGTCCACATCCGTGATCTCAATGCCACGATCTTGCATCTGATGGGAATCGATTCGGACCGATTCACCTATGCGTTCAAGGGGCTCGATCAACGTCTGACCGGGGTCGAAGGCGGTGACGTCGTCCGTCAGGTGTTGGCGTAATCGAGTGGGAGAGGCTTCCAGCCTGTCAACGTTTTAGCGGTACGACGTCCTTTCTGGGTCGTCCCAAATTGGAGCCAGTCATTGTCGCAGCCCAAAATGAACGCGCTTTCGGCGGCCGCTGTTGTGGCGGCCAGCATGATCGGCGCCGGGGTTTACACGACCAGCGGGTTCACGCTCGGTGACCTGGGTGAGCCGCATTACGTGATCGCGGCCTGGGCGATCGGCGGAGTGATCGCGATTTGTGGCGCGCTGTGTTACGGGGCACTCGCCCAGCAGTTCACCGAATCGGGTGGGGAATATCTGTTTCTGGCTCGGGCGATTCATCCCGCTGCCGGCATGATGGCCGGATGGGTTTCTCTGTTGGCCGGATTCACCGGCGCGATGGCGTTTGCCGCGACGACGTTTGAATCGTTCACGCGCGGGGCGGGGTTGGGATGGCTGGAACCATTGCCCGATCGATCGATCGCGATCGTGTTGGTCCTACTGGCGGCGATCGTCCACAGTCTGGGGCTCAAGCGTGGGACGCACATTCAAAATGGCGTGGTGATTGCCAAGCTGGTTTTGATCGGACTGTTCGTGCTGATCGCCTACAGCACGCTTTCGACGTGGCAGGGGACCGCCGTCGCTGCGGCGTCCGATGCGGTCGCGGGGGTGGACGCTGGGGCCGAGGCGACGGCAGGCGGCGGCTGGGCGTTTGCGTTGGTGTTCGCCAACGCGTTGACCTGGATTTCACTCAGCTATAGTGGATTCAATGCGGCGGTATATTTGACCGACGAGATTGACCAACCGACGCGAAATGTGCCGCGTGCGATGCTGTTTGGCACCGTGGGGGTGGCGGTGCTGTACCTGCTGTTGAACATCATTTTCGTCTACGCCCCGCCGGCGGCCGAGGTCGCCGGGCAGCCCAACGTGGCGACGTTGGCGGCCGAATCGGTCGGCCGGCAAATTCAGGCCCGCGGATCGAACTGGGGATCGTGGGTCAGCCCCTTGGTCCGGATTGCGATTCTTGCGGGGTTGGGGACATCGGTGTTGGCCCTGATGCAAACCGGGCCCCGGGTCTATCAAAAAATGGCGGCCGATCGCCTGTTGCCGCGTTGGTTGAGCGGTCGCCGCGGCGGCGACCTTGGCGCAGGGGCGATTGCCGGACCGGTCGAATCGCTGCCGACGATCTGGATCCAAGCCGGCTTGGCGATCGTGGTGATTTGCATCAGCACGCTTCGCGAACAACTGGATTATTTGGGCTTCACCTTGTCGATCTGTGCGGCCCTGTGTGGATCGCTGGTTTTCCTGTTTCGCAACCACGGCGTGCACCCGGTTCAGGTCTGGGGATACCCGTGGGTGCCGATGATCTACGTCGTCGGCACACTGGGGATCGCAACATTGACGGCGATTCGGGTTCCGTTGCAAGCCACGGTGGGATTGGGCACCCTTGGGATCGGGATCGCGGCTTACTTGGTGTCCCGGTTTCTGTGGGGTAGTCGGGCCTTCGGTGATCGACGAAACTAATGCACCTGTCCGCAGTGACACGAGATGCGAGTCTCGGCAAGCGGGGCGGGGAGCTGGCCACGGAAAGTGAGAATGCCCCCCGCAATGACTTCATCGGTCGAGTGACTTGCCCGACCACCTTTTCACTGAAACCTCTCGAAATAGACGCGACTATGAGATACGCATTTCGCTTGGCTGAACTGTTGGGCCACACCCCGGACCGTCGCAAACGTCCGGGGACGATCAAATCGATTGTGGAACACACGGGTTTAGACCGTCACCAAGTCGCTTCGCTATTGAAGAATGAGGCCAAGTACATCCCGCTGGATGCCCTGTCGCGTTTGTGTGATTACCTGATCGACCAGGGCCATGCGACGGCGGATCAATTGCCGGGGGCACTGTTTGCGGTCAATCCGGAGAACTTTTGGGAACTGATCGCCCGGCGCAAAGAAATTGAGATCATCGTGGGGGTCCGGGCGACCGATGCCAACGCGACTCCCGAAGGAGCTTCGGTGGTCGCCAGCGATTCGGTCCTGGTCGGCGAAGTCCTCAGTGGCGTGTCCACACTCGGCGGAGTCGCCAAGCACAAGGAGCAGGACGGCGAAGAAGGTTCCGGACGCGAAGTCCCCATGCCCGATCGATTCCAACAGACGCTGGTCTGGAGCCCGGGACAGGTCGACAAAGACGACGTACGTCAGCGGGCGGACGAAGTCTTCGACGGCTTCGTCGATGCGACGGGCGATCGCGGCATGATCTGCATCGGCAGCATCAAGAGCAACCCGGTCGTCGAACTGCTGTTCTCCGACGTGTTCGGTTGCACGCCGTTTGTGACCGAAGACGACGTCGATGATGTTTCGGCACGTTCCTGTCCGTTCTTTCTGCGCTACCGAGATTCCGATCCCAAACCCGACAGCGCTTCGGCGGGCACGCGGTTGAGCAAGAACGAAGACGCGCCAGAACCGGGTTTCTACTACGAAAAAGACGACGGAACTTGGGAATTTGCCGGCGGTAAGAACAAGGACACCGCAATGGTGTTCTACATTTACCGTGAAGCGCTCGGTCGACTCGATATGGTGCTCAGCGGATTCTCCGGGCGTGCGACGCGGCTGTTGGCCAGGACGTTGGCGATTCGCGGCGAAGAATTCTGGCCGCCGGTCTACGAGAAAGGTGGCGACATCATCGGTGCCTACCTGGTCACGTATGAGCAACCCGAAGACGAACAGACCCGCGACGACGCGTTGTTCAATCCCAGCGGTCCGGCCGAGATCATGCCGCTGCCGACCAAGGCGATCTCGCGTCGGCTGGCGCGGCGATAAACCCACCATTGAATTGACAACATGGCAAAATCGAAATCCAAGTCGTCGCCCACGATGGCGGCGACGGCGGACAAGTTTGACCTCTACCAACAATCGGTCCAGACCCCCGAACACGAGGTCGAATTCTTTGAACAAGCCTACCGCGAGGCCTATAAACGCAAACCCCTGACGCTTCGAGAAGATTTTTGCGGCACCTTCGCGGTGTGTTGCAAGTGGGCCGCGTCGAACCCCCGCCGCACCGCGGTCGGCGTCGACTTCTGCAGCGAAACACTGCAATGGGGGCGCGATCACAATCTGGCCAAATTAAAACCGGTTCAACGGAAACGCGTCACGTTGCTCGAACAGGACGTTCGCGACGGCAACACCGAACCGGCTGACGTCTTGGCCGCCCAGAATTTTTCGTTTTGGATCTTCAAAACACGCCCCGAAGTTGTCGAGTACTTCAAGATCGCCCGCTCGCATCTGAACGACCAGGGCATCATGGTCATGGACATGATGGGCGGCGGCGAATGCTTCAACGAAGATCACACCGACAAGCGGACGATCAAGAAAGGAAAGAAGGGATTCGACTATCACTGGAAACAGGAATCCTTCAACCCGATCACGGCCGACGCGAGTTTCTCAATCTCCTTCAAGTTCCCCGACGGCAGCAAGCTGAAGCGGGCGTTTGAATACCATTGGCGGTTCTGGACGATTCCCGAAGTCCGCGAGATGCTGGCCGACGCCGGATTCCGCGAAAGCCACGTCTACTGGGAACGCGAGAACGAAGAAGATCCCGAACTCGATGGCGGATGGTATCGCTGCGGGGCCGCCGACAGCGACCCCAGCTGGATCTGCTACATCGTCGCCATCAAATAGTGGCGTAAGCTTCCAGCTTGCGAAGTGGCGTAAGCTTCCAGCTTGCGAAGTGGCGTAAGCTTCCAGCTTGCGAAGTGGCGTAAGCTTCCAGCTTGCGTCCTCTGCCGTCGCCAGACGGCAGCCACCCAACACCTCCCACCCTAACCAAGCGGGATGCTTTCCGGCCCGTTGATTTAACCTGATCACACGTGGGATCAGCCGTTTCGCGCGAGCGTACGGGCCTGCAGCACGAAGAAAATACACCAGAGCCCGTAGGCTCGCGCCAAACGGCTGATTAAATCGACACGCCGTTTTGTGAGCGGCAGGGCGCAGCCGTCCGGTCTGTCACGCCGAAACCGGACGCCAAGCCGCAAGTTTCCCCGGCTACCTCGGTTTGGCCCGGGTCAGTTGCTCAAGCGACTCGAACAGCGAGTCGACTTGTCGGTCGGTCGGGTCGGGGGCGATGGCGGTGTAATAGCCAGAGTGGATTCCGAGGGCGGCACGCATTGCGGCGGCGCGTTCGGGTGGCGCGTCGATCATCACGTTGACCATTTCGAAATCGCGGTCCCAGAGGACGCGGTCGGCCAGCATTTCGACCAGCCAGCTCCAACGATCCACCTCCAACGAATCCACCTCGATGTCAAACACAGACTTCTGGTCAGCTTCTTGCAAACACTCTTCCTGAAGCAGCACATCGTCATCTTCATTTTCGAGAAAGGCGTCCAAGGCGGCTTGTCGCCAGCGGCAGCGAAACTCCTCCGGCGAGACCGGATGCAATTCGATCTCGAGCTCGATCTGCTGGATGATATTTTGATAGACCGCCGCCACGGCCGCTTCGTTGATGCCGCTTAACTCGAGCGTCTGGTCGGTTTGTTGCAACAGATTGGTGGCCAACAAATCGAGCACCGCGAGTTGTTGTTGCCAGGTCAATTCATCGAACAACGTGACGCCATACTCCCATGGCTCTTCCTCGGTCTCGCGACAACTGGCCAATTCCTGAACCATGGTTGCGAGCGAGTCACGCACCAACTCCGCCTCCTCACCAACCAGATACCGGTCGCCAGATGGAGTGTGCCAAGTCATCGTGAGTATCCGGAACGTGCCAACCGTGCGAAAGAGAAGGACACCGCGTCACGCGAACGTCCCGGCCGGATCGGCAGGTCGACGTGATCGAGGCAGGGGAGATCTTGATTGATCCAGCGCCGGACTGCAAGCTTTTAGCGCGACCGGACAACGAAGAAGCCGAATCGGCTGGGGCACCGATGTTTTTTGCTTGCCTATTCTTCGCGTTTTACGCGCCAATCGTTGAGAATTCAGCTCGGAAGCGGGGCAGGATGGCTCAAACGCGGTAATCTGGGTGACTTTTCCGTCCCTCAACCCCGGTTTGTCGTGTCGAAAACCACCGAATCGCCTTAACGGCTTGGCGTTGATCGCGGCATCTCTAAAATCTCCCCCTGACGACTTCACTTCCCCATCCCGCTTCGACGGTCCGAACCGCCCCATCCATGGAATCTGCGTCGGCCTCTTTTGCATAGAAACATCCCTCCCTTCCCTGTCGAGTAGTGAACACCATGCCAGACCATCACACCCTGGATATCAAACGCGTTGCCATTCTGTTTGCCGGAGGCCCCGCGCCGGCTGCCAACGCGGTGATTTCGACGGCTGCGTTTTCATTCCTGGAAGAAGGCTCGCAGGTTTTCGGGATCAAGCACGGCTACAGCCGTCTGGCCGATTACACGGCCGCAGGCCCGCTGCAAGAAGGCGTCGATTACTTGCGGTTCACCCACGAATCGCTGACCCACGCCCGCAGCAGTCGTGGCATCATGATCGGGACCGCGCGCACCAACCCTGGAAAACATGTCAGCAGTCCCGAGCACTTGAAAGACCGCGAGCTGGTCGCGCCGCTGCGACGTGTTTACGAAGGCCTGTGTTCCCTCGAAATCGACGCCTTGATTTCGATCGGCGGTGACGACACGCTGAAGACGGCCAACAAACTAAAAATGTTCCAGGACAACCTGCCCGGCGACGCACGCCGGTTCCCGGTCATTCACCTGCCCAAGACGATCGACAACGACTACAGCGGAATCGATTTCACGTTCGGGTTCTTCACCGCCGTGGAAACGCTGGCCGAAGAGATTCGCAACTTGAATTACGACGCCGCGGCCGGAAAGGCGTACTTCCTGTGCGAAGCGATGGGACGCAGCGCCGGCTGGCTGGCCTATGGCGCCGCGATCGCCGGTGAAGGCAGTTTGGTGATGAGCGTCGAAGACATCGCCGGCGACCTGGCAGCCGAAGAGGTGGATCCGGAAACCGGCAAACCACGCAAGATCATGGTGCTGGACAAGGTGATCGACAAGATGGTCGACATGATGGTCGCCCGCGAACGCGAAGGCCGCGAGTACGGAACCATCGTCGTCGCCGAAGGCCTGGCGGAATTCTTGCCCGCGAAATACTTGGAAGGCGTATCCCGTGATGACCACGGGCACATCAATATCTCCGCGATCAACCTGGGCGCGCTGCTGAGCGGACTGCTCGCGAAAGCCTACACGGCTCGTACCGGTAAAACACGCAAGGTCAACGGTCTGCAACTCGGCTATGAAGCGCGTTGCGCGCCGCCCCACGCCTACGACGTGATGCTGGGCTCGCAACTCGGCGTCGGTGCGTATCGTGCCCTCGTGGAAGAGAAACTCAACGGCGTGATGGTCTCCGTCTCCGGCCAACTGGATCTGCACTATGTGCCGTTCAACAAGCTGGTCGATCCTCAAACGCTGGTCACCAAAGTTCGCTTCATCGAACCCGGCAGCGACTTCCACCGTCTGGCTCGGTTCCTGGAAACGTGCACCGACAGCTGAACACTGGTCGTTCCAAGGCTCCGCCTTGGAACGAGGGGTGCAGTGGCTCCGCCACTGTAGGTCACAGGCGGAGCCCTACGCCGTGAACGATTTGTTAGCGGTAGGGCGCGAACCCTCCGGTCTTTCACGGTAGTTTTGAAGCGCAACCGGACGGCTCGCGCCGTTCCGCTAACACTTTGACGCTAAGCGGGGTGTTTTCGTTAGCGGTAGGGCGCGAGCCCTCCGGTCTTTCACGGTAGTTTTGAAGCGCGACCGGACGGCTCGCGCCGTTCCGCTAACACTTTGACGCCTGTCCCACTTGTCACGCCAGCTGATCCAGCAACCACTGCAGTTCGCTGGCGATGTCTTCGGCCAGGCCACGTCGCCGCATCGCTTCGGGCAACACGGTCCAGGCATACGTCTCGACTTCCAAGTGCCCCGTGAAGTCGACGTTGATCGTGTCATCGTCGAGGGCCGTCAAACACTCGAGCACCGCGTCGCGGCTGGTGGTCAATTGGCCGACGCGTTCTAAGAAGATCGGCACGTGAAAATGGATCACCCAGCGGAGGAGCTTGTCGAGATCGTTCGGTCGGGTTTGCTCCAGCAGTGCCGGCAAGTCGTCGGCCAATCGGAACGAGCCGTCGCGTCCGACCTGGCCCGTCTGATGCAAATACCGGTCTTCGGCGAACGCGCCGAGCTGCTCCAGTGTCAACGCGACCTCGCCGGCAGCGATCGATCCCCAGTCGGCCACGATGGCGCTGCTGACCTGGACTTTACCGATGGTGATCCCGGCATCGGCATACGCCGTCACCACTGATCGTTGCGGTTCGTTCATCACGGCGCTGTGACAGATATCGTGACAGACCGTCAGATAGCGTCGGTGCGTCGGATCGGGCAGGTGTTCGTCAAAGAAACCGATCAGATCACCGACCGTGTCGATCACGCAGCCGGGCTCCGGTTCGATCGCGACCACGATCCGTTTCCCGGTCTGGCCCTCCAGCCGCTCCAGGAACGCCGCCAGTTCCCGCAGCTTGGCACCGGCGATTGCCACCTTGTCGTGACCGGAGCGATCGCCTGTAAACGGGTTGTCGGGCCAACCGATCGGCAGCGTGCTGATCGATCCCAGCGACTGACCCTCGTGAAGCAATCGCGACAAGATCGTGGCCAGCCGCTGCGTGTACTCCAACCGCTCGGGCTCAGCCCACGTCGGCAAGTACACGCGTTGCTTGACGTGATCGCCGTGGAAATTCGCGAACGGGAACCCGTTGATGGTGAAGGGCTGCAATCGATGGGAATCCAGAAATCCACGAAAGGCGTCCAGTTGACCGGCGGCCAACTCACGCGAAGCCTGGTCGGGGATCCACAGCCCGACGCCCAACGCGTTCAAACCGTGTGTCTGGGAAAGCTGTTGCTGGACCGGAACCGCGTACTCGCGAAGATTCGCTCGGATCGAGGTCAAATCGATGCCGGCATGGACATTCGTGCAATAACCGATCTGGCGGTCGCGATGCTTGGGTGATTCTGAATCGTTGATGTTCAATGTGCTAACATGACGGAGGAAATGAACGGTCGTGCGGGAGCAGGTCATCGGTGCGGTGTCCGAAGCCTGCGGTCGTCAGCCTGCACGAATCGCCCCCACCAAAAACGACCGTCATCAAGATAACGGCAACACGCCACGGAATGAACGGTGCCATCCCCCGAGACTTTTATGCTGAACCAAACGGACCACTACCTGCTGCGACGCGCCTACGAGGAAGCCGTGGCCGGGTTCAACGAGGGGGGCTGCCCGATCGGATCACTGCTCGCGCGGGGGGACGAGGTCCTGGCCAGTGGGCGAAACCAGCGGGTCCAACAGGGCGACCCGATCGCGCACGGCGAAATGGATGCGTTGCGCAAGGCCGGGCGTCAATCGACCTATCGCGACACGACACTTTACACCTCGCTGAGCCCCTGCATGATGTGCAGCGGAACGATCGTTCAGTTCGGCATTCCGCGCGTCGTGATCGGTGAAAACCAGAACTTTGGTGGCAACGAAGCCTTCCTGCGCGAGCACGGCGTCGAAGTCGTGATCGCCAATGACCCGGGTTGCATCGCCCTGATGGAGCGATTTATTCGCGAAAAACCTGATCTATGGGCGGAGGACATCGCACAGCAGACATAACGTCGACAGACCGCAATCTGGCGAATTAAGATTGTCGCGTCATCCTACACCGCCTCATCCGCCCGAGTCTCGCATCCTGAGCCCCTGTACTGTGATTTCGCACTGCCGTCGAAGCTGCTTGTTCGCGCCCCCGGTATCGCCTCGATTGGCGATAATCCTTTTCATCGCCTTGCTGACGACCGTGTCGGGCGTCGGCACCGACGAGGTCTCCGCCCAATCACCGGAATCAGCCAACCGAAAACACTCCGATCCCCACGATCCCTTTGCCCAACTGGACCCTTGGTGGCCGACGCCGGGTGCGACGCGAATCGCCTCGGGTGCTCCCGGCCCCGCCTACTGGCAACAGCGCGCCGATTATGAAATCGATGTCACGCTGGACGACGACCAGCAGCAGATCAACGGCGTGGTGAAGATTCGCTATCACAACCAATCGCCCCACACGCTGCCGTATCTCTGGATCCAGCTGGACCAGAATCGATTCCGCCAGGGATCGGACGCCTTGGAAACCACGACGGCGCCGTCGTTGTCGCCGCGGATCTCGTTCGGCGCGATGAAATCCATTTTGGCCAGTCGTCGCTTTGACGGCGGGTACCGCATCGCATCGGTGACCGACGGCGCCGACAAACCGCTCCGCCACACGGACATCGGCACGATGATGCGAATCGATCTGTCGACGCCGATCGCGCCGGGCGAGCAGACCGAAGTGGCGATCGAGTACTCGTACAAGATTGTCGATGCGAAAGTCATTCGCGCCCGTGGCGGCAAGGAGTATTTCGAGGACGACAAGAACTACATCTACGAAATCGCGCAGTGGTTCCCCCGAGTCGCCGCCTACACGGACTTCGGCGCCTGGCAACACAAGTCGTTTTTGGGCCGCGGCGAGTTCACGCTGGAGCTGGGCAATTATCAAGTCCGGATCACCGTCCCATCAGAAATGGTCGTCGCGTCGACCGGAACCTTGCAGAACCCCGATCAGGTGCTGACCGACCGCTGGAAACAGCGGTTGGCCACGGCCGAACAGGCCCAGACGCCGATGTTCATCATCACGCCGGAGGAAGCCGAAGCGAACGAAAGCGTGAGAACAGAAACGACAAAGACCTGGGAGTTTGACGCGACGAATGTGCGCGATTTTGCCTTTGCCGCCAGCCGGAAATTCATCTGGGATGCCCTGGGCGTCAAGGTCGGATCGCAAACGGTGATGGCGATGTCCTATTACCCCAACGAAGCCGAGCCGTTGTGGAGCCAATACTCGACCGAAGCGATCGCGCACACGCTGGAAGTTTACGGTCGTTACTCCTTTGAATACCCGTACCCGGTTGCGATCAGCGTCAACGGTCCGGTCTATGGCATGGAATACCCGATGATCTGCTTCAACGGACCGCGTCCGGAAGACGACGGGACGTATAGCAAAGCGACCAAGTACGGTTTGATCTCGGTCGTCATCCACGAAGTCGGTCACAACTTCTTTCCGATGATCGTCAACAGCGACGAACGGCAATGGACTTGGATGGACGAAGGGCTCAACACGTTCCTGCAGTACCTGGCCGAACAGGAATGGGAAGACGATTACCCGTCGCGACGCGGTGACCCCGAAAAGATCACCGGCTACATGCGTGGCAACAACCAACGTCCGATCATGACGGGCAGCGAAGAGATCCTGCAGTTCGGTAACAACGCCTATGGCAAACCCGCCACCGCGTTGAACATTCTTCGCGAGACCATTCTCGGCCGCGAATCCTTTGACTTTGCCTTTCGCGAGTACGCTCGGCGTTGGAAATTCAAACGCCCCACGCCCAGTGATTTTTTCCGCACGATGGAAGACGCCTCGGGCGTCGATCTGGATTGGTTCTGGCGGGGCTGGTTCTACGGGACCGATCACGTCGACATCGCCATCGACGACGTCCAGTTGTACAAAATCGACTCGGGCGATCCGGATGAGCAAGCCGAACGAACGCGGCAGGAAAAGGACCGTGAAGAAGACACGATCACCAAGGAACGCAATCAAGGCATGCGGCGACGGATCGATTGGCAACCGGGGCTCAAGGATTTTTACAACAGCCCCGAGTACGACGAGTGGACAGTCGAAGAAGAGGACCGCAAGTCGTTTCAAAAATTCTTGGACGGCTTGAGCAGCCAAGAGCGGGCGATCCTTCGCCGAACCACCAATTTTTACGTCGTCGATTTTCGCAACGTGGGCGGTTTGGTGATGCCGATCCTGATCCGCGTTCACTACGCCGACAACACCAGCGAAATGATGACGTTCCCGGCCCAGATCTGGCGACGTAACAGCAAACGAGTCAGCAAGTTGATCGTTACCGACAAAGAAATCGTTCGGCTGGAACTGGATCCGAAACGCCAGACCGCCGACGTCGACGAAGGCAACAACCACTGGCCCGAAAAAATGGTGCCCAGTCGTTTCAAGTTGTTCAAGGATGACAAGAAAAAGAACCCGATGCAGAAAGCCGCCGATGATCAAAAAGACGACTCGTCGCAAGAGACGGACGAGGAATCATCGGACGAGAAAGCCGAGCAAGAACCGGCCAAAGGAAAATGATCAACGTGACTTCCGTTCTCCTGGCCCTCGGGTCCACGCTGTTGATGCACCCGGTCCATGAGACCGTTTGTGAAATCGAGTGGAACGCGGAAACGCGTCGCATCGAAGTCGCGCTGCGGATCGATGTGCTGGACGAACAATGGATGGCCCGCTCGATCCAGGCCGACGCCGACGACGATTGGCAGGGCGAGTACCTGCGTTCTAAATTGTTTTTTGATCCCCAAGTCGGCCAAGGCGAACGAACCGCATCGGGGCCTGCCGAATCCGGGCCAACTGAATCCGAGGCTGTCAAACTCAGCGGTCGCCCGATCCGCTGGGTCGGCCGCAAACCAGACGGCGGCCACGTTTGGTGGTTCTTCGAAGTCGTCTGCAAAGACGGCAGGCCACCGACATCGATTCAAACGCGGCTCTTGTTTGACCGGCACCGCGATTACCAACATCGCATCGTCGTGCTCGGAAAACCGGTCGCCGACGACGGCAAACGAATCTCGATCCTGCTGACCGAGCAAAAGCCTTCGGCGGCATTGATGTTGGTGCGTTGATCGTCAGCCAGGGCCTGTCCTGGCCGACTGCTGAAACCTGTCCCTGGAACCTCTTACGACGCGACCCGCCCTTCTCGATGCAACACGATTCGCTCACCGCCGAAGTCGTCTCGATCGGCGACGAAATGACCAGTGGCGCTCGGCTGGACACGAACGCCCAATGGCTGAGCCGGCGATTGGGAGAACTGGGGATTGAAGTCACCTTCCACAGCACCGTCGGCGACACGCTGCAGCACAACATCGACGTCTTTCGTACCGCCGCGCTGCGGGCCGATGTGGTGGTCTGCACGGGCGGCTTGGGGCCGACACGCGATGATCTGACGCGTCAAGCGTTGGCGGCCGTGCTCGACCAACCGCTGGAATTGCGACAATCGGCGCTGGACCACATCCACCGATTGTTCGCCCGCCGCAATCGCGACATGCCCCAGCGCAATGAAGTCCAAGCGATGTTTCCCGTGGGCAGCCTGGAGATCGCCAATCCCCAAGGCACGGCTCCCGGAGTCGATGCGACGTTCCAGCGACCCGATGGTTCCACCAGTCGGCTGTTCGCGTTGCCCGGTGTTCCGGCGGAAATGAAACGCATGTTCGACGAAACCGTCGCGCCGCGGATCTTAAAAAGCGGCGGCAACACGCGGCGGCACATCGAACATCATGTGATGAAATTCTTCGGCGTCGGCGAAAGCGACATGGAACAACGCTTGGGCGAGATGATCGCCCGCGACCACGTGCCACGCGTCGGCATTACGGTCAGCTCGGCGACGATTTCGTTGCGGATCAGTGCCATCGGCGAGTCACCGCAGGAATGTCACCGTCAGATCGAATCGACGCGTGCCGAAATCATGGAACGCGTCGGGGAACTGCACTTCGGTGACGGTGAAGAGTTTGAACAGTACCATGCGGTGGAGCGGATGCTGGCTGCACGGGGCGAAAGTTTGGTGAGCGTGGAACTGGGACGCTCGGCGGTGCTGGCCAATTGGTTTGCATCACTCGGCGAATCGTCCACCTATCGCGGCGGATTCTGTTTTGCCAAGCTCGGCGAATTGGCGACGGTGCTGGATGTCGATGCGGACTCGGCCCTGGAGACGCTTCGTCGCCGCTGCGACTCGCAATGGTTGGTCGCCGTGGACGAGTACCCGTCATTGGAATGCAGCGACGAGCAACCCTTGCCGGCCGCAGAAGTGACCTTGATCGTCGTCGATCCGACCGGGGAGGTGTTTTCGACGACCAGCCGGCTGGGTGGGCACCCGTCGATCATTTACGAACGGATCGGCAAAGCGGCTCTGGCTTGGCTGCGACGCGTGCTCACCGAACCTCGGGCCGACCGCCACGACCACCCGACGACGGCGGCTCGATGAAGGTTCTGTATGAAGACAACCATCTGTTGGTCATCGACAAGCCCGCCGGGATGCCGACGATGGGAGCCGAACCGGGCATTCAAACCGTCCACGGCTGGGCGACGGATTATCTGAAACGTCGCTATCAAAAACCGGGCAACGTGTTTGTCGGCGTCGTCAGCCGGCTCGATCAACTGACCACCGGCGTGCTCGTGCTGGCGCGAACCAGCAAAGCCGCGTCGCGGTTGGCGATTCAGTTCGGCGGCCCCGGCAAAAGCAAAAAAGTGTCTACTCGGGCGCGGAAATTGTATCTGGCGATGGTCGCCGGGGATTTGGAGAAAGATTCCGGGTTGCCGCGATCAGGCACCTTGACCGATTCCGTTTTCAAAGACGACCCATCGCATCGCATGCGGGTCGCTCGGCACCCGCGGTCGGATGCGCAAGAAGCTCGCTTGAACTACTGTGTGATTGACCGATCCGCGGCGCGGACACTCGTCGCGGTGCGGTTGTTGACCGGCCGCAAGCATCAAATCCGACTGCAATTTGCCGACCGAGGCCATCCCATTTTGGGCGACACGAAATACGGCTCGTGCAGCCGTTTTCCCTGCGGGGTTGCCCTGCACAGCTGGCGTCTTTTAATAGAGCACCCGACGAAATCCGAAATGCGACTGTTCAACGCGTCCCTTCCCCGCGCGTGGCAGGAGTCTCCGTTTTCGGTTCCCAGTGAATCATCGATCGAATCGACGCTGATCGCCGACGCTGATTGGTATGACGAGGAGAGCAAGATTTGACGCAGCGTTCATCGAGCCCCCGTGGTGAGCCACCGTTTCTTCCCGGCCGCATCGTCTCCGGTGGGCAAACCGGCGTCGATCGCGCCGGATTGGAGGTGGCAATCGCCTACCAGATCCAACACGGCGGCTGGTGTCCCAAAGGACGGTTGTCCGAAGACGGTTCGATCCCCAGCCGATATGAGATGGTGGAAATGGAGACCGCCGAATATCCGCCCCGGACCGAACAGAACGTGATCGACAGTGACGCCACGCTGATTTTGTATGAACAGCGTCTCAAGGGCGGCACGTTGCTGACGCGTCGATACGCGACACGCTGGAACAAACCGTATCTGTCGGTGGCGATGGATGCGTCGTCCCCGGTCGCCGTCCGCGTTTGGCTGGACCAAGTGCGCCCGCAAACCTTGAATATCGCCGGCCCACGCGAAAGCAGTTTTCCGGGAATCGGGGAACGTGCGCTGGCGTTCCTGTTGGAGGCATTCGCGGCCAGCGCCACGGAGGTGTCTTCGTAGTTTGGTTGGACGCCAAGCGGGGTGTTTCTTGTGAGCGGTAGGGCGCGAGCCCTGCGGTCTTTCACGGTGTTTTTGAAGCGCGACCGG
>NZ_JANZKV010000265.1:0-3553 GCF_025060895.1 Stieleria sedimenti | reverse complement strand
AGCGGCTCACCATTAACGCGACTAATTCGACAGCCCGCTCGCGCCCTACCGCTAAAAAGTCGTTCACGGCGGAGGGCGAAGCCTGGGAACGAGCGAAAATCCGCCACGGCACGGGCCAGCGGGGCTTTGGCCAGATGCACCGATCGTGGTAACATTCTCGGCTCATCTCCCTCCATCCTCGATCTCGGCCCGTTCTATGTCTGTCGATCTGTACGCCGTTTGCCCCTGTGGGAACGGCAAAAAAATCAAGTTCTGCAAGTGCAAGGACTCCGTCGGCCAGATGGATCAAGTGCTGACGATGATCGAGGGCGGTCAGGTCGTCCCGGGATTGGATCGATTGAAATCGATTCTGGAGGAGCATCCCGATGCGGCGTGGGCGTTGGCGATCCGCGGCCGGCTGTTGTTGGATCTTCGCGAGTATGATTCGCTCAGTGAAAATGCCGAACGATTCATTCGGCTGCAACCCTCCAATCCACTCGCCCTGACGCAGCGTGCCGCCGCGCTCGTGTTCAGCCAGGACGTCCAGGGCGCGACCGATTCATTGTTGGAAGCACTCAACGAAAGCGGGCAGGAAGTCGACGCGTTCTTGATGGACGTCGCGTTGATCGTCGCGATGGGACTGGCCCAAAGCGGTGTCATCCTGTCGGCACGCGTCTACGCGTTGCTTGCCATCAGCTCACAAGGCTATGAAGCCGAACAGGCCAACGCGTTCTTGGCACAACTGGACACCTCACCGGGCGTCAATCACCTGCTCAAGAGCGTGCCACAATTGATCGAGCGTGACGCCGACGCGGATTGGGGCGAACGTTATGACGAAGCCGTCGGGTTGCTGCGCAGCAACAAGGTGCTGTTGGCGCAAGACAAATTCGAATCGCTTCGACGCACCGCCCCGAATCAAGCAGCGATTTTGTCGGGCTTGTTCCATTGTGCGGTTTGGCGTGGTGATCTGGAACGCCAAACCGAGATGGCCAACCAGCTCTCGCAAGTCGAAGCGTTGGACCTGTTGACGCGTCAACGTTACCGCGCGATCAGCGGACTGCTTTCGCCGATCGGAACCCTGTCGGTCAACGCCCAAACGATTCACGTCGAATTCGACGACATCGATCAAGCCGAGATGGCGTTGATCGCTAGCGACCGAACCGAACAACTCTCCGCCCAGCGGTTGTCCCAGTTACAAATCCCCGAGGGCGAAGTCCGACCCCGGAGCGCGTTTTTCGTTTCCGACCGACCGCTGGAATCGGATGATCAAGACGTGACGGCCGCCGACTGCCCGGCGTCGATTGCCCTGGTCGCGGTGTTCGGACGACAGACCGATCGGAGCGCCCAGGCGATCGCGTTTGACGTTACCGAAGACCGTGTCGAAACGGTCAAGGGCATCCTGCTGGCCGCGATTCCCGATGGCAAAGTCGTCTTGGACGAACCCCATCCGATCCCGATGTCGTTCGCCCTCGACGATCGACCGATTCGTCAACTGCAACCCAAATCAATGGCGGAACTGGCACGCTTCAATCGCGAGTTCGCGGCCCGCCACGACGGCAAGCGAGCCTGTGAGTTGCCGTTGCCGATGCTGGCCGGCAAATCGCTGGCCGGTGCCGCCGATGACGACGCGTTGGCGATCGAGCGGGCAACGGTCGTCCGTGTTCTCGAAGGCCACGAGCGGATCATCAGTCTGGCCGGCGCGCTTGCCGACATCTATCAAATCTCCAAAGTCGACCCGTTGCCCGAACTGCAACCGACCGACGAAACACTCGGCGACTTGTCAGCCGCCGATTTCTTTCGGGTCAATCCGGACCAACTTTCTCCGATGCAGCTGTACGTCTTGGCCAGCAATGCACGTGCGACCGGCGGCATGACTGCCTGCAATCGGTTCGCGGCGAAGCTGGTCGAAAAGACTGCCGCCGACGCTGCCAACGAGCAGGAAAACCGGATGGCGATGGAAGGTTACATCCTGTGGATGATGTCGACGCCAGAACCTGGCGAGTCGATTGCGATCAGCGATCGAGCGATCCAATTCGCCAAAACACACAAGCTGAACTTCGCCTCGATCTTGCTCGCACGGCTTGAGCTTTGTTTGTCGATGTCCGATCAGGACGGTTTCCGACAAACGATCATGGATATCGAAAAGAACTACGGAAACGATCCCTCCGTGATGGCACGCGTGCAACAGTTGCTGATGCAGTTGGGGATCATCCGCCCCGATGGATCGCTACGCGATGGCCCCGCCGCACCGGCAGCAGCCCCGACCGAATTCACGCCGGCGGCGCCTCCGGAAGAGCGTTCCGGCGGAGTCTGGACGCCCGACTCGCCGGCCGCCCCCAATCCCTCCGGTGGGGAAGGCGGCAAACTCTGGGTCCCCGGAATGGATTGAACGGTCGCATGACGTCGACCCACCATCCTGACGATGAACACTGGATGCGACTTGCCCTGGAACTAGCCGTCCAAGGACAAGGTTACGTCGAACCGAACCCGATGGTCGGCTGTGTGCTCGTCAAAGACGGGGTCTGCATCGCCCGCGGTTACCACCACCTGTTCGGTGGGCCGCACGCGGAAGTCGACGCATTGCAATCACTGCGGTCAACGGACGAGGCCGCCGGTGCGACCGCCTACGTCACCTTGGAACCCTGTTGTCACCATGGCAAGACGCCGCCCTGTAGCGAAACGCTGATCCGGGCTGGTGTCACACGTGTCGTCGTTGCGATGCGAGATCCCTTTCCGAAGGTCGATGGCGGCGGGATCCGTCAGCTGCGCCAGGCGGGGATCGAGGTCACACTGGATGTCGTGAAGGCTGATGCAGAAGCGTTGTTGGCACCGTATTTAAAACGGGTTCGGACCGGCACGCCGTGGGTGATCGCCAAGTGGGCGATGACTGCGGACGGTCGTATCGCCACCGTTTCCCGCCAAAGCCAGTGGATCACGGGAGTGGAATCGAGGCGTCGGGTGCACCGCTTGCGCGGCCGCGTGGACGCGATCCTCACGGCGATGGGCACCGTCGAGGCAGACGACCCAATGCTCAACGCGCGAGTGATCGACGCCGAGGGTGTGGCGGTGAAGCCGCCACGCGTTGCCAAACGTGTCGTGTTCTGTCGTCGCCGACTTCCCTCGCTCCAGTCCAAGCTGATTCAAACGGCAGACGCCATTGAGACTTGGCTGTTCACGTCACCACTGGTCGACGGCGCCCGATTGGCGGAACTTCGGCAACGCGGGGCAAGGGTGTTTGCATTGGACTCGGATGACCCACAGTCGATGGTCCGTCACGCGCTCAAGCGGCTCGGCGAACAAGACATGACGAACGTGATGATCGAGGGCGGTGCCGCCCTGCTGGGCAGTTTTTGGGATTCAACCTCGGGCGAGTGTCTGGTCGACGAATTCCACGTCTACGTCGGGGCCAAGTTATTCGGCGGCGTGACAGCACCCGGCCCCATCGCTGGAGCGGGCCTCGGACCCATCGACCTGGCAACAGCGTTAACGCTCAGCCGGGTGGATCGCTTCGAAGACGACGTGCGTTTGATCTATCGGCGTGTGGTTGGCTGATCATCGATTGATATCAGCCGGT
>NZ_JANZKV010000264.1 GCF_025060895.1 Stieleria sedimenti | reverse complement strand
CCGGAGCGACGGTCTTATTTCCGGTCAATAGATTGATCGAAAATTTTAAATTTTTCGATTCGATTTCCCAGAGTCCTTGGGGGCCAGCCCCCAAACCCCCGAGGTTTTTTGAAGCATTGCGCCGGTGTTCCATGATTTTACAGAACAACCGCGCAGCGGTAACATGAACGTGCTGGGTGAAACACACAGCAGCTCTGCAGAGGTGCAACTGCTCGAAGGATAATCCAGTCGCCGGTGCGTCCATGATGCATCGAGCACGTGAGGCGATCAGGATCCTTTTAGCGACGGTTCCCTGGTCGCCTCTTTCTATTTCGATAGGCTCAGGTCTGCCGTGCGCCAAGGTTCACCATTGCGAACCATGTCATTGAGAATGGTCAAGAGTTTTCGCATCGCGGCAACCAACGCGACTTTTTTCAGTTTGCCTTTGCTCAGCAGGCGAGCGTAGAACCTTTTGATGATTGGGTTGTAGCGTGTAGCCACCAACGTTGCCATGTACAACACGTTTCGCACTTGGCCGCGGCCTCCTTTGGCTTTGCGTTTCTTATCCGATTTGCCCGACTGATCGGCCAACGGTGCCACGCCAACTAACTTGGCGATCTGGCCGCGATTGAGATTTCCAAGCTCAGGAAGTTCGGCGACAAGCGTTGCCGTCGTTACGGTGGCGACACCGGGAACGCTTCGCAAAATGTCAATCTTTTCATCCATCTTGGCTCGCTCGGAAAGCTTCGTTTCGATTTGCGTATCGAGCGTTTTGAGCTGGTTTTTCCAGTGTGAAATGGATTGCTCGATTAAATCTTTGGCGAATGGATCACGCGTTTGAGCGAGTCGATTCTTTTCGGCCTGCAGCATCGTCAGGACTTGTCCTCGACGACGCACCATTGCCAGAAACGCTCGCTGAGCCTCGCTTCGCTGCGGTGCCAAATGAACATCGACATCGCGACCGAACTTGGCGATCAACGCGGCATCAATCGCATCGGTTTTCTCGAGGTAACCATGTCCTTTGGCAAAGTCACGAACTTGCCTCGGGTTGGCCACGACGACATCGATACCACCTTGGTGCATCGAATCGACTAAGATGTGTTCGAAGCCGCCGGTTGCTTCACAAATGACTAAAATGTTGTCGGCAGACTTGAGTCTGGCGGTCAACTTTTTATCGATCGCGGCACAGGTGTTGGGCAGCTCGCCGGTGAGCTTTCCCTCGGAATCATGAATGTCGATTTTGTCTGAGGCAACATCGACGCCAATGAAACGGGCGTAGTTCTTTTTTGCGGCGTTCGTTTTCATTGCAGAGTCCCATCCTAGTAAATACGATCTGGCTACTCACTGAGCCGATCAGGCGACGGTTCGGGTTCAAAACAAACAGCGACGCGATCAAGCTCCGGGTCGATGTCAAGCATCAGAGGGCAGACGATCTACGCCGCTGCGCCAACGGTCAAGCTGCAGGCAAGACCACTGGCATCAACACTGTCAAGCATCCAAAATGAAGCCCACAACGTCGATGGGTGAGATACTAGGG
>NZ_JANZKV010000263.1 GCF_025060895.1 Stieleria sedimenti | reverse complement strand
AACCTGGAACCTGGAACCTCTCTCCATCGTTTTCCGTTCATCACGTTCCACCGGCACAACCGGATGCGGTCACGTGAATCTCAATCTTTTACCAGTCACAACAGGGGACCCAGAACGCAAAGTTCCCGATAGTGGCTTATGTCGCCAAGCGGCTATGCTTCCCCGTCGCTGACTCGGACGACTCCTGCTTCGGCAGGCCTCATGAACACGGTTCACCGCGAACCACTTCCCGCCCAACCACACCCCGTTTCATTCAGGAAAGGACTCCCAGATAAACGCGATCGCGATTCGGTCAGTATCCTTCACCCGAAGGATGGCAATGCAGTAGGGATGGAACGCGTCTCTTCCAGACGCGACTAGTGCATGCCCCCACAAATGATCGTTTTCTCGCGGTTCGCCATTGGAATTCCCAATCCAGTACGGATGGAGTCCTTCTTATGGAAGGAGCAAGTCACGATGACAATCTCTCGATCGCTACGAAAACGGCTTCGCCGATACGCGCTGCTCTGTTTAGTCACTGCCACCACCGCAGGCTTTCTCGAAACCTCACAGACCTCGGTCGCCGAGGACACCCACGACAGCAGCGACTTGCGAGGCTGGGTCGAAGACCTCTCGCAAAGCTCCTTCAGCCAAGAATCGGTTGCGATTCGAAAGCTCGCATCTCAGGCTCCGACACCCCAATTTTTGACGGTCTCCGCGGAAGACCAATTGACGATCGATACGTGCAACTTTGACACCTGGCTTGCAGGCATTCTGCCGCCGTCTGACAGCAAGCCATCCGACACTCCGACAAACATCGAGCCTCAAACGTCCGATCTCGCCAATTCCAACGCCTCGCGGACGTCCAGTCAGTTCAATTCGACGCTTGCGACGATCGCCGCGGCAGCGTCGGCGGGAAACCCGATCCCGCTCAGCCAGTGGACCGAACCCTTCGCCATGATCGGTCCCGATGGCAGCCATACACCGCAAGAAATCAAAGCCTTTCAGGCATGGTTCGACAATGGGAAAGCCTTCGTCGCCGGCCTCGGAAATGGAGACTTCAACGGGTTCATTCCCCTCGTCGATTTCGACGGCAAGGTCGCCGGCCCGACCAATCAGTCGGTTGCGGTGCCGGACAGCAAACCGGCCCAACCGGTGACCGTCGCCCGACCCTTGATCGGAAGCTCACCCGTCATTGCGACCATCGAAGAAGCGTACCAGCCGTATGACTTGGCCGCCGAAGATTTAGCCGCAGCATCGCAATCCAGCGACCTTGGTACCAACGATCCCGAAGACAAACCGGCGGCTGACAAGCCCCAAGATCGTCAGATCGTCTGGACCGACGCGATGTACTCTCCATCACTGCAACCATTCTGCATCCACACACTGGATTTGATGCGAAAGCCCGGTTGGAGTCCGCTGGCCCAAAAGACGATCTCCTCGACCGAGCCCGTTGCACTGTCAGCCGAAGTTGACGCGGCTGCAGAAGTCGAGCAGATTGAGCCCACGCTGGAACTAGAAACGCTCGTCGCCGACGCCGCGGTCGAAGCGCCCGCAGAGGCCGAGCCGGTGCAAGAGGAAGTGGTCGCCGAAGTCTCGCAGGTCGAGCCACCGGTTGAAGCGAAAACGCTCGTCGCCGACGCTGCGGTCGAAGCACCCGCGGACGCCGAGCCGGTGCAAGAGGAAGTGGCCGCCGAAGTCGCGCAGGTCGAGCCACCGGTTGAAGCGAAAACGCTCGTCGCCGACGCTGCGGTCGAAGCACCCGCGGACGCCGAGCCGGTGCAAGAGGAAGCGGCCGCCGAAGTCGCAGAGGTCGAGCCACCGGTTGAAGCGGAAACGCTCGTCGCCGACGCCGCGGTCGAAGCACCCGCAGAGGCCGAGCCGGTGCAAGAGGAAGTGGTCGCCGAAGTCGCGCAGGTCGAGCCACCGGTTGAAGCGAAAACGCTCGTCGCCGATGCCGCGGTCGAAGCACCCGCGGAGGCCGAGCCGGTGCAAGAGGAAGTGGCCGCCGAAGTCGCGCAGGTCGAGCCACCGGTTGAAGCGGAAACGCTCGTCGCCGACGCTGCGGTCGAAGCACCCGCGGAGGCCGAGCCGTTGCAAGAGGAAGTGGTCGCCGAAGTCGCGCAGCTCGAGCCACCGGTTGAAGCGAAAACGCTCGTCGCCGATGCCGCGGTCGAAGCCCCCGCGGACGCCGAGCCGGTGCAAGAGGAAGCGGTCGTAGAGGTCGAGCAGCCTGAGCCACAGGCTGAGTCGATGAAGTTGGTTGTCGCGAATCCCTCTCTTCCCCAAGCTGAGGTGAACGTCGACGAGGTGCCCGGGTATGTCGGGTCTCCGGATTGTTTGTTGGAAGATGTGATGTGGCAGGTCAGTGTTGCGATGGAAGACGCAAACGTGACTGACCAATGGCTCCGCCCCAAGCGGGTCGGGAAACGATTGGCATCGCTGGTGGTGGGCGGTGACCGAGTGGCAACGCGGGTGGCAAGCGAACTGGCCCTGGTATGGCCGGCAAACGCACAGCCCGCGAAACCGATCCCGGGAAGTGGAGCCAAATTGTTGGCGCGAGCCGAGGCCGCTGAGCAGTTACCGGCGGAGGGCACGGCGAAGCCCTTCACGCCAGAACAGCTCGCCCAGGCAGACGCCATGTTCAGGCAGTGGGTCGGCGTGGCCCAAAGTGTTCTAGATGATCTTTCCGATCGCCTAAACGACGTGACTGAGGTTGCCCTTCATCGTGGAACTCAGGACGACTCGAATCGGCGATAAACGAAGACGTCAAGAACGCTTTCGGTAAACACGACGAATCAAGCCGGTCTTCTCCATCCTGCCGGCAGGCACTTTGATTCGGACTCCAACTGCCAGGTCCGCTCATTCTCACAGGTTCCCTCCTCCTGACGAGAATGAGCGGACCTTTTTCCCTCCCCATTCGTTCGCCCTTCTAGGAAACTGATCCGATGATCGCGGTACTCCTCTCCTGCACCCTCAAAATGATCATGGTCTACTCGAAGTCGCGGCTCCAGTCCCGCCGCCCCTAAGTACCGAAAAACATCGCGGTAATCCCCAAGCCGATCACCGCGAACAAGATCACGACCAGAACTTTCACGATCAACGACGTCTGGTACTTGATGTGCGGTGTGCGACGGATCGCGTCCTGATACGATTCGGAAAAAACGACTTTCCCTTTCTGGCTTTGCAGCAGGTACAGGATGTAACCGTTGATCAACGTGCCGAACGGAAACATGAGCAGTCCGATGACGCTGAACACGGTCGCCAAACGCCGCGCGGCGATCTTGAATCGACGCAGTCCCAGGCCGGTGTAGATCTGCACCGACCCCAGACCTCCGTAGATGCCGACCACCAACGCCGCCTCGACCAAACCCATACCTTGCATCCCATTGCCATCGACCAGCAGCGAAACCGCCGCCACTCCCAACATCGCGACGAAGAAGACCAGCAACAGCACGCCTGGGATCAGATACAAGAACCCGATCGACTTGATCGAAGCTTCGTGGCTGAGATAACGCCGCCGAAACGATTCCACGTCCGACTCAAACCCTTCGGTCTCGGAGACGTGCGACGTGGGAGCGTAGGGATTCAGCGCGGCATCTGCGGCGGCCGGCCGCTGAATCGCAAACGGATTGGGCTCGTCATCGGGCACCGCGAAGGGATCTTTCGTCACGATCGACACTCCTGCTCAAAGTCAATCTCAGATTTCAAACTACGGATCTGAGATTGTATCGCAAAATAGTTCCGCAAAGGTGTTTCCCCTGCCTGCAGCACCATGAATCAGCAGAGGCCGTCTCGCATCACGCGTCGCATTCATTTACGAGTTGTGGATCTTGGCAACTCTAAATTTCAGGTCGCGTCGGTCGAGCGGAGAAGGGGGCAGGTACGAATGGCACGGGCATCAGTGACCAGCGATTGAGCACCCGTTGGTGTTTAGCCTGTAGGCGATTCCTGGTCGCTGCTACGCAGCGAT
>NZ_JANZKV010000262.1 GCF_025060895.1 Stieleria sedimenti | reverse complement strand
TTTCACGGTGTTTTTGAAGCGCAACCGGACGGCTCGCGCCGTTCCGCTAACACCTTTGGAGCTGAAGTAGATGACATTGATCACGCGTCGGTCGCTGACGCTTCCCGCTGGGGTGCTGGAACGAACGAAAACTCCGTCGGCAGATCAATGCCGACGGAGTTTGCTTTCGAACGGTTGGCTTTCAGGCCGAACGGATTCAGCTCTTGGGCAGAATCACGGTGTCGATGACGTGGATCACGCCGTTGGACGAGTTGATGTCGGTCTTGACGACTTTGGCCTTGCCGTTGAGGATCACGCTTCCGTCTTTGACTTCGATCTTGACGGTCGAACCTTGCACGGTCTTGGCTTCATTGAGTCCGACGACCTTCTTGGCCATGACCTTTGCGGGCACAACGTGATAGGTCAAGATGCTGATCAACTTTTCCTTATTCTCCGGCTTCAGCAAGCTTTCCACCGTGCCCTCGGGGAGCTTTGCAAAGGCTTCGTCGGTCGGGGCGAACACCGTGAACGGGCCTTCACCGGAAAGCGTTTCCACCAGGCCGGCAGCCTTGACGGCGGCAACCAAGGTGTTGAACGATTTGGCCGCGACGGCATTCTCCACGACAGTCTTGTCGCAGGTTCCGCATCCGGCGAACGCTTGAGCACTGAACGAACCGGCCAACACTACTGCCAACGCAACTGCAACAAACTTACGCATCTTGAATCTCCACAAACAGGTGAGGTGAACAACTCGAAGGCGTGCTGACAAACGTGAGTCAGCGGGGAACGACTCGCAACGAGACTGATTCACCAGGGTCTCTTTTTCGTGACCCATTGTCGTGACCCGACAAGTGCTTGCTGAAATTTTTTTGAGTTACAGCGTCCGAAGGCTCCTCGTCAAACGCCAAACGGCAAGACGTCCACGCTCCTGCAAGCGCAACGGCAACGCTTCTTTTCCGCTCGTTGCCTAGCACATCGTTTTCTTTATCGCATCGAGTCGGCGACCGAGTCGATGATGGCGTCCAGGTCTTGGGTGGGGGCGTAGCCGATGGTTTCAGCGATCCGGGTCAGGTCGGGAACCCGTCGACGAATGTCTTCGAAGCTTTCGTCATAGGCGTCGGAGTAGGACCGGAAATCGATCTCCGCCTTTGGATTGACCCGTTCGATGACGCGTTTGGCCAGGTCCAGGATCGACACCGGGGTGTCGCTGCCGATGTTGTAGACCCGCCCGTGGGCCTGCGGCGTGTCGACCAACTTGACGACCGCGCCGACGACGTCGTCGACGTGTGCGAAACATCGGATTTGGGCCCCGTCGTCATGGACCACCAGCTTTTCGCCCTTCAACGCCGCTTCGACGAATCGGGGCAGCACCATGCCGTAGGCGCCGGTTTGGCGTGGACCGACGACGTTAAAGAACCGTCCCACGACGACCGGCAACTGCTGCTCCTTGTAGAACGCCAGCGCCAAAAACTCGTCGATGGCTTTGGACACCCCGTAGCTCCAACGCGGCTTGGTCGTCGCGCCGAACACCAGATCGTCTTCTTCGGACCAGACCGGCTTGGGGTTCTTGCCGTAGACTTCGCTGGTGCTGGCGATGAAACACGGGATCCGTGCTCCCCGTCGCGCTCGTTCGCCCAATCGGTCCAGGATCAATTGGGTGGGGTAGACGTTGCGTTCGATTGTTTGGATCGGTTGCTTGGCGATCAGCGCGACGCCCACGGCGGCGGCCAGATGGTAGACGCAGTCGGCGCGGCCGACGACCTCCGCCACCAACCGGTCGTCTTCGACCGTCCCCTCGATATATTCCAAGTTTTCGTGATCGATGATCGGCGCCAGATTCTTCTGTTGCCCGGTCGACAGGTCATCGACGATCAAAACCTTGTCCCCCCGCGCGAGGAGTCGCTGTGCGAGGTGCGAGCCGATGAATCCGGCGCCGCCGGTGATCAAGTGGGTGCTGCCGGGGGAGCTGAGTTGCGTCACGTCAAAATCACTGTGAAATTGTATAGGTGTCCTTCACGACTACTGCGAAGCTTACTGATACGTCGCCAGGGACGCGAACGGTTCGCTGCGGAAGTGTCCAGATGGGAAAACGGCGGAAAATGCGACGATTTGGCACGCGTGTGCCGAATCGAGAGACACGAAGACCGACTTTTCGGACTGGGCAATCCCGAGGGCGAACTATCGACTGAATCGACACACCGTTAAACTGTGGACGATGTCGTCGCTGTCTTTCGGACTCCTCTGGCCCCCACGTCGCCGTGCGTTCTGATTCTTCCTTGCAGTCTTCTGTCCGTGCGATTGCTGTTCGCTTGGTGGTTGCCCTGGTGTTGTTCTTGCCCGCGACGGGGCTGTCGCTCGGCGCGCGTGCCGATGCGGCGGAGTCGACCGAGGCGTCGATTGCGCTCTACGCCGATGCGGCCAATTTTCAAACCGGCGGGGCGATCGAATTGGCGATCCAGAACTGGAAGAAGTTCCTGGAGATGTATCCCGATGATGATCTGGCCTCCAAAGCGGCACACTATCTGGGCGTCTGCTACATGCAGAAAGAAAACCCGGATTACGTCGCCGCGGCCGAGGCGTTTGGCTTGGCGCTTGAAGACAAAGCTTATGAGCTCCGCGAGGAGAGTTTGGCGAATCGCGGTTGGTGCTTTTATGCGTCGGCCGGTGATGGACCCCAACGTGACGCCGCGCGATTGAAACAGACGATCGAAACCTTCGAGACGCTCCGCAAAGAGAACTCCAAAAGCGCCTACATCGACCGCGCGTACTTTTATAGTGGCGAAGCGGCATACGGGTTGGGCGATCGCTCCCGCGCGATCGATTACTACAACAAATTTTTGTCGCTGCCGGCGGCCAAGGATTCGCCGTTGCGATGTGATGCGTTGTACGCCCTGGGCATCGCGCAGGAAGAGCTGGAGCAAACCGACAAAGCGGTCGCGTCGTTTCAGCAATTGTTGTCCGGTTGTGCGGACAGTCCCCTGGCCGTCGATGTGCATTTGCGGTTGGGCGATCTGAGGATCATGCAACGTGACTTTGATGCCGCGGTCACCTCGTTCGACAAAGCGATTGCGGCGTCGAAGGAAGATGCCGACACGAGCTACGCGATTTTTCGTCAGGCGTACGCGCTGGTGCAGAGCGGCAAGCCGAAGGAAGCCGCCGTCGGCTACGACCGACTGCAACGAGAGTTTCCCGATTCGCCGTATGCCGCCAACGCCACCCTGGCGTCCGGACAAAGCCTGTATCGTGGCGGCGACATCGATGAAGCGGCGACGCGATTTGAAAAAGTGCTGACACAAAACAGCCCGGTCGCGGCGACCGAGGCGGCGCACTGGTTGGCGAGAATCAAACTGACCAAGGGTGACCCGGCCGCGGCCGTGGCGATCGCCAAGCGACAGATCGACGCCGGACTGGAGGGTGACTTTGCAATTGACTTACGCGTCGATTTGGCCGAAGCGCTGTCGATGAATCCGGCGACGGTCCAAGAGTCGATCGATGTGGCCGAAGCGGCCTACCGCGACGCGCCTGCCGACACGTTGGCACCCCGCGCCCTTTACAACGCCGCATTCTCTGCCTTGCAAGTCAACCAGTACGAGCGGGCGGGAAAACTGGCTGATGAGTTTTTGCAGCGGTTTGGTTCCGATCAGCTCGCCAGTGATGTTCGTTTTATCGTTGCCGAAAGCCAGCTTTTTTTGGGCCAGACCGAAGCGGCGCTCGACAGCTATCGGCAACTGCTGCGTGCCGCCTCGCCCGACCACGCGCAACGCCCCGTGTGGGTCTTGCGGACCGCCGTCGCGATGAACGCGATGAAGGCGTTTGATGAAAGCGTCGCGTTGTTGAAACAGGAGTACGAGAGTTTCTCGCAAGCGTCGCAAAAAGCCGAATCGCAATTCCTGGTCGGCCAAGCGCACTTGATGTCCGGTCGACCGACCGATGCGGCGGAGTCGTTCGGCCGCGTGGCCGACGTGGCACCGGATTGGCCGCGTGCCGGCGAGGCGATGCTGCTGCAAGGAACCGCGCTGCTGTCGTCGGGGCAAGGTGATCGAGCCAAAGCCACGTGGGAAACGTTGGTCGGCCGCGACCCGTCGTCCGCGATGGCCGATCAGGCCCGTTACAAGCTGGCTCAACGCGCCAGCACGACGGGTGACTATGACCAGGCGGTGAATTTGTATAGCCAGATCATCGACGCCGATCGTGACGCGGGGCTGATCCCCTACGCACTGTATGGTCGTGGTTGGTCGCAGATGCAGCAAGGCAAACACGCCGAAGCAATCCAGTCACTCGACAAAATTCTTAACCAGTCGCCCGCCCATGCACTCAGTGACGATGCGTTGATCGCGCGAGGCATTTCGCATCGGACCTTGGGGGATTACGCCTCCGCACAATCGGATCTGAAAAAGTACCTGGAACTCGGTCCGACCGGCGTCAATTTGGGACATGCGCTTTACGAGTTGGCACTGGTGGACCAGAAACAGGGGCGCCCTGCCGACGCGGCGGAGAAATTGCAGCGTCTGGTCGACGAAGTCTCCGCTTATCCCGCGATGGATAAAGTGCTTTATGAACTCGGCTGGTCGTTGCGTGAATCCGGCCAGGACGAGCAAGCCGTTGAGCAATTTCGCCGCCTGTTGAACGAGTACCCCGACACGACATTGGCTGCCGAAGCGGCTTACTTCGTCGGCCAGCAAAAATATGCGGCCAGCGATTGGGCAACCGCGGCAACCTACTTTCAGCTCGCCGCGGACAAGACCAGCGATGACGCGATGAGCGAAAAATCGTTGTATCGTCTCGGTTGGTCGCTGTTCAAACAATCAAAGCTGGACGAAGCCCGACAGGCGTTCGCCGAACAGGTCGAAAAGCATGCTGCCGGAACGCTGGCGATCGACGCACGGATGATGGTCGGTGAGTGTTTCTTCAAGGCCGAAGCGTTCGACGAGGCACTGGAATCTTACACCAAGGGGCGGCAACAGATTCGCGACGTAAACGAGAACGCCGATTCGCTACGCGATGCGGCCGAGCGACAGGTCCGTGAATTAATTTTGTTACATGGGGGCCAATCCGCGGCGCAACTGAAACGTTGGGATGAAGCCATCGGCTGGTACGACGAACTGAAGGAGCGTTTTCCTGCCACCGCCTACTTGCCGCAGGTGTTCTATGAAACCGGGTTTGCTTATCAGCAAAAGAACGATCTCGACAAGGCGCTCAAATACTTTGGGCAGGTCGCCGAACAGTATCGCCGTCGCGAGGTCGGTGCGCGGGCCCGTTTCATGATGGGTGAAATTCACTTTGGTGAAAAACGATTTGACAAAGCGATCCCCGAGTTCCAGAGCGTGATGTTCGGTTTCGGCGGCGACAACGCGCCGGCAGAGATCAAGAACTGGCAAGCCAAGAGTGGGTTCGAAGCGGGGCGCTGCAGCGAGCTGCTGATGCAGACCGCCAGAACCCCGGATGCGAAAAAGCGATCGCGTCAGTTCGCCACACAGTTTTATCAGTACGTCGTCCAGAAGCATGCCGGACACGAACTTGCGAAGAAATCCGCCGAGCGTCTGGAGGCGTTGAATTAGTCGTGACTTCCTATCCGATAAACCCGAAGCGACGGGAACGCGCGAAGCAAAAACGCACCGCGTGGATCTGTCTGGGGGTGGTTCTGTGCGCGGGTTGGCTGTGCGGGTTGGCCGACTCGCCCCAGGCGTGGGCTCAGGTGGAGCCTGAACCGCCGATCAATGCTGCCGACATTCAAGCGGTCATGAACGCCGAAATCGCCGCCGAGGAACCTTCGCCGGTCGCCGAACCGACGGGCATCGACATGTTGTCGCTGATCCTCCGCGGCGGACGGTTCATGATTCCGATCGGATTGATGAGTCTGTTGGTGGTGACGCTGGCGGTCGAACGGCTGCTCAGTCTGCGCCGCGCCAAAGTCATGCCGCGGCGTCTCGTCCGTGAACTCCGTCGGCTGGCCGATCCGGTCGAATCGTTTGATCCACCGGCCGCCTACCAGGCCTGTTTACAGCATCCGTCGCCGACGGCCAGCATCGTCGGAGCGATGCTGATGCGAACCGGCCAACCGCTGGGCGAAATCGAACGCACCGCCACCGAGACGATCGGACGGGAAGCCGATCGCTACGCGTCGCCGGTCCGCTGGCTGACGCTTGCCGCCGCCGCGACACCGCTGATGGGATTGCTGGGAACGGTCTGGGGCATGATCGTCGCGTTCCACGAATCGACTTCGCTGTCTGCCGATCGTTCCCGCAGTGAACAACTCTCCGAGGGGATTTACACGGCACTGGTGACGACCCTGGCGGGATTGGTTGTTGCGATCCCCGCGGCGATCTTTGCCCAGTATTTGGAAAACCGGATCGCCAAACTGTTTCACAGCATCGAACAATTGGTGTTTGACTTGGCACCCGGCTTGGCCCGCTTTGACGGCCGTCGGCGGTTGGATTCCGATGGGACGCTGATCCCGATCCAGTACGTCGATTCACCGGGCAACGCCGTCACGCCTCCCCCGCCCTCCCCTCCCCCGCCCCCACAGGCGACGGCATCATCCGCGGGCGTGGCGGAGTCCGGCAACCAAGCCAAGGCGAGTTGACCGATGGCGGTTCAAATCAAACGCTCCAGCGTCGCCGGGACGCTCAGTCTGACCCCGCTGATCGACGTGGTGTTTCTGCTGCTGATTTTCTTTCTGGTGACCAGCGAGTTCGAAGAGGAAGAGCGGCGTTTGGATATCGTTTTGCCGACGGCGACCAGTGCGGTCCCGATGATCGGCAAACCCCGTGAAATCGTGATCGATATCGACCAGGCCGGTGAAATCTATCTGCGTGGACAAGCGACGTCGTTGGCCGATCTGGAGAAATTGCTCAAAGCGAGCGTGGCGTCCAACCCGACCAACCAATCCGCCGTGATCCGGGCCGACCGAGGAGCGTCGTTCCAACCCGTCGTCAGCGTGATGGATGTCTGCAACCGTAGCGGCATCAGCGACTATTCCGTGACAACACAAGAAGGACCGGAGGGGTGAGATTTAAGTTTCAAGTTTTGAGTTTCAAGTTTCAAGTTTCAAGTTTCAAGTTTTGAGTTTTGAGTTTCAAGTTTTGAGTTTTGAGTTTTGAGTTTTGAGTTTTGAGTTTTGAGTTTTGAGTTTTGAGTTTTGAGTTTTGAGATTTGAGTTTTGAGATTTGAGATTTGAGATTTGAGATTTGAGATTTGGAATCAGTTCCAGCTATTTTCCTGTCACCCATTTTCTTGTCTCTCTTTTTCTGCCTCCCATTTTTTTGTCACCTGCCTACTCCTACCTGCCAACTGGCCTGAAACCTGAAACCTGAAACCTGAAACCTGAAACCTGAAACCTGAAACCTGAAACCTGAAACCTGAAACCTGAAACCTGAAACCTGAAACCTGAAACCTGAAACCTGAAACTTAACCGTTTGCCGCAGGGCGTTTGATTTGCATTTTGATTCCGACTATGACCGTCCACTTGTCGACAGCACACCGGCGGATTCGCCGCGGATGTGGCCGCTGGATTTGTCGGTCGTCACGTTGGCCGGGTTGGTGCTGTTTCTGATCGCCACGCCGTTCCGGTTTGACGATCCCCGCTTGCTCTACAACGCGACGACGTATCTGGTCGCCATCGTTTGCGTGGCGGTGATTTTGTCGTTGGTCTTACGTGCAATCACCTCTCGCTTCTTGCGGAAAGCGATTCTGCTGGGACTGCTGTTCAGCATCTCGGTTCACCTGTTGCTGTTGATTTTTGCGATTCACTACGTCGTGTTCGCGGCCTACCAACCCCTGGCCTCCAAGGGAGAAAAACGCGAACGCACGCCGATTCGAAAAACCATCCCCGAACACATCTTCCAGGCTCCGAAGGAATCGAAAGAAACGCCCGATTGGTCCAAACCGGTCGATGCGGAAACCAAGTCGCGAGAGATTCCTAAAGAACAGCGACAACTGCCACCGGTGGAGCGTTCCCAGCCACGCTTGGAAGTCCCCAAGCCTCGGCAACCGGAAAACCAGCCGATGCAGAAGTATCTGATGGAGCGGAGTCAGCCCAGTGCGGCCGCGCCGATGCCGGCCGACTCGCCGGGCAAATTGGCGCGGCGACAAAACAACCAGTCGGCACCCAATCCTCGACCCGAACCGATCGATGTGCCGTCGGAATCCCAGGACACGACACGCCCCGTGCAGGCCGCACCGGCCGAGCGCCAACTGGCCGACCGTGCGTCGCCGCAGTCAGCGCGTCAGGCGCCGGCCAGCCTGGACATGCCGGCCATCGCGCCGCAGCCGAGTGAATCGATCCGGGCGACCCAGTCGACGCCTTCGGCGGCGTCCCTGAGTGCGCTCGATGCAATGCCGACGATCGGCGACGCGGGGCTGGCACGCGACAGGCGTTCGCGAACGATCGCCAAGCCGTCGGCGGTCGCCGGTGCCGCACCGGCGCCGGTCGCCGTCTCGATCGCGCGGACCAGCGACGATGCATCGATGATGCTGGCCCCGACGGACATTCCCACCGATCGCCGTGGCGAGACGACGGGGGCACAGATCACCGACGGCCCCGCGCCGAGCTTCATGGCCGAAACGACCGATCCGAGTCCGACCGGTGGAGCAACGGTCGCGCGGAGTACCCTGTCGGCCGCGGTCGGGGCGCCGAACGTCAATGCCGGGCCGGCCACTCGCGCCCCCGGGCGTGCGCGTCGCATGAACGTGACGCGGGGAACGTCACCGATGGGATCGATCAACCCCGCCGAATCGGTACCCGCCAGCGCCGCGGGCATCGCCGGTTCGGCGATGTCGGATCAACTGGATGATCGGTTGGGAGCCTCGGATCCGGCGGTCCGCCGCGAAACCGAAGTCGGCGGCGCGGCAGCGACCGATTTGGCCCCGGCCGGTGCGCCCGGCATGGCGCTGGATCTGTTGGCCGATCTCGGACCTGTCGGGATCAGCAACACGCCGGCACCGATTGCCGGTTTGCTGCCCAGTGACGTGCAGCCGGAAATCGCGGTCATGGAACTGCCCCGAGAGGCCAGACCGCGACGCCAAGTCGGCGGGCCGGCCACGCCGGCGGGCACCAAGATCGCCGCGGTGGAATCCTTTTCGCGACGCGTGATGCGAACCAGTGGCGGTGCGGCGTCGAGTGCGCCTGGGATGGGCGGTCCGGCGACTGAAGAAGCCATCGAACGCGGGTTGGCGTATCTCGCCAGTATCCAAAACGAAGACGGCAGTTGGTCGTTGCAGGGGCATGGCGATCGCGTCTTGTTGCGCAGCGACACCGCCGCGACCGGTTTGTGTTTGTTGGCATTCCAAGGCGCCGGCTACACCCACACCCAACACCAGTACGCCGGCACCGTCAGCAAGGGGCTCAAATTCTTGCTGGACAACCAACGCACCAGCGGAAACCTGTATCGCAGCGAAAACGAAATGAGCGACCGCAACGTGATGTTTTACAGTCACGGGATCGCTGCCCTTTCGCTCTGTGAAGCCTATGGAATGACGCAGGATCGCGAGCTCCGGCAGGGCGCCCAAGAAGCCTTGAACTACATCATGGCCACCCAGCATCGCACCCGCGGCGGTTGGCGCTATTCACCCCAAGTCAGCAGCGACACCAGCGTGACCGGATGGATGATGATGGCGCTCAAAAGCGGTGACCTGTCGGGGCTGCAAGTGTCGCAAGATTCCTACGACGGAATCGACTTGTGGTTGTCGTTGGCGCGCGAAGAGGGCTCGGATCGTTTGGATCGATATCGATACAACCCGTTCGCACCCGACACGCCCCAGCAGCGCCACGGTCGCTTGCCGACGCCGACGATGACCGCCGTCGGCATGCTGATGCGGATGTACAACGGCTGGAGCCGTGAGCAGCCGGCGATGCAGTCGGCCGCCGAGTACTTGCTGAAGTATCCGCCCCAACTCGGCGAGCGACGCCGCCCCCTGCGCGACGGATACTATTGGTACTACGCCACGCAGTTCATGTTTCACATGGGCGGCGATTACTGGGACCGCTGGAACCGGCACCTCAATCCGTTGTTGCTGGAAACGCAGATCAAGGTCGGGCCGGAAGCGGGTTCCTGGGACCCCGAACTGCCGATCCCCGACCGCTGGAGCGCCCACGCCGGCCGGGTGTACGTGACGACGATGAACCTGTTGAACCTGGAAGTCTACTACCGGCACCTGCCGATCTATGAAGACACAGCGGCCAAGGAGTGACAGCGGCCAAGGAGTGACAGCGGCCAAGTGAGTGACGCCCTCCGGTGACGCTTTCCGCTGGGGTGCCGGTCGCTGACGCTTCCCGCTGGGGTGGCATTTCAGCACGTGGCTTAGCCAGTGGCGTGTCGGATGGGACGCGAGCCTCTTCGGTCTTTCGAGCCTCTAACGCACAACGTAGCGCTGCCCGGCTAGACAACCAGAGACAATAGATGGCTCCGAAATTCGCTCCGCCTCCTCCGCAATCCAATGTCCTGCCATGAAACCCCGACTCCGTTGCACCATTTCCCCCGCCGTCATCTTGGTCTGTCTCGCGATGATGTCACGCGGTGACGCCGCTTCGCCGCATGACGTCGTCTCCGTCACGGCCTCCAACCCCGTGCTGCACGGTTTGGAGGTCAAAACGGCGCTGGATGCCGAGCGACGTTGGATCAACTTTCGCGGACCCAAGTTCTATTCGGCTCCGCAAGACGTGAGCCAAGACGGAACACCGAGCTACTTGAATTGGTACGAAATCCGCAAACCGCCAACCGAAGCGGTCAGAACGATGAAACTAAGCGACGCCTACAGCGGTTCGCAATCGTTTTCGGTCATGCTGGGCCAGCCGGCGTTCTATTTGATTCCGACTCAGACGATCAAGGACGGACCGCCGGCTGAGGTTTCCGAATCGCTGGATCACTTCATCGCGTTTCGCATCGCCAACGTCGATTCGCTGGCGTTGCCCGAGCCCACGCCGGGAAAACCGGCGTTTGTTTGTCTGCCAGCCCAGCAGTGGCACCATGAAGAACACGTTGCGATCAAGTCCCCGTCGAAGGTCTTGATGGTCTACGAAGTGGAAGCAAAGGTGTCAGAAGGCAAAGTGACGACGATCGACCCGTTCGGGCTCAACAGCCTGAAGACCGGCCAGAAGACGTTTGTTTATGCCGAAGGGAAACTGGTTCCCTAGTGGGGGAACGCTTCCTGCTTGCCAGGCAGACTGCTCGCAAACTCGTGGCTGACGCCACGGATCGCAAGCTGGAAGCTTACGCCACTTTTGCAAGCTCGTGGCTGGCGCCACGGATCGCAAGCTGGAAGCTTACGCCACTTTTGCAAGCTCGTGGCTGGCGCCACGGATCGCAAGCTGGAAGCTTAGGCCACTTTTGCAAGCTCGTGGCGGACACCACGGTCGGTGCGGTGTTGAATTCTGTGGATTGGGTGAAGTTGACCTGAGGGGAAAGACGATGGGGTGGTAAGGATTGTGCTTGGACACCGGTGCAACATTTTGACCCCTCGAACCGGCAAGGACGCTGGCGTGAGCAAGACTGAATCGCAAAACGCAGGCAAATTTGATAGCAACCAAGACAGTCGTGTTGCGGATCACCGCGACCGGCTCAGCGGGATCGTCGCGGTCGCCGGCGGGGGCGTTTTGGCGGGCCTGTTCTACGCGGTGATTTACGTCACGCAGTGGGCAGCGTTGGAACGCTACTTCCTCGGCCACCCCGTTGCCATTGCGGCGACCATTTTGTTTTGTGTCGCCATTTCGATCTTGTCGCTCAAGTCATGGGCGACGCGACGACAATGGTCGCTGTTGCGCCGCGCCGATGACGCGGCGTTGGCACCGCGGCGAGAAACCGACTCGCCGACCCAAGAGTTTCGCGATCGCCATGACGCGGGGTTTGTCGCCCAAGCATGGTCGAGCAATCTGGCCAAACTGCCGCGCGACATCGGTCGATCACAGCTGGTCGTTCGCCTCCGCGAGGTCTTGATGCGGCAATCCGGCCGCGGAACGACGAAGCATTTGGCCGACGATTTGCGCGAGCTTTCGTCGCGGGACGCCGATTCAGCCCACGACTCCTTCGCACTGATCCGCATCATCGTGTGGGCGATTCCGATGCTGGGCTTTTTGGGCACCGTGATCGGGATCACGCAAACACTCGGCGGGTTGGATTTTTCCAACGGCAACGCCGCGGTCGACAATTTGAAGAGCGGCTTGTACGTCGCATTTGATACGACCGCTCTGGGATTGGTGCTGTCGATCGTCGCGATCTTTTTACAGTTTCCGGTCGAGCGCAGCGAGCAACAGTTGTTGGCCGCCATCGACGAACGCGTCGGCTACTTGACCGGACTGCATTTGCCCGGTGATGAAGCCGCCGACAATCAATTCGAATTGTTGGCCCAGCTTTGCGAGGGCGTGCGCGCCGCGGTGGCGGAATCGTTGAGCAACCAGACGACGTTGTGGCGTCAAACAATTGACGAAGCACAAGGCTACTGGCAACAAGCTCACAACGTCCAATCACAAAGCTTCATCGATGCGGTCGAACAAACGCTGGTGCCCGCACTGCGTGACCACGCCGGGCAGATGGAATTTTCGACTCAGCGGAATCGTGAACAGCTTGGGATTCAATTCGACAAGTGGCAGTCGCAACTCTCCGCGTGGCAACAAACGATCATTGCCGGTGCGGACGCGATGACGAAACAACAGGCGATGATGTTGGACCAGGTCGATCAGGCCGCGTTGGTCCGCGAGCAAGCCAGTTCGGTGTTGAACCTGCAGCAAACGCTGGCGGCGAACTTGAACTTGTTGGACGAAACGAACCGTCGCATCGATGACAACATCGGCGCGGCGGCCGGACAGGGGATGGCCGATGCCATGATCGTGTTGGCCCGGGCGGTCGATGTGTTGGCCCGCGAAATGACCGCGGTCAAGTCGAACGCGACGCACGATTCGAGGCGGGCTGCATGAGCGGGCGGCGACGAAAGACCCTTTCGCCGACGCTGTTTCCGTTCCTGGCCGTCTTGGTTTGCACGCTTGGAACCTTAATCCTGTTGTTGGCACTGGTGGCACAAAACACCTCCGACGCGGCACAGCAGATCGCCGAGACGGCCGAACAAGAACGCACTCACGTTCCCGGGCAGTTGACCGTCGGCGACGTCGAGTTGTTGGTCGAAGAGGAAGAGTTTCGTTTGGGCGAATTGATTTCCTTTCGCGAAGCACAGACCGGTGACCTGGAAGACCGACGCAACCAGTTGGCTCACGTCGAAGATCACATGCGACGCATCCGTCAGCGATTGAAACAAATCGGCGAGGCGATGGAGCAGGCGATGTCGGACGATCCGCCATCGGCCGCGACCGCCGAAGAACTGAAATCGCTGAACGAACAGTTGGTCAAAGAGCAGCTGGTCGTGAAAAAGTTGCGTGAGGAAATTAAAACGGCCAAGCCGCGTTTCGTCATCGTCCCGCACCAAGGCCCCAACGGCACCGAGCGTCGGCCGATCTATTTGGAATGCACCGCCAAGGGCGTCACGATCTGGCCCGAAGGCGTCGCCATCACGCGGACACAATTAGAGCAAACATCGCGGCACGCCAATCCGCTCGATGACGCGCTCCGCGCCGCACGCTATCACGCGATGCAACAATACGGCGACGCGATCCCGCCCTATCCCATGTTGTTGGTCCGCCCCGAGGGCGTCGACAGCTACTATGCCGCCCGCTCGGCGATGTTGGATTGGGACGATCAGTTCGGGTACGAACTGGTTCCGGCGGACGTCAACCTCGCCTACCCCAACCCCGATCCGGCGATGCGGGAGCGGATGGAATACGCGATCAACCAGGCACTGGATCGGATGACGCAACAATCGATCGCGCGATCGATCCGTGGGTCGGGCAGCCGCTCTCCGGCCGGTCCCGGCGGAACGGGCGGAAACTTTGACCGCCAAGCCTCGGTCAGTGGCGGCGGGCAGGCTCCGGCAGCGTCCGGCCAAGCGGCGGTGGCGGAAAGCCCGTCTGGCGGAGCGGGCTGGGTCGGTTCACATGCGGTCCAACCACCCGAGCCTGTCAAACCGGTGCCGCGTCTGTCGGTTTCGCAGATGGATCGTCAGGGCCGACAAAGTGGTTTCCGCGACCATCGCATGTTTCCGACCCCAACCTACGGCCGCACGGGCAGTCGCGCGGGCGGTGGCAACCCTTCGCCGATCACTTCCGAAGCCGCCAAACGACGGCTGGAACGACAGCTGCAAGATTCCGCGTCCTCGTTTGCCGAGGTGGATTCCGACCGCGATCTGAATCAAGCCGCGATGACGGCGGTCGACCAGATCGCCGCGGGCACCAACTCGGGATCGTCCGATCAATCCCAGCCCCAACCGAACACCCCCGGTGCAAACGCACTCGAATTGCAGTATCCGTCCAGCGGTGATGCCGATTCCGCGTCCGCGATGTTGGCCCAAGGCAACGCCGACTCCGGCGGTCGGCAGCGTGTCATCGGCAAGGCCAGCGCGCAAGCCGGCGACAACCCCGCGGGGATCGGTCCCATGGCCGGTGCGCCGATGGGAATGAATCGCTTGGATCAGCCCAAGGTTTCACAGCGGATGAAAGCCGGCCAACCGACCGACGCCCAAGCCGCGAATGCGGCCGATCAGAAACCCGCGGCCAGCGAACAAGCGAAGTCGCGGAAACCCGGTTCGTTGGTGCAGCGCAACGGCGCCGACTGGGCGCTGCCCAGCAGTGTCGTGTTGGCGCGTGGCAACGAGATCGTCCGTTCGGTTCGGCTACAAGTTCACGCCGATCGTTTCATCTTGTTGCCGGACGCCGGGATGCGCCAGAGCGAAACGTTTTTGATCGAGCCGGACGGCGTCAATGTGGCGACGCTGCAACTGGCGACGTCGGTCCGAGATCGGATCGAACGTTGGGGGGCTGCGGCACCCGGTGCGCGTTGGTCGCCTCGGTTGAAGGTGGACGTCATGCCGGGAGCTGAATTGCGATACGACCAGTGGAGCCGATTGATGACCGGCAGCGGGCTACCGATCCAACGCACCGGTGACGACCAAGGCGCCGGGTACACGCAGGCAGAAAACAACCCGCGAGGTGAACGGAAATGAGCGGGCGACATCGCAGAGAAGGCGTTTCGGTGGGGCACGATGCCTTTTTGGACATCGTCGCCAACCTGGTCGGCATTCTGATCATTCTGGTTGTGGTGTTAGGCGCCCAATCAGAAGCGATCATGCGCGACGCCAAGCCGCAGGTGCAAGAACCGCTGGATCCCAAATCGCGCGTTGCGGGTGAAGCGGAGATGGAAACGCTGGCAACTGTGGCAGCCCGCGCGGCGTCGGCGCAGGCCGATTCGATGCGACTGGAGCGAACGATCAAGGTCTTGGATTCCAAGATCGCACAGCAAGCCGAACGTCGTACGATCCTGTTGACATTGCTGACCGAAGCCGAAGCGGCTTGGGAAGACGAGCAAGCGAAGCTGGACAATGCCAACCGCCAAGCCGCGATCCGCAACGCGGAAGCGTCAAAGTTGAAAAGCGAATTGACGGAGTTGGCTGGTGCGCGAACGCAATTGGAAAGCAAGCAGCCGCCGATCGTCGCGATCTCTCACCTGCCGACTCCGATGGCCAAGACCGTGTTCGGTGACGAGGTCTATTTTCGGTTGAAGGACGATCGATTGTCCGTGATTCCGTTTGAGTTGTTGGCCGATGAGATCGGTCGCAATTTTCGTCGCACGTCCTCCAGTCTTCGCGAGGGCGTCAGTGATGCGGCGGTTGGGCCGGTGCGCGGCTATGTCGCGCGGTACGTGCTCAACCGTAGCAACGAATTGGTCAGCAACGGCAACGCGATCGCCAGGATGAGTCGCGCTCGCGTCGTGGTCGCGTCGTTCGAGCCGCTGCGTGAACCCTATGGAACGCCGATCGACGAGGTGCTGGCCAACGATGACTGGCTGGATGTCGAACTGTCGGGGTACCCGCCGGGCACGACAACGGTGACGGTCGCGGTTTATCCAGACAGCTACGGTTCGTTCCGCAAGTTACGTGAAAAGATTTATGCCAAGGGTTACGCGTCGGCGGCGCGACCGATCAAAGAGGGCAGCCCGATCTACGTCAACTTCGCCGGCGGCGGCACCCGCTCGGTGGCGCAGTAGTGGTGGCGGTAGGTCACGCTGTGCGTGACATCCGGCATGCACAGCATGCCCTACCTCCTTGTTCCTAGGCTCCGCCTCCTGTCCTTGAACAGCACGTGACGGCCGCGGCGGCACTGCATTTCACGAGGGAGGGCGAGGGATCATGCGCCACTGGCTGACAGCGCGTGCTGAGATGAACCCACGGATAGCAGCGCGAACCCACGGATGAAGAGCAGCCAGGTATCCGCGGGTCCGCGCTGCTATCGGTGGGTTTTATTCAAATCGTTCCAGGGTTCCACCTTGGAACGCAAGGTCGGTGTAGCTGCTCGCCACACGCCGATGGGAGGCGGAGCCTCCGGGACCGCGCGGGGGCGTGGGGTAAGCATCCTGCTTGCCGCCCACGCCGGCTCCGCCGGCGAACGTTCGAGGCGGAGCCTCCGGGACAGTGCGTTCCCAGGCGGAGCCCTACGCCGTGAACGATCTATTTCCTGTGTTTAACGAGGTTTTAGCGGCAGGGCGCAAGCCCTCCGGTTCCGCTACTTTGCCAACACACCGGAGGGCTCGCGCCCTACCGCTAAAAAATCGTTCACGGCGTAGGGCGGAGCCCGGGAACGAGGGGTTGCTTACTGCAGCGCCTTGTCGCTGATGTCTTTGCGGCACCAGGCGCCGGGCCAACGGATTTTTTGGACGGCGGTATAAGCCTTCAGTTTTGCGGCGCTGATGGTGTTGCCGATTGCGGTGACGCCCAAGACGCGCCCGCCGTCATTGACGACGTTGCCATCGACGGTGGTCGTTCCGGCGTGAAAGACTTTCACATCGTCGACCTTCGCGGCCTCGTCCAATCCGGTGATCACACGGCCCTTTTCGTAGCTGCCCGGGTAACCTTCGCTGGCCATCACGACGCACAGACTGGGTCGCTCGTCCCATTCCAGCGGTTCGAGTTCGGAGAGTTTTCCATCGGCGGCGGCGACCAGGATGTCAAACAAATCTGATTTCAGTCGCATCAACAGCGGTTGGCATTCCGGGTCACCGAACCGGACGTTGAACTCCAGCACTTTGGGGCCGGCTGCGGTCAGCATCAATCCGGCGTACAGCACGCCTTTGAACGGTTTCCGCGCCCGTTTCATCGCGTGGACGACGGGGACCAGCACGTCGGATTCGATCTTTTCGAACATCGCCTCGTCGACGATGGGTGTGGGGCAGTAAGCGCCCATGCCGCCGGTGTTGGGACCGCGGTCGCCATCGTGGGCCGGTTTGTGATCTTGGGCGGCCGGCAGCGAAATGATGGTTTCGCCGTCGGTGATCGCCAGCACGCTGGCTTCTTGGCCGATCAATTTTTCTTCGATGATCAGTTCGTTGCCCGCTTCGCCGAACTCCTTTTGTCCGGCGATGCGATCGATCGCCTGCAGCGCGTCGCTCCGGGTTTCGCAAACGATGACGCCTTTACCGGCGGCCAACCCGTCGGCTTTGACAACGACCGGAACCTGGTCGGTCGGCTCGCTGTACTTGTCTTTGATGTACCGCGAGGCGTCGTCGGCGTTTCGAAAGGTGCGATAATCGGCCGTGGGGATGTCGGCGGTGTGCAGCAGGTTTTTGCAAAACACCTTGCTGCCTTCCAGTTCCGCGGCGGCGGCCGAGGGGCCGAAGACGCGCAGCCCGGCTGCTTCGAGTGCATCGACCAGTCCGAGCACCAGCGGCGCTTCGGGGCCAACGACGGTCAAGTCGATCGCGTTGGTTTTGGCAAACTCGACCAGCTTGTCGACTTCCGTGGCCGCAATGTCGACGTTGGTCGCTTCCAGTGCGGTGCCTGCATTGCCTGGCGCGACAAACACTTCCGTCACCTTGGGGCTCTGCCCCAGTTTCCAGGCCAGGGCATGTTCTCGCCCGCCGCTGCCGACCACCAAAACTTTCATCACATTCACCGCAGGAAGGGTTCAACCAAAGAAGACCACTGAACCGGGCAATGTAATTGTTTGACGCAGTTGATGGCAGATGGCGCCCTGGTGCGATCGCTTGTGGCGTCCTTTTGTGCGTGTCCTTTTCAATTCGGAAGTCACCCTCCCGTGTGCGGGAGGGTCGAGCGCAGCGAGGGGAGGGTTCCCGCGGCCCTCCCAAAGGACGTCGATTGTCTAAGTGGCGGAGTTGATCGTAGCGGAAGTCGTCAAGTCTTTCGCAGCGCCGGCCCTCTCTGGCGTTTGCTTGCTGCGCAAACGCCGTCTCTCCCAGAGGG
>NZ_JANZKV010000261.1 GCF_025060895.1 Stieleria sedimenti | reverse complement strand
CCTCCGGTGTTTCAAGGTGGCTTTGAGCCGCAACCGGACGGCTCGCGCCGTTCCGCTAACAGGTTCGTTTGATTGTTAGCGGCAGGGCGCGAGCCCACCGGTGTTTCAAGGTGGTTTTGAGCCGCAACCGGACGGCTCGCGCCGTTCCGCTAACAGGTTCGTTTGATTGTTAGCGGCAGGGCGCGAGCCCACCGGTGTTTCAAGGTGGTTTTGAGCTGCAACCGGACGGCTCGCGCCGTTCCGCTAACAGGTTCGTTTGATTGTTAGCGGCAGGGCGCGAGCCCTCCGGTGTTTCAAGGTGGTTTTGAGCTGCAACCGGACGGCTCGCGCCGTTCCGCTAACAGGTTCGTTTGATTGTTAGCGGCGGGGCGCGAGCCCTCCGGTGTTTCAAGGTGGTTTTGAGCTGCAACCGGACGGCTCGCGCCGTTCCGCTAACAGCTTACGTGGCATTGCCCTACCACTGCCCGGCGGATTTTAACCCTTCGGTTTGCCAGATGTGGACGGCGCCGGTTTGTCCGGTGGCAAACACGCGGCCTGCATCGGCGCTGATCCCGAGCGTGAACAGAAAATCGCCCGGCGCTGCTGCCGTGGCGACCGAACCGCCGTTGTTGGTTTCGTGAATCCGCAATTGTCCGTCGGCACAGCTGCTGGCCACGCGTGTGCTGTCGCCCACGAATTCCACCGCGGTGACTTCATCGGGGAATCCGCCGATGGTGCGTTTTTGTTGGCCGGTTTCCACGTCCCATGTCTTGATCGTTCCGTCGGCGCTTCCGCTGGCGATCAGTCGGCCGTCCTGTTTCCAGGCTACCGAGAGGACGTGATGGGTGTGTCCATCGAGTGCACCGACGACTTCTTCGGTCTGCACATCCAACAAGCGGATCGTCTTGTCGGCCGATGCGGTCACGAGCAGCCGGTCATCGGGCGAAAAACGGACACACAACACCGAATCACTGTGCAGATCGTCGAACCGACGCAGGACGTCACCGCTGGACGTGGCGACGATCAAGACTTGTCCTCGACGACTGGGGGTCCCGCTGCCGATCGCGATCGATTGGCCGTCCCCGCGAAAATCCAGGGACGTCACGCGGTCGGATATCAAGTCGGAGTCAAGCCCACCGATCGTTCGCTCAAGTGTCCACCGCTGCCGTGGATCGATCATCAGGGGCGGTCCGACGGGACGATGAACGACCAGCTGATGTTGATCCAGAAAGTAGGCGTCGGCGAGATCGTCGGGGCCCGTTGTGTCGGCAAGCTGAATTCGTTCCAGTGGTTTTGCGTCAATCAATTGATAAGTTCGCACCCCGCCATCGGCATCCACCAGGGCAACCGACGTCTCGTCGTCGGACAACGCGATTGAGGCGATCGCGGGAGATTGACTCTGGCGATCCACGACGCTGGCGTGTCGATGTTTCAGATCTGTCAGACGATTGTTTCGCTTCCGCAGGATCTCTTGGTGCTTGGGTAGATTCGCGGACGCACGATCACGTGTCTTTTTTGCCGTCACCAGTGCTTGCTGACGCTCGGCTGCGTCGGCCTGTTTCTTTTCAACCTCTTTTTCCACCGCGGCAAGGGACTCGCGCTGTTTGGTAAGTGTCGCTTTGGCGGATTCGAGTTGCTTGGTCGCGTCAGCCGCCGCCGCTTTGGACTTCGTCAGGGTTTCATCGGCGACCGCACGGGTTTGGGTGACGCTTGCCAGTTGTGTTTTCTTTTCTTCGACTTGCTTTGCAATGACCTCGGCCGACTGTTTCGCAGCGGCCAGCATTCGATTGGCTTCGTCGACTTTCGCTTGCGCCAATTGAACTTGCGTGACCGCCGTCGCGGATTGTTGTTCCAGCGGTTGCAACTCGGTTTTCAACGCTTCCATTTGAGTCTGGTTTTTGGCGATCAAGGCTTCGGCATCCGCCGCGGCCCGCGTCGCTGCGTCGATCTTTGCTTGGGCCTCGACGATGCCTTTTTCGGTGCCCGCGATCTGTTTGGCCGTGTCGTCTCGCTGTTTGGCTTTTTCATCGAGTTCCTTGACCGCATTTTCACGAGCCTCGGTCACTTTCGCCAACGCCGCTTCCTCTTTTTCCAGCAACTGATTCAGTTCCTTCGTCTTGCCCTCGAGTGTTTGCAGCCACGACTGTTCGCGTTTGACGTCTCGATCCAGCGAGGCGATTTGAAGCTGCGATTGGCGGTCACCGAGAAACGTCTGCAGCAGCTTTCCGTCAGCGAGGTCCCAATGCTTTGCGATCCCGTCGGCACCACCGGTGACGATGGTCTTTCCCGCCTTGTCGATGGCGAGTGCCTGAATGCTCGAGCCATGGGCAAGTTCAAGCACAATCTGGTCCGACGCCGGGTCGATCCGTTTGACAACACCCGACGCGGTGCCGACGAGTAAGGAGCCCGGCGCGGAAAACGCAATCGAGGTGGCATCGCTGATCGCGTTGACGGTTTGCGAGGGATGCGGTTGGTCACCGTCAAACAACCGAACTTGACCGCCGATGCCGAGCGAGGCGACGAAGTTGCCGTCGCGGCTTTGCGCGACCGCTGCGATGGCATGATCCAGTTTCAGCTGTGCGATTAATGCTCCGTCGTGAGCACCATAAATGCCGATGTCTCCGCTTTCGTATCCCACGACCAGTTGTTCGGGTTGCGACCAGTCGGTCCCCGCGACCCGTCCAAGACTCGGCAGCGTGTGCCGCAATTCCTGTGACGCGGTCTGCCAGATTTCGACGTCACCGATGGCATTAACGACTGCGATTGCCGTCCGGTCGGGACTGACGGTGGTTGGCCCGGATGCATGGCGAAGGGCAAGCGGAATGGCGGGCTCGGTCGGTTGTCGTTTCCAGATTCGGATGGTGCGGTAGCCGCCGGTGGCGATGCGATCGGCCCAGGGGGAAAATGCAATGGCTTGGACGACGTCAAAGTCCGCGACACCGGTCTGGGGAAGGCTTTCGTCGATCAGATTTCCAACGTGCTGACCGGACTGTGCATCGCGCAGTTCAACCCGATTGGCGTGCCCGACCGCGATCAAACGGTTGTCCGGTGAAACGGCGAGCGAATAACTGTTGCGAATCGAATCGGGGATGGGTTGCCAATCGATCGCATCGTCGACGGCGTGTGCATCCAAGTTCGCGCCCTGGTTGATCCAGGTCCGCAACAAGGCAAGTTCCTCCGGTGTCAATCGTTGGGCGCCCACCGTGTTGTCGTCCGGTGGCATCGGATCGTCGTCATCGTTGGCGCGCAGATACAGCACACTCGATTCGGGTTGCTTGGCGACGAGTAACGATCCGCTGTCGCCGCCGGCCTGGATCGCCTCGTGTGTCTCCAGCGATAGCCCACCCTCGGCTTGTTTGGCGCGGTGACAGGCGACGCAGTTGCGTTGCAAGATGGGAGCGATGTCACGGGCGTAACTGACGGACTGATCCGAATCGGCTTGCTCGGCAAACGTGGTGGGTGCAAGGAAGCAGAGCATCAAGACGATGGGAAGCGATCGATCACGCATCATTGCAACGGGGTGGGAGGGAAGAAGGGATTCGTCCGAGGGACGAGTACACGCTTCGTCGAGGGCATCACCCGACCAAGGCGGCGGAGGTCATTGCGTTGGCCAATGCCGTTCGCGAATCCACTCTCGGCTTACTGGATCTCTAGTGTGATCAAGCTCATCGGGACATAGACGGTAAAATCGCGGGCAGCGACCTGTTTTTTGATCGCTTCGATCCGCTTTTCCGCTTCCGCGATCGCCTTGTCGATGTCTGCATGATCGCCGGAGCGGTCGGGATCGGCTCGGATGGTTTTCAGCGTATCGCGGTACTCGATTTCGCGTGTCAGTGCCTGCGGATTGACGGCGAACTTGACCTTCGTTTCGCCTTGACCCCAGAACGAGTAGCTGCCGACGGCTGCGTTGTTTTTTACATCGATCGTCCACTCGGCTTCCGATTTGTCTTTGGCGATCGTCAGGTCACCGGCGCTGACGCCCGGTGGCAGGTGTTGAGCCCGCAAGACGACGGCTTCGGATCCTCCCTCGCGACGGGTCACCTTGATGGGGACCGTGACCTTGGTTCCTTTTTTCGCCACCACCACGTCTTGGCTGGCGGGGTCGATGCTGAGCGGACAGGTGTCGAGATCGGATGACGCGACCTTCAATCGATCGGTCAAACGCGTGTGTGCGGTGGGGCGATAGCCGTCTTGTTGCCAGATCACCGATGCGGCCCGCGCCTGTCGCGTTTCGCTTTGGCCGTCACGGGTGACTTCGCCGACCACTTGCAAGGGACTGTGTTGGGTCGGTGCCTGGTCCGAAGCGGTGATCAACAGGTCGGTGTGGTTTTGGTTGGCCGCGATCCAGGCGGGACGACAGACCAGTCCGGGCGGCAACTGGGGAATCGAAACCCGAATCGGCGCCGACATCTGGTTTCGGATCACAAAGACCCGAATCGTCGTCGCCCCGCCACGCATCAGGTGCGTTCCCGAGGGTTGAGACGTCTTGGGGTCTTTGTGGGGATAGACGTGATAGGCCAGCAGTTGCCAATCCTGGTGGGGCGTGCCGATGAAAAGCTGATACCGCTGTCGTTCGCCGAGTGATTGGCCCGTGTCCAAGTCGGCGACTGTGATTCGATAGTCGCCGTCTTCGGGCGGTTGGAAATGCAGCACGGGATCGCCCGTGGCAAATCGGATGACGGAGTCCGACAGGTTGGGGCCGTCTTCGGCGGTTGCGACGCGTTGCCAGGTCTGCGTTCCGGCTGCGTCGACCAGCGATCGATCGATGATCAAACGCGCATCGGTCGGTTGGCCGATCCGATCGGAAACCACTTCAATCAAAACTGCGTTGCCCTTGGACAATTTGCAACGGTATTGATCGCTGTCGCTGGTCGAATCAAAGTCGGCTTCCACGCAAGCCGGGACGGTCAGCTCGACGGGCACATCGGTTTCGTCGACTTCGACCGGATCCCGCGTCACCACGCTGACTGATTTGGGGAACTCGGGTTGCAAGTCGGTTTGTGTCTGGTTGCCTTCGGTCACCAACAAACCGTAGGGATAGGCCGCACCGCCCCGGAACAATGCGTCGTGTACCGCGACGGTCAACGGGCCGTTGTCGGTTGCCGTCAGCGTGAGTTGCACGTCCGAATGGTCGCTGCCGATCGCACTGTCCAGCGTTTGTCCTTTGGCATCGGCGACCGAGACGGCACCGATCAGCTGGGAGTCGATGGCTTGTGCGATCACCCGAACGCTGTATCGCTTGCCGGCGATTGCGTCGAGCGAATAGAAATCTCGTCGCTGTGGCGAAACGCGTCTGCAATGCGTGTGGCCGAGTTCCAAGGCAGTTGCCGTCGAGGGATCGGTGCCCACCGAGGGGACGACGCGAATCTCTTTTTGAACGACAATCGAACGCGGATTGGAGATTCCGAAGCGGCCGACCGCGCGGACTTCATAGCGTCCTTCGGGAACGTCGGGGGCGACCGTCACACTGAAGCTGCCGTAACGCGGTGCTTCGATCTTGGTGAATGGTCTGGCCGAGCCGCTCAGCAAGGTCGCCGTGATCCCCGGATGCGAGAAAACAAGCTCGTGAACCTCTTCCGTGTTCGCACCTTCGGCGACAGTGACCTCGTACGACTCCCCGGGGGCAAAGAACGATTGGGAAACCGCCCGGAGCCCGATCACGGGCAACTGAGCATGAACGCCACCGGCGGCCATGCAGATCACCGCGAGAACGGCGACGATTAAGTGGCACCGGTAAGGCCGGTCGCCGCGTGAGGGACCGGCGGAGGAGGGATTGGATGGGTGGGGCATCAGTGGTTGAACAAAAACTCTTTGGAGTTCACTAAGGCCCAGATCAAATCTTCCCAGGGCTCTTTTTGATTGTCGCGTTCCCCCAGATAGCTCAGCGTCGACTTGAGTTCTCCGTCGTTCGGTTCGCGGCTCAACGCCAGCTTGTACAGTTCTCGAATCTTGGCTGCGGTCGGTCGTGAGGTGTCGGCGGCAAACGCGGCGGCTCGTCCCTGGTCATGCGTCAGTTTTTTCTGCATCTCTTCCGAATTGAGCAGGTGCAGACTTTGCGCAAGATTCGCCTCTGAGGATCGCTCGCACTCGCAGGCCGTTTTCGAATCGGGCTGACCGAACACGGACAAGAAATACGAATTGAATCCGGTGTCGGGCAGTTCAACGGCGCTTGTTCCGGCCGGCATCCCGGCGAACGCCGTGGACGCTCCGGTGACGACATCGATCGAATCGAGCAACGTTTCGGCTTGCAAGCGTTTGGGGTAGTAACGCGAGTGGCTGCGACGATCGATGACGTTGTCGGCGAGCGCGTCGGAGGAGGCGTTGTAAACGTCGGAATGACAGATCAGCCGGATCAACGCTTTCAAGTCGTAATTCGATTCGACGAACGATGCCGCCAATGCATCCATCAATTCGGGATTTGACGGCGGGTTGGTGACACGCATGTCGTCTTCCGGTTCGACCAATCCGCGCCCCAAAAAGTGCTTCCAGTACCGATTGACGAGCGCTTTGGCAAAGAACGGATTTTCTGGTGATGTCACCCAGTCACTCAACTCCCTGCGCGGGTCGGTCGCCGCATCGGGCTCGATCGCTTCGGCATCGAGTCCGGCCGGCGACACGTTCTGGCCCGTTTTCGGGTGCTTGGCCGACGGTGCGGCGATGCGGGTCACGAATGTGACGTCGGTACCCTGTGTCTTCTTTGAAATCGTCGAGAAGAACGCCGACATTCTCGCGTAGTCCTCTTGGCTCCACTTCTCGTACGGGTGGTGATGGCAACGTGCACACTGAATCCGCTGTCCGAGGAACAATTGGCTGATGTCTTCGACCCGTTCGTTCTGGTCGGTGACTTGCGACAGCCACGCCGTCGCGGGGTTGCTGAACAGCGAGCCGCTGGCGGTGAGCAATTCGTCGACGAGTTGGTCGTATGCTTTGTTGTCGCGGAAGGACTCCTTCAACCAATGATGAAACAGCATGTTCGAGACTTGCAGCGAACCACCGGTACGTCGGTTGCGCAGGATCACGCCCCACTTGCGTGCAAAGAACGAGGCGTAGTCGTCGCTCGCCAACAATCGTTCGACCGTCTCAGCGCGTTTGTCGGCCGCTTCGTCGGCAAGGAAGGCGTTGGTTTCATCCAGGGTCGGAAGCCGACCGGTCAGGTCCAACGTCACGCGCCGAAGGAACGTCGCGTCATCGCATGGCGGTGACGCGGGAATTCCGAGCGAGTGGAGTTTCTTGCGGACGAACCGGTCCACCACGTTGACCGATTCGATCGCGGCCGGATCAGTCTCAGCGGCAATCGACTCGGAGGGCATCTCAATCCGCAGGGGGATTTCGGCGCGGAACACCGTCACGTGACCTTGGTAGCGGGCCATCACGGCGACATCGCCGACCAGCTGACCGGTTTGCACCAGTCCCGTGTCACTGACCTCCGCCATTTGCGTGTCGTTGGATTCATAGACCGCCGCGCGGGTGACGTCTTCGACCGAGCCATCGCTGTAAGTGGCGATCACCGAGAGTTGTTGCTCGCTGCCGCCGGCCATTCGGCGAACTGGGGGATAACAGCGGATCGAACGGACCGTCCGAATTTCGCCTTGGTCGTAGGGCATTCCCTGTGAGATCCATCGCCGTAGGACGCGGTACTCGTGCGAGTCGCGATCGGTCCGGGCTCCGCCACCGTGCGGCATCGCGTTGATCGTTTTCATCAACAACAGACTTCGATCGGGCGAGGCCAACGAAACACGACGCCCGCGAGATTCCGCCACCAATCGTTTGTGATCTTCGCCGGGCTCAAACCCGAGCAACGAAAGCCGAAACCCGTTTTGACCGGCGATCTTTCCGTGGCACCCGCCGCCGTTGCAGCCCAATTTGGTGAAGATCGGAACGACTTGCCCGCAAAAACTGACCGGTTGAGCCTGGCCGGTGCCGGAAACGACCAGCGTCGCGGTGGCATTTTCGCCCTCGTCGGTGGTCGCCGACAACGTGACGGTCCCGTCGGCCAACGGAGTGACCAATCCGCTCGGATCGATCGAAACCAGACCGTCGGGCGAAGCGGTGAATGTCACCTGCCGCGTCCGGTCGGTCGTCATGCCGTTGGATTCGGATCGAGAGACGATCAGTTGCAGCCGAGCGTCGGTGCCGACCAACTCGGTGGCGGCACCGCCTTGGCTGTTGTCGATCCGCAGGGTGTCGGCAACAGAGTGGGGGCTGGCAAGGCAGAGCAATGCGAGTAGCGAGAGGGCTCGCATCGCAAGCTGGAAGCTAGTGGGGTAATGCGGTGAAGCCATTTTTTGCGGTAGGGCGCGAGCCCTCCGGTTTTTCGGTAACGATGAGGAACCGGAGGGCTTGCGGGCTGTCGCTAAAACCTCGTAGAACGCACGGAATAAATGCTTCACAGCGTAGCTTTTGGGGGACGCAAGCTGGAAGCTTACGCCACTCGCAAGCTGAGAGCTTTTGGGGGGCGCAAGCTGGAAGCTTACGCCACACGCAAGCTGAGAGCTTACGGGGGACGCAAGCTGGAAGCTTACGCCACACGCAAGCTGAGAGCTTTTGGGGGTCGCAAGCTGGAAGCTTACGCCACGTTGGGGAGCGGTTTGGTTCATGCGATCAACTCGGCGATCGGATCGCTGTCGACCAGGAATTGCGGGCGTCCGGTCGGATCGGCAATGGTGGTTGAGTGGGTGTCGATGCCCAGGGTGTGGTACAGCGTCGCCACGACCTCTTGCATGTCGACCGGCCGCTCGACCGCCTCTTCACCCATTCGATTGGTCGCACCGATGGCTTGACCGGTTTTTAGGCCGCCACCGGCCAACCAAGCGCAACTGACTTTGGTCCAGTGATCGCGTCCGGCGTTGGCGTTGATTTTGGGAGTGCGTCCGAATTCACCCCAGACCGCGATCGCGACATCATCCAACATGCCTCGTTCGTCCAAGTCATTGACCAGCGCACTGAGGCACTGGTCGAGTTTGCCGCCGTGGTCGCGGACCAGGTCAAAGTTTTGACCGTGGCTGTCCCAACGCCCGTAGCTGAGGCTGACGACACGGACGCCGGCTTCGACCAGACGGCGCGCAACCAGCAATTGATCGTTGCAGGTCGGGGCTCCGTCGTATTGATAGTTGTACGGTTTACCGTCGCCGTAGCGGGCAACGATTTTGGGGTCTTCTTTGGACAGGTCCAACGCATCGACCAACTTGCTGCTGGTGAGCACATCGAGTGCGCGTTGGCCGAACGCATCCATGCCTTCCATCGCACCGCTGATGTCGATGTCTCGGCGCATCGTGTCCAGTTCGTTCAACAACCGGCGGCGATCTTGCAATCGATCAAATGAAATCCCTTTCAGCGTCATGTTCTGCATGCCCGGCCCGTCGGGCTTGAAGGGCGAATAGGCCGATCCCAAGAAACCGGCTTGCCCAGAATCGGACCAAGGGACGTGACGGGTCGGCGCGGCCAGCCCGACAAAGGGCGGCACCGAGGGATCGACCGGGCCGAACAACCGCGCCGCGGCCGCACCGATCGAAGGACGTCCGCCGAGGTTCTTCAACGAGTTGCCTTCCCAACCGGTAAAGCATTGCATTCCGTCGTGTCCGCCGCGGCAACCGACCACGCTGCGAATGACCGCCGACTTGTCCATCAACGCGGCAAGTTTGGGGAACACCTCGCAGATCTGGATGCCGGGCACGTTGGTGTTGATCGGCTGGAATTCGCCCCGGACTTCACTCGGCGCCTCGGTCTTGATGTCCCACATGTCTTGGTGTGGTGGACCGCCGGCCAAGAAAATGTTGATCACCGATTTGTGTGATCGAGGAGACGGAGAGGAAGCTTCGGCGCGGTACAGGTCCGCTAGCGAGAAGCCGCCCATGCCGAAGGACAGTCCGCCGATCTTTAAAAAGCTTCGCCGGTTTCGTCCGTCGCAATAGCGACTGGAAGGACCCTTGATCGTCAACATGATCAGGCCGGGGTGAGTGGTGGGATGATTCAGGTGGGACCCGGGCGGAATCAATCCGTTGGCCCGAGCGATGCATCGGTCCGCAGTATAGCCGTTTAAAGAGAGTTTATGCAACCTTTTTGAGGTCGACACCTTTTCCGTCGTGCTCCTAACAGAGATTCGTGCAGTTTGAAGTCACCCTCCCTCTGGGAGGGTGACGCAAGATGTGTCGACACCAATGCCCAGGGGAAGAGTGACGAAAACCCTTGACTATCGACAACTTTGAAACTGCACGATCTCCGGCAGGGAGGGGCATCCGATCCGCTTGCTTCTCAACGTGTGGGCAGGTGAAGGAACGGTGCGCCACGTTGATAGGTATCGTTTTTGTTCTCCGCCGGGCTTTCGATCGGCATGGTTTCGGTCATCCAACTCATGTCTTGAACTTCTTGGATCGACGTGATTTTGTCACGGACCTTCATCAATGCGTCGCGTACCAGGCCGGCCCCGCCGGCGCGGATGATCGATCGGATCTCTGATTCCGGTTTGCGACTCTGGATCGCGTCGATCAGTTCGTCATCGATCACGACGGCTTCGAAGACCCCGATTCGGCCTTTGTATCCGGTGCCACGGCAGTGCTCGCATGATCGGGGTCGCGCGATGGTCGTCGGCACGACCAGGTTGTGGGCTTCAAAGAGCGCCTGCTCTTGCTTCGTCACCGGACTGACCTGACAACAATGCGTGCACAGTCGACGGACCAGTCGTTGGGTGATCACGCCGGCCAGGTTGCTAGCCAACGTCGTCGGATCGATCTCGAAATCCTGCATCGCCGACAGCGTCGACGAGACGTCGCGTCGGTGGATCGTGCTGAATGCGCGTTTCCCACAGGAGGCGGCATGCATTGCGACCTTGGCGCCTTCCCGATCGCGGATCTCGCCGACGAAGACGACGTCCGGATCCATCCGCAAGATGGTCGAAAGTCCCGCCTGCATCGTGAATCCGTGCCGCTGATCGACATCGATCTGTCTCATAAAGGGAACGATCAATTCCACCGGGTCTTCGATCGAAATGATGTTCTGTTTTTCCGAGAACAGGACATTCAGCATCGAGTAAGCCGTCGTCGTTTTGCCGGCCCCCGTCGGGCCGCTGATCAAAACGACTCCGGACCGCCGATGCAGCATGCGGTAAACCGAGGCAAAGGAATTTTGGGAGAGCCCCAGTTCGCTGAGCGGTTTGCGTGACTGTTCGTAATCGATCAATCGCAACGCGATGGCTTCGCCTTGGGCGACCGGCGCCGTCGTGATGCGGACCTCGTGTGTCGAGATCGAATCGGGCAGTTCCAGGCGACTTTCGGAGGGCCGGAAGGGATCCGACAAGCTGACGTTGGCCATCAGTTTGAGTTGCTTCATCGCTTGGGAAGCGATGTTGTGATGCATGGTGCAGAATTGTTGCATTTTTCCGTCGACACGAAAATGGACGACGTATTCATCTTTGGAGAGCGGGTCGACATGGATGTCGGTTGCTTCGGCTTCGATCGCCCGACGCAGCAAGCTGATCGCCGTGGTGGTTTCGGCAAAGTCTTCGGCAGCCTCTGCCGCCGCGGGGGCGTCCTCGGTTTTCTCCACGTGAACCTGCCAGTGGCCGTGATGATTGTCCTGATCGTCGTCATCTGCCGATACCGTCCAGGTCAAGATGCCTCGGGTTTCCATTTGTGCGACCAGGCGTTCGGCGAGTTCGCGGGGCAATTGCATTTCCGCTTCGACCGCCTCACGCAGCCGCACGAGGGTTTGGTCGTGCTGGCCGGTCCGGGGCTCGTCGCCGAGTGCTTCGACCACCTCGGCGGCGCGATGAATTTGATCCGATTGGACTTGGTTTTCGAAGGGCTTGATCAACACCGGGATGGTCAACACGTCGAGCACGCGATTGACGATCGAACGAAATTCCTTTTTGTCCGTTGCGCCGACGCCTTCCGGGGCGAGGTAGACCATGTTGATGCCGTGATCGTGGACATAGCCGGCGATGCAATCGGTCAGTGTTCCGCGTCGAATGTCGCGTTTGACCGCAACCTGTTCGTTGGGGATTTGCAGGGCGACTAGTTTTTCGCGGGCCTGGTGCAAACGTTTCTCGCTGCCGAAGCGTGGAATCGCGTGCTTGGCCACGACGTGCAGCAGGTGCAATTCCGCTTGATTGCGTGCCGCCATGGCCAATGCATCGGTCAGCGGTGCATCCGCAGACGTCTCCACGTCAATCACGGTGAGTATTCGGCTCAGCTTGATCATCGGCATCACTTCGGTCGGATGATGGGGGAACAGCACAACGGGTGGTTCGTCGACGTCCATCGGGTCGGCTAGCCATCGGCGGTGGATCGAAAGTTTCTCACGAGCGTGACTTCATTGCCCTTGGCATTGAACGACACCTTGTCCATGAACGAACGCATCAATCGAATGCCGCGACCGATGCCGCCTTCAAAGGGTGTTAAATCGTTTTCATCGGGTAGTTGAGCGACATCAAAACCGGGGCCTTCATCTCGGATGACAAACGTCATCGCGGCGCCGGAGACACTGAGTTGGACGAAAATGGTTCGATCGCAGTAGGGCGGCTCGTTGGAACGATTGCTGAACACGTCGCTGGACGGATTGATGCCGTTGCTGGCAACCTCCGCGGTCAATTCGAAATTGCCATGCACCAGCGCGTTCAGTAACGCCTCTTCGAGTGCCAGGCTGATGCGGATCGCTTCGGTCGCATCGCAAATGGCCAACCCCGAGGTGGTGCGTTGAACCAGGTCGACGAATTGGGGGATCAGATTGATGTCGCTGCGCAAGTGAAACGTCAACTCGGCATCGGAAAGACAGCGGACGACGCCGCCGTAGGGATGGACGGCTTGCTTGAGCATCAGCACTTGCCGCACGGTATCGGACAGTCGTTCGGTCAACTGTAATTTGGGGACGAAACTCGCCGCACCGACTTCTAACGCTTCGACGGCATTGGTGGCCGACCCCATCGCCGTCATCACGATCACCGGAATTTCGGGTCGGTCCTGTCGAATGCGACGGACCAGTTGCAAGCCATCCATCTCCGGCATCATCAGATCCGTGACGACTAAGTCGGGGGCTTGCTGTTGAATCGATTGCATCGCCTCGACGCCATGGCCCGCAAAACGAAGTTCCAGATCGTGATGATTCGACAAGATCCCCTGTACCAGCGTCTGATCGACACGTGAATCGTCCACGACCAAAATAGTTGTCATCTTCAATCTGCGCGTTTCGGGATCTCGATTGTGAGCGTCAGGATTGCCCCACTCTCCGAGTGGGCGGTCTCCAATGCCTTTCCGGGCGTTCGACGGCATCGTTCAGTCTATCGATCTGCACGGTCGGGTGCGGGCAGGGTGGTCCGATCCGTGGGCGGAAATCAAGAATCATCCACCGGTTTTCGGCGGGGGATTCCTGCTTGCCGGACGATGCTGCGGACTGCCATTGCGGCGGGGCCAAGGGGCCCTCCTGGGGGCCCCTGCTGATGGATCGCCGGTTAGTTGACAGCAGCGTTGAAGTAATCAATATTAGGAGTCCTCGATTCCACCCGTCCGCTTTGGTCTGGTTACTGGAGACGACCAAAGGATGGAAGAACTAAACATTAAATCCGTGGGCAGATTTGAGCTGAAACAGCTGCTCAAACGTGAAGGGCGTCAGTCCGTCTATTTGGCTTATGACCCGCATCTGGATCGCAAGTTGACGGTCCGGATCGCCGATTTTTCCGGGTTGGATGCACAGATTCGCAGCGATTTTGATGCCCGTGCCCATGCGTTGGCGGGTCTGCGGAACGCGCATCTGTCGGCCGTTTTAGATTTCGGCCAGACCGACGGCGTGGATTATCTGGCAACGACCCTCGTCGAGGGGCCGAATTTACGCGAAATCACCGCCCAAAATGCGACGGTCGAGCCGAAGCAAGCCGCGCTGATCGAACCCCGGCAGGTTGCCTTGCTGGTCGGAAAGCTTGCGTTGGGCGTCAGTCAAATGCACGCGGTCGGTTTGGTCCATGGATACCTTTCTCCGGAATGCGTGGTGCTGGAAAAGAACGGCGAACCGGTGATCGCGGATCTCGGGATGCCCGGGATGCTGTTGTCCGAGGATGACGAGGAATCGGCGGACTTTCGTAACGAGTTTGCTGCCCCCGAGGTGTCGGTCGGATCCGGTGACGCGATTCGACCTCAGTCGGATGTTTATTCCCTGGCTGCCATCGGATTCTTCGTGCTGACCGGTCACGCCCCCCAATCCGCCGAGGAAGTGTTTCAAAGTGGGCTGTACGAAGGATTGGACAGCGGTGCGGCCGATCAGTTCAAAAAGACGTTTGCCAAGGCATTGTCGTTCGGCGCCAGCGAGCGTTATGCGTCGGCACGTGAATTGGCCGAGGCGATGGAAAGCCTGTTTCGGATGACGCCGTTGACGCAGCCGCGCGATCCCAAGGCCGCCGATGAGGTCGCGTTCGACGAAGTGGCGGAATCGGAATACGAACAGTTTGATTTGCAGGAAATCGAAGGTGCTCATGTCGTGCATCTTCACGATGCCAGCGTGCTGTCGACCGAATCGCTCGTGCAGACCAAGCGTGAGCTGTTCGCGATGGTGGAGAAATGTGATCCGAAACGATTGATTGTCAATTTCGCTTCCGTTCGATTTTGTTCGTCCGAAACCGTCGGAATCCTGATCCAATTGCACACCGAGCTCAAGCCCCGCGACACGCATCTGTACCTTTGTGGCATGCGTGAATCGATTCGTGAGGTGTTTCGGGTGTTAAACTTGGATGGAACGGTCTTCGAAATCCGCGGCACCGTCACCAACGCACTCAAGAGCGCCGAATGAGTCGGCCATCGCGATGACGGAGCGTGGTTTCATCACGCCGCTCGGGGGCGCATTTCTGTCGATCGATCAACGTGTCTCTGGATGATGGGAACTCTACCAAGCGAATCGGGTGCAGCGGGCGGGGGCCGATATCTGATTCTGGTCGTCGAAGATTCTGTCGTCGATGCGATGGTCGTGCGAGAACGATTGGAACGTGACGGGCGTTTTACCGTCACGCACGTTGCGACCTTGGCAGAGACGCTCCAGCGGTTGTCTCAAGGGGCCTTGCCCGATGCGGTGATCTTGGATCTGAACCTGTCGGATTCATCGGGTTTGGAGACGTTTTGTCAGATTCACGATCCGTTTCCCAGTCAGCCGATCATCATTTTGACCGGCGAACATGATGAGTCGCTGGGGATCAAGGCGATGCGGTTGGGCGCCCAGGACTATGTCGGTAAATCCCATCTGGACGGACAGGTCTTGGTCCGATCGCTGCTCTACGCGATTGAGCGAAACAAGCGGCGTATGGTCGAACACCGTCAACGGGCGGTGGATCGTGAACTGCAGTTTGCCAAACAGATTCAAGAGTATTTGTTGCCCAATGATTCACCGAAGATTCCCGGGTTCGACGTCGCGGGCCGTTGTGTCGCGATCGATTCGACGTCGGGAGATTTCTTTGATTTCATCGACCACGGGGACGGCAAATGGGACATCGTTTTGGCAGACGTTTGCGGGCACGGAATTGGACCGGCCATGATCACCGTTGGAACGCGTCGATTGTTGAGATCGACCGCCGAACTTTATGAAAACGTGGGCCAACTGGTCACAATTGCCAATCGTGGAATTTGCGAAGACACGTTCCAGTCACTCTTCGTCACGCTGTTCTTTGCCAGACTCGATTCCAATGCAATGCGATTGACCTACGTCGGTGCCGGGCATTTGGGGTTCTTGATCGATTCCGATGGCGAAGTCGTTGAGTTGAGCACGCGAGGAATTCCGACCGGGGTCGATCCGGACTACACCTACCAGGTGGACGGATCGGTCGAGCTTTCGGACGGACGCATCGTGTTGCTGATGACCGACGGCATTTGGGAAGCCCGCGGAGACGATCACGTTCCGTTCGGGAAAGAGCGCGCCGCCGATGTCGTTCATCGCAACCGCAGCAAGCCGGCCTCGGAAATCGTTGCCGAATTGATCTCCTCGGTGACCTTGTATTGCCATCCCCATCCGATCAAAGACGACATGACGGCGGTGGTCATCAAATCGCTTTGACGTCCGCGTTGCTGGGGAGCGTCAGCGAAAATCGGGCTCCTCCCAATTCACTTTCAGTCACGCTGACCCGGCCTCCCTGCCGCTCGGCGATGCGTTTGACCAATGCCAAGCCGAGCCCTGTGCCGGTCTGGTCCCCTTTCGAATCGGTTCCTTTGGTGAGCCGCTGAAAGGGTTCAAACACCGTCTCACGGTCCTCGGGGGCGATGCCGGCTCCGTCATCGTCGATCCGGATGCAAAGTTCGTGGTCGGATTCGGCCGCCGAGACGACGACTTTCGATGCCGCGTGTCTGCCGGCGTTGCTGATCAGGTTGCCGATCGCCCGCGAGATGGCGGCGCGGTTGCCGGTCAATTCGGCGCTGTTCCCTTCACTGCCGGCATCTTCACTGCCGGCGGGCGAAACCCCGTTGTGGAATTCGACGTCGCCGTACAGCGGTCCGTGCAATTCGATCAGCTCCGTCACCAGTTCGCGGACGTCAACGGTTTCCATGTTCTTGGCGCCGCAATCCGATTCTGAAGCCTGCGCGTCCAGTCGCACATAGGTCAGCAGTTCGCCGACGAGCGCATCCAACTGATCGGTGGCCGACTCGATCGAGGTCAGGCGTTGTTTGCGTTGCTCGTCGTCTTCGGCCGTCTCGATCAGCTCGGTGGCGAATTTGATTCGAGCCAACGGGGTGCGCAGTTCGTGCGAAACCGTCTGCAGTAATTCGCGTTGGGACCGCAGCAGATTTTCGACGCGATCGGCCATGGTGTTGAACGCTTCGGCAAGCGGCCCGCTGTGTCGAAATTTTCCATAGTCAATTCGCGCACCCAAGTCACCGCCGGCGATGGCCAGTGCCGCTTTTTCGACGCCACGCAGCTGCTTGCTGACCGGGTGCAGCAAGATCGCGATGCCGATCGCGGTCAACAAGAACACGCCGCCCAACGCAAACGACAGCTCCGTCTGGCTCGGTTCGTCAAATCGGGGCAGCGGTCCCAGTTCAACCAGAAAGGGAGTGTCGGCAATGGCCGTCTCCAGTCGATCGTAATACAAGATGCTTTCACCGCGGTCCAACCGTGCGGTCGACGCTTCATCCATCGGACGTTTGTCTCGATGCAGCACACGGATCGGATAATCGAATTGATCGTCCAGGTACTGCATCGTTTCGGAAAACCCTTCTTCGCCCCCGTCAACGATCCGATCACGAGCCAGTCGCCCGCTGCTGGCAAAGATGTCTTCGATGACATGGATGTTCTCCTGGATCGAGCTCTTGCGAAACACAGAGGTCTGAATCAACCAGGCCGCGATCAGGATGCCGATGACGCCTAGGTAGAATCGCAGGAACAGTCGCGTCATGTCGTCACATCATTTGGCAAAAAGATACCCGACACCGCGAACCGATTTGATGCGGGTCGGCTTGTGGGGATCGTCGCCCAGCTTGCGCCGCAGTCGTGAGACGCGCAGGTCGAGCGACCGGTCCATGCCATCATAGGGGATTTCCAGCAAATCGACGTACAGTTCCTTGCGTGAAACCACGCTGCCGGCGCGACGGGCCAGGTATTCGATCAGGTCGAATTCGGCGGTCGTCAACTCGATCGGTTGATCGCCAACGACGACGCTGCGGCTGCCCAGACTGATGCTCAGGTCACCGACGACGATGTCCGCCGGTTTGACGCTCGAATCGGCAGGCTGCAAGTCGAATCGACGAAGGTGGATCTTTAGGCGTGCGAGCAGGGCATTGGGGCGCACGGGTTTGCTCATGAAGTCATCCGCCCCGGCTTCCAACGCGACGACTTCATCCAGTTCCTCCCCCCGCGCCGTGAGCACGATGATCGGGCCCTTGAAATGTGGTCGGACACTCTTGCAAACACTGAATCCGTCCGTCCCCGGAAGACCGATGTCCAAGATGACCGCATCGTAGGCTTCGGATGCAATGCGTCTGATCGCCGCCAAGCCGTCGGCCTCCACCGAGACCTGGTATCCCTTGCCGGTCAAGAAATCCTTCATCATGCCGGACAACTCGGTATCGTCTTCGACGAGCAGCAAATGATGCGGTTTGTCACTCATGCGACACTTCCTTCGGCGGGCTGGGGACGCCCGACGGTTGTGGATGATTCAGAATCCGTTGCGCCTGAATCCGTTGCCGCTGACGCGGCTTTCGGGCGATTCCGCTTGCCGTTGAGCAGGGTTCCGATCGGCGTGTAGCGGATCAATAGCTGATAGCTGAGTAGGAGTAAGACGCTCGTGACCACGCAAACGATCAGAAATTTTAAAAACGGCGGCAGCGGGTAATCACGAACCCAGTACTGCGCATAAATGATAAGCGGGATGTGGGTCAAATACAGCCAGTAGGATGGCAGGGCAATGCCCAGCAACATCGCGATCGCCCGGAGCGCGTCGAGATCATGTCGTCGGGGAATCGACGGAGCGGGTGTGGTCGACATCTTGAAACTTCAGTTTGCGAATCGCGGTCGGTTGAGACTGGACTGTCCATGCTCAGGGGCTCAACGGACCCTGGCGTCTGGCGCGTATCGATTTGTAAACAGGTGACGCTTCGGATCTTTCGAGTGGGATAGGCTTCCAGCCTGTCATCGAGCATCGGCGGACTGTGCCTGACGGCCCGTTGGCATGCACAGCATGCCCTACGCGGCGAAGATTTCAGACGCGTTGCTTCGGGGGCTTCGGCTATTCGTCGTTGGTGATGCAAACCAGCTTCGTCAACGTGCGAATCAGCAATCGCCCGTCGGCAACGCTCGGGGTCGCGATGCAAAGTTCGTCGAGCGGATTGGTGTGCAGGATTTCGAAGTCGCGGCCCGCTTGCACCACGTAGGTCAATCCGTCTTCGCTGAGGCAAAAGACTTTGCCGTCATACGCCCAAGGCGATGCGGTGAACGAACCCGACGGCGAGAACCGGCGTTTGCCATAGACCTCCTCGCCGGTCTTGGCGTCGTGACAGGTCATGAAGCCTTGATCGTAAACGGTATACAGGTAATCGCCGTAGACGATTTGGGACGTGTTGTACGGCGACGCGGTGGGCTGGTACCACTGAATGAACTCGCTGTCGCTGAAGTCGCCGTCGGGTGTGATGTCACCGCTGGCACCCGGACGAATCGCAAACGTCGGACGGTGCGAATCACCGACGTATCCCGAGGCGAGGTAACAATAGCCGTGTGCTGCAAACGGCGACGGAATCACCAACACCGACATGTCGCCATCGAATTCCCACAACAGGTCGCCGCCGAGCGAGTAGCTGCGATTCTTCTTTCGCCCCGTCACGACGATTTCGGTGCGTTGATCATGTTCCCAGACCAACGGTGTGGCCCAGGAATGGGTTTCGTCACGCGGGGTTCGCCATTTCTCTGCGCCCGTCTTCGCATCAAAGGCCGCGATCCATGATGATTCCAAGTTGTCGTACACGACGATCACCTGGCCGTCATGAACCACCGGTGACGCGGCGGCACCATAATCCAAATTGGTTTTTCGCGGTTCAATTTCGCGCGACCAAAGCGGTTCGCCATCCAGGCTGTAGCAATACAATCCGACGTCACCAAATAACACGTACAGACGCTGGCCGTCGGTGGTCGGTGTTTCGGCGGCGTACGAGCTTTTGGGGTGACGCGGTACGACCGGGCGCCCTGTCTTTGCTTCATGTTGCCAGAGTTCTTTTCCGCTGTTCAAATCGAAACAGTAAACCATCCAGTGGTGAATCCCCTTGGCCGGATCACGAACACCTTTGCCGAGATACAGTCCTTTTTGGGGCTGGATGTTCTCTTCATCGGCGACGACCGATGACACGAAGACGCGTTTGCCGACAACGATCGGACTGCCCCAGCCCTGACCGGGAACCTTGATCGACCAGGCGACGTTTTTGGTTAGATCCCACTGGGTCGGCAAACGCGGGTCGTCGGCCACCACGCCGGTCGCATCCGGTCCGCGAAACCGACTCCAATTTTCGTCGGCGTCACTGGTGGTGTCGAAAATGCACCACACCCCGATCAGTAAAACGACCGTCAACGATGGTCGATCGAACAGAGATTTTGTCATAGAAGACCACTCAACGGCAAAAAGCAAGGTGAAATGCGGGGACCAGGCGAGCGCATTGTGCGAGCGCATTGTGAGTGACACCCACGTCCATTGCCACGCTAAAACAAAAGCGTTCAGTATCAAACTGTAACGGAGCCCAAAGTGGGGTAAGCTTCCGGTTTGCCAATCCAAAGCCACGGGTAAGCTTCCGGTTTGCCGGTCCAACGCGGATGGCAAGCTGGAAGCTTACCCCACTTGATCAATGTCATGCTGAAACTTGTTAGCTCTGTTTTTGTTCTGATGACGATCTCGGTCGCCGTTGATTGCGGCGCCGCCCCCCCGATCACCTCCGTCGTGTTTGCTCCCGATGGATCGTCGGTGGTCGCGTGTTCTCAAGCCGGAGTCACGGTGTACGGCTGGCCGGATCTCAAGCCGCTGACAACGATTCAAACGTCGTCTCCGAATCTTCACGAGCTGGCGTTTGCCCCCGGCGGCGATCGGCTGGCCGTCGCCGGTGGGACGCCCGCGGAAGACGGCACCGTCGAAATCCTGTCCTGGCCTGATGGCAAATCGCTGCGTGTCCTGAATGGGCATTTTGATTCGGTGATGGCCGTCGACTGGTTGGACGAAACCACCTTGGTCTCGGCCAGCCTGGACCACCAGATCTTGCTATGGGACACCTCGACGGGCGAGAAATCGGTGACGCTGAAAGGGCACTCCCGTGGGGTTTGGGCGATCGGTCATCTGCATGACCCGCGGCTGCTGGTCAGTGCCGGCGGCGACCAGAGTCTTCGCGTTTGGGAGATCGAAACCGGAACGCTGATTCGCAGCATGGCGATCCATCTCCAACCGGTCGGCAGCGTCGCGGTGCGTCCCCCGCGTGAAGGCCTGCCGATGATCGCTTCGGCCAGCGACGATCAAACGGTACGGTTTTGGCAGCCGACGATCGGACGCATGGTGCGGTTTGCCAGACTGCCGTCCCAGCCTCGCCAGATCCGGTGGGTGCGTGATGGTTCACGGATCGCCGCTTGCTGCAACGATGGGCGGGTCTATTTGGTCAACCCGGAAACCGTCGAGGTTTCCGACGGCATCCCGGCGATCGAGGGTCGGGCCTACACGATCGCCGTCGATCCGTCCGGCGGAAACGCCGTCGTCGGCGGCAGCGACGGTGCGCTCCAACGGATCGCGTTGCCGTAGTGGTCCGTCGATCGATCAAGGTCATCATTCTGCCCCGAATCATTCTGCCACACCTCCCCTCGACACCGTTCCCCCGCCCCGGCGCACCGAGCACCCGGGGCATTCTATAATGCGTCGCTGAGTTGAAGTGCCGTTGAGTGCGTTTTGCCCCGTTTGCCTCCCCCACCGCGAGAAATGCCATGCGAGTTGTCCCGGTTTCGGTGATGTTGCTTTCTACAGCCATGATGGTTTCGAATTTAGATGCCGCCGATTGGCCCCAATTTCGCGGCCCCGGTGGCCAGGGCGTGACGAGTGAAACCAATCTGCCGCTGGTCTGGAGCGAATCGGAGAACGTCGCCTGGAAAACGGAGCTACCCGGATATGGTGCCTCGAGTCCGATCGCGCTCGGGGATCGCCTGTACCTGACCTGTTACAGCGGTTACGGCATCGACCGCGAAAATTCCGAACGGATGGAAGACCTGACGCTGCACGTCGTCTGTCTGACGAGCGACGGAACGATCGTCTGGGATCAACACGTCCAGCCCAAGCTGCCCGAATCGGAGCGCGTGCGAGACCACGGCTACGCGGCAGCAACCCCGGCAACCGACGGCGAGTTCTTGTATGTCTTCTTCGGCAAGACCGGTGTGTTGAAATTCGACTTGGATGGAAATCAACTCTGGCAGGCCGACGTGGGCGACCAGACGCACGGTTGGGGCTGTGGCACCTCGCCGGTCTTGTACAAAAATCTGGTGATCGTCAACGCGAGTGTCGAAAGCGGTTCGCTGGTGGCGATCAACAAGAACGACGGCCAGGAGGTTTGGCGTGCCGACGGGATGAAGGCTTCCTGGAATACTCCGCACCTGGTCGACGTCGGTGGCGGCAAGCAGGAACTGGCGGTCAGCGTCAAAGACAAAATCTTGGCGTTTGACCCGGCGACCGGCGCACCGTTGTGGAACTGCGACGGGATCCAAGACTACGTTTGCCCGAGCATTGTCTCGCAAGACGGCGTCGTTTACGTCATTGGCGGGCGAACGTCGCGTGCCATCGCGGTGCGCGCCGGTGGCCGCGGTGACGTCACGGACACGCATCGATTGTGGGAAGCCAAGGCGGGCGCGAATGTCGTTTCGCCGGTGATTCACGACGGGCACCTGTATTGGGTCAGCGACCGCAACACGATCGCTTACTGCGTGCGACTTGCCGATGGCGAAGTGATCTACGCCGAACGATTTCGAGGGCAGCCTTACGCGTCCGCCCTGGTCGGCGATGGCAAGCTGTACGTCGTCACCCGCAACGGCGGCACCTACGTCTTGGCCGCCAAGCCCGAGTTTGAGCAACTCGCCCACAACCGGCTCGATGATCGCAGCACCTTCAACGCCAGCCCGATCGTCGCCGATGGCAAGCTTTATTTGCGCAGCGACAAATATCTGTATTGCATCGGCAATTGAAACTGCGGTCATTGCGTTTTAAGACGTCGACCGATCATTCCATTGATTGACGCCCGTTGTCATCCGGTGGCGAACTCAATCGGTGATGCAATCGACACAACAGCGTCACGATGCAGGTCAATCCGATAAAGGCCGCAAACAGGTCAACCGTATTCGGATAGGACAGTGCCAGAAGAAGCATCCGATTTAGTTTCCGTGCCCGACGTCCGAACGCATTTTTCGCCAGGATGGGAACGGCGAGCTGATGAACGTCCATCAAGACCGCAACGCAGGCGATACCGATCGCGACGACCAACCCATTCGGAAACTCCGCGGCAACGTCCTTTTGAACTTGCTGCGCGGTAGGTTTGTTGCCGAGCGACTGGAGCCAATCGTCATCGACACGGTTTTCGAAAACCCGGTAGGCGATCGTCACCGTCAGCGAATACCAGCAAATGCTAAAAAAGAACACGCCAAGGCAAAAGGCGAGCCGAGCTGCCGCCGCGTCCCATTGATCACCCGCAGGCAGCTGGAATCCGACAAAGAAGACAATCGCAAACCAACTCCCGATTGCCAGGAGCGTGTAGGCGAGCAGCAGGAATTGCAAAGCCCTCATTGCTGTTGGGAGAATTTTGGTCGGCGTACGTCCGCTGCGTTTGGCATCCAAACGGTCAAGCCATACGCTCGAGAGAAAGAATGTCCCTCCGCCCAACACGGTCCATCCGAGACTGGCCCAGAACGGCTGGGCCCGCAACACGAACTGATTCGCGAAGATCGCGATCGCGGACAGCGCGGCGGCAATTCCCAGTAGCGTTGATAAAACGGAGTACATCTTCGCACCCGACGATTTGGTTGCGCGTCTGGAGAACAGCAATCATCTTACGGCAGCGTCGCCCGACTGCATGGGCGGTCGCTCGTGATCAACGCGCTCCCTTCGCCGTCAAGTCACGGCTTCGCGCTGTCTGCTTGATGGCCGCCAGCTCTTCACGCAACGATTCAACCAGCTCCGGATGCTGGTCAACCACGTTGTGCGTTTCCCCGAGGTCCTCGGCCAAATTGTAAAGTTGGCCTTTCGAATTCTTGGGATTGCCCTTGGTGCCGCGATCGCTGAACCCTCCCGATCCGTCTCCGTCGATGAACTTCCAGTCCCCACGGCGAATCGTCATCAGGCCTTTGCCGCTTTGGAGTGCGAGGGATGGACGTTGGGGCGCTGTGGAGGGTTTTCCGGTCAGTTCGCCGAGAAAGCTGAAACTGTCCGGTCCGACATCCGTCTTGTCTTTGTTTTGGAAGACTTTTGCACCGGTCAGTTCGTCGGCGGTGGCGAGGAAATCGACGAAGCTGATTGTTTTGTCGCTGACCGAATTGGCCGCAACGGTTCCCGGCCAACGCGCGATCATCGGCATCCGGTGGCCGCATTCCCAGGCATCGGCTTTCATGCCGCGCAGTCCGCCCGAGCTGTCGTGTCCGAAACGTTCGACGTCGGTTTCGTACCAGACCGGGCCGTTGTCGCTGGTGAAGATCACCAACGTGTCGTCGGTCATCTTTGCCGCATCGAGTTGCTTGAGAATCTTGCCGATCATCGCATCGACCATCATCGCAAAATCACCGTACATCCCCGCGCCGGACTTGCCGGCAAACTCATCGGCGGGCAACCACGGCGTGTGGGGCGCCGGATAAGCCACGTACAACATCAGCGGTTGATCGCGGCCGGCGTGCGACTGGATCACCTGGCAAGCTTCGTCGGTGAATTTTGGCAAGACGTCTTTCAGTTCCATTCCCGGTGCGATCCCGCCGGCCCGCCAAAAAGCGCCTTGGATCGGCGACCAGCCGTCGCTTTGATTCGCCTCGATCGAATCCGACGGCGGCGCGACCGCCATCCGGTCTCGGATGTAGAAGTACGGTGGAATATCCGTTGACGCCCGGATGCCGAAGAACGAATCGAATCCACGATCGACGGGACCGCCGGGCAAGGGTTTGTCATAGCCGTCCTCATCGAACCCCACGTGCCACTTGCCGACCATCGCGGTTCGATAACCGACGTCCCGCAGCAGCGACGGCAAGGTGACTTCGTCGGGCTCGATCAACGCCTGTTTGGGCCAACGCCCCACATTGATTCGAAACGGATAGCGACCGGTCATCAGCCCGTATCGCGACATGTGACACAGCGGCCCCGACGCGTGTGCATCGGTAAACCGCATGCCTTCGGCCGCCAAGGAATCGATGTTCGGGGTCGGGATCTTGCTGTCGGGATTGAAGCAGCTGGGATCCCCATACCCCATATCGTCGACCAGGATCAGGACGATGTGGGGCGACTCGGCAGACTGGGCCCTGCCCCAGGAGGCAAAGATCGACAACGCGACAATCGCCAGAGATGCGATCGATTTTGGAGGCACAGGCATCGGTGAAATCTACGTGCTAAGGATGTGGGGGGAGCATCCCGTTGGGACAGAGAGGGACAGTCGCCACATTCTAATCGACATTGGAGCACGTACGCGAATTGCACGCGATCTGATCGTGGACTGAAGACGGGCGACTGTTTATAACGTGAGGATGGTCCTGCACGCGATCGTTGGTTTTGCGTGGAAGGCTCATTTCGCAGGTCCTGTCAGTTTGCTCGGAACGTCTTCCGGATGACATCGCGCCCTGGGGGGCGCGCAGTACTGCCGTGATTTCTGGGAGATTCGTTTGCGTTTTAATGTGAATTCTTCGTCGTGGACGGTTCTGTTTGCCGCTGTAGCTATCGGCGTTTGGATGGAGCCGTTAACGGTGAACGCGGAGGAATCCGCGGCGCTGAGAATGCCGATTGAGATTCATTCGATCATCGAATCGGTTTGCGTGGATTGTCATCATGGAGAGTCGGCACAGGCGCGGGTTCGGTTTGACCAGTTTGCGACGTTGAACCGGGGAGCAAAAATTGACTTACTCAATCGCGTTCAGGATCAACTCTTTTTTGATCTCATGCCGCCGGAGGATGCTGATCAGCCGAGTGCTGCGCAACGTGAGCGGCTCAGCGGATGGTTACGGCAGGAGCTTCGGGCGCGGCAGGCGTCCAAACTGGATGAGAAGCTTCGTGAGCCGGCGTATGGGAATTATGTCGATCATGAAACGTTGTTCGATGGTTCGATCACAGAGAAGCCGTTTACATCGCCGCGACGCTGGCTGGTGAGTCCGCAAATCTTTCACGAGCGTGTCAATGCGATCTTTAAACTGGAAGGACGATCGCGGCAATCAAAGTTTTACGGCGTGACAAATCCGATCGTGTTGCCGGATCATTCAGGCGTTCGATACTACGATACGGCGACGCTCGATGGGGGGCATTTGCTGGTGATGCTCAATAACGCCCAGTGGATCGCCGACAAGCAGATCTTTGCGGCGATGCATCACGGAAAAGATCGACGCACGCTCCAGTTCCCAAATCCGAAAGACAAGTGGGTTCCCTCCTATTCACCGGAATCATTTGTTGCGGTCGTGCAGAAGGAGTCGCTGCCGAGTGAAGAGGAAATGGTTGCAGCCATTGAAGCACAATTTGATTGCGTGCTGCAACGAGATGCGACGGAATCGGAGTTGGATCAATATCTGCCGTTGGTGAAGTCCGCGATGGATCTGGGGGGCAACGTCGAAGGGCTGCGTCAAATGCTGATTAGCGTCCTGCTGAAATCCGAGTTCTTGTATCGGTTGGAATTTGGAGCGGGGAAGCCGGATGATTTTGGTCGCCGCAAGTTGTCACCGCGTGAAGCTGCGTATGCGATTGCATATGCGATTGATGATCGGATTCCGGATGAGCAACTTTTTCAGGCGGCTCGTGACGGGCGGTTGTTGACCAAAGACGACTATCACCGCGAAGTGACCCGGCTGCTGAACGACCAGCGATCGTTTTATGGGGCGGCGGATCCCACGTTGTCGGGGATTGTGATTCACGGAAGTTCCGTAACGCATCCCAAGATCAACCGATTCTTTCGCGAATTCTTCGGCTATCCCAACAGCACGAAGTTGTTCAAGGATGTGGCCCGCAGCGGCGGGTTCTACGACAATCTGGATCGAGGCTACAGCGGAACCGCTGGTTCTGTGACGGGGGAGGCGGATCTCATTGTCGATGCGATTTTGAGAGAGGACCAAGATGTCTTTGCCCGCCTGCTGACCACCGACCAGTATTTCGTGCTACGCAGCACAGGTGACGACGAGGGGCGAAAGCTTGTCGAGCAGTGGCGGCGCGCTTACGAAGGTTTGAAGCAGACGGATTGGAAAAATGATACCGAGCAGGCGCTGTTGGATAACTTCGAAAAACACAAAGAGCTGTTTCAGATTCTCCGAATTCAGGACCTGCGGGAAGACCGTCGCCGGGTGCATGTCCGTGACTACGAGCGGTTCATGAGCTTTTTTGAGAATACGTTCGGCAAAGGGCTCACGCCGATCACTTACCCGTGGTTCTTTCACGGCGGACAGAAATACCGCCATTCGGAAATCTACAACTTGCCACACGTCACGGGCGCGGGGCCGCTGCATTACAATGGGGTTTACTCACGCGGTGAATATGCCGACATCGAGACGTGGGACTACCCGATCGAACAGCCGTTTCAGATCGCGCATCGCAAGGGGATTTTGACGCATCCGGCGTGGCTACTCGCACATTCTCAAAACACGGCGACCGATCCGGTCCGTCGTGGACGCTGGATTCGTGAAAAGCTGCTGGCGGGGCGCGTACCTGATGTACCGATTACGGTTGATGCTCAGATTCCGGAAGATCCGCACCGGACGTTGCGCGAACGTCTCAATTCGGTGACCACGCGACAGGAGTGTTGGAAGTGCCATCAGCACATGAATCCGTTGGGACTGACTTTTGAGATCTTCGACGACTTCGGTCGGTATCGGACCGAGGAGAGTCTCGAACATTCGGAGAACATCATCCGCGAAGGCGACGGCGAGACCGTCGTTCATGTGTACAAGACAAAACCGGTCGATGCGTCCGGGACCTTGTCGGGAACCGGTGATCCTGCACTCGATGGTGACGTGCAGGATGCCTTTGATTTGATTGATCGACTGGCAAAATCAGATCGCGTCCGGCAGTCGATCATTCGGCATGCATTTCGCTACTTTATGGGGCGAAACGAAATGTTGTCCGATTCACTGACGTTGATTGACGCCGATCAAGCGTATTTGCAGAGCGGCGGAAGCTTTCGAGCGGTCATCGTTTCATTATTAACTTCGGATTCATTCATGTATCGCAAGGGCAAATCAGGTTCCTTCGACGATTAGACTATTAGCTGACCAGAGGTTCATCCGTGATGATCAGCACGCGGCGTTGCCGTGGTGATCAATTGAGCGAGCGCGGACCATCATCATCACCGCAGAAATCAGAAATCAGAAATCAGAAATCAAGCATGACAACTCGCCGAGAATTCCTATCGCACTCCCTGGCCGGTATTGGAGCGTTGAGTTTGGCGTCGCAGTCGCTGTCGGCTGTGAGTTCGCCGTCGAAGCCGCCGATGCGATTCATTTTCATGCACAAAGGCAATGGGCTGCTGCCTGATTCACTCATGCTGCCGACCTTTGAGCGGGAGCAACTTGACGCGGAGAAAAGAAAGTCTGCCTTTGTGGCTGATTTAGACGATCATGAACTGCCGGAGTGGATGAGTCCGCTGGCCGGTCACAAGCAAAACATGACGATCCTGCAAGGCCTCTCGGGCAAGATGTGTACGACAGGGCATCATACCTGGTGTTCCTGCCTGGGAGCGTACAAGGCGAACGAACGCTTGAGCACGATTCGATGGGCGACGGTCGATTTCGAATTGGCGGATCTATGTCCGTCGCCGTTTCACCACATCGAGTTGGCGTGTTTCCCGAGTGGAGGAGGCAATTCACGGGGCAACATCAACGGCATTGAGAAAGGTTTCTCAGCGCGTGGTCCCCAGCAACCGAACTATGCGTTCGGCTCGCCGAAGATTGCGATGCAGGAGTTGTTCAAGTCGGTCTCGGCCGACCAGGACGCACAGACGCGGTACCAACTCGAACGTCAAGTACTCCAGTTCTTGTCGAATGACGAATCATCCCTGGCGAGGCAACTCAGCGGGATCGAGCAGCGCAAAGTCGGGAACTATGCCAACGCGCTCAATGATATCCGCCAGCAAAACGCGCGTGTCGAGGCGATGGGCGAAGTGATACGTCGACATGTTCCGCAACTCGATGTGAAGTATCTGTCCGAGAACTTGACGACCGTCGATCGTCAAGATGGGCTGGTGGAAGTGTTGCTTTCGACGTTGATCTCTGGGATGACCAATGTCGTCGCCTTCACAGCGGATGAACTGGGTACCCCGTACACCGGTCTGCCGGGAATCGAAGGCGAGAACGTGAATCTGCATGATGTGGGGCACGGCAAATCGTTCGGCGGTGTCGAAGCACTCGATATCCGGGGTAAGGTGCGTCACCAGCACATGACGCTGATCGATCGGATGGTGAGCCGTCTGAAGAGTGTGCCGGAAGGACAGGGGAACATGTTTGATAACACGGTGCTGTTTTATCTGCCGAACAACGGGGAAACGCACCACAGTAAGGGGACGGAGTGGCCGTTTGTCGTGCTGGCGGGGAACAACGCGCGGCTCGATATTGCCCGGCGTTACATCCGACTGCCCGGTTACAATCAAAGCGGCCACAAGACCCTCGGGAACTGGTACACGACGATTCTGAATGCGTACGGGAATCCGATCAATCATTACGGAGCTCTCGATGTCGCGCTGACGATCGATCAGAAGGGGCCGATCGAGCAGTTCCTGGGATAGTGCCGTTGAAAGTCACTTCTCATTTTTCCGTATACGACCATTTCTCATGTTGCGTCTGCTCGCCTGCTGGTTGACTTGTTTCTGCTGTGTCGTCTCGACCGATTCGGCTCGCGCCGAGACGCGGCCTAACATCGTGGTCATCCTGGCCGATGGCCTGGGCTGTTGCGATATGGCCTTGTACGACGGCTGGGTCAAGACTCCGCGGATCGAGCAGATGGCGAAACAGGGGATGGTATTCACCGACTTCCACACCAACTCCTCGGTCTGCAGTCCGACAACGGTGCAGTGGGGATGAGCCCGAAAGCGTTTCGTCGGTTGCGTGGTGGCAAGTTCAGCCATTATGAAGGTGGGCACCGCGTACCGGCCGTCGCGTGGTGGCCGGGCAAGATCAAGGCGGGGAGCCGATCTGATAAGTTGATCGTTGGCTTCGATCTGTTCCCCACACTCACCGATATCGCCGGCGTTTCGAAAGATAACCCGGAGAATCTGGACGGGGCGAGTTTCAAGATGCACCTGCTTGAGCAAAAAGACTTTCCGGACAGGGACATCTTCTTCGGATACGAACCCAAACTCGGAACGGCGATGCGGCGCGGCGATTGGAAAATGATCGTCAAGGAAGAAAACGTTCAACTGTTCAATCTTGAGCTTGATCCGCAAGAAACCACCAGCGTGGCAGACCAGCATCCCGAAGTGACACGGTCCATGAAGCAGGCGATTGATCGGTTCAAGACAAACGTCACGCCGGGCTCGTAGTACTCCGTATGGCTTCGATGTCACGCCCAGGGTGGCTCGCCGGCCGGTATTCGTCAACAATGGACTGGAATGCAATTCCACGTGCGAAATCGAGAATTTGATACCCGTCGAACGGGGCTGCCCGAGCCACAGCTAATACGATGAAACGACTACCGCTTATTCTTTTGGTGCTCTGCATCGGGGCACACGCGTCAAAGGCGCAAGATCTCGCTCCTGTGAAACACCTGATCGACACCCACATCCATCTCTACGACACCACTCGCGATATTGAAATCTCGTGGCCACCAAAAGATGACAGAGTGCTCTACAAACCGCATCTGCCCGCGGAGTATTCCAGGGTCGCCAAAGCCTCTGGGGTGACGGGAGTCGTGATCGTTGAAGCAAGCAAACATCTGGCGGACAATCGGTGGGTCCTTGACCTCGTCGCCGGTGACGACTTCTACCTGGGGCTTGTCGGGAACATTGATGTCTATCGCGAGGACTTCGAAGACCAGTTGGTGACGCTCAAGCGAGACCGCCGATTCGTCGGCGTGCGTCCACGCGGAACAAAACCGATCGATTTCTCGGATGAAATCGTGCTCAAAAATCTGGCGTTGCTTGCCGAGCATGACCTGGCGATGGACTACCTCACCAACAGTGGCGGAATACCCGGAATCGAGACGATCGATGGCGTTGCCCGCAAGATCCCTCGTCTCCGCATCGTGGTGAACCATTGCCTGGGTTACAACTTTGACGGAAAGCGACCTCAGCGAGAATGGATCGCCGCCGTTGAAAACCTGGCACAGAACAAAAACGTCTACTGCAAGATATCCGGCCTGTACCAGCGATCCGTCCCACAGCCTGCCCCACAGTCGATCGATCACTACCAACCCGTTCTCGATTTGCTCTGGAAGAACTTTGGGAAGGAGCGCCTGATCTACGGTAGCAATTGGCCCGTCACGAAGCACACCGGTTCTTATGCAAGCTTCATGCGGCTGGTGGATCGGTTCATCAGTGAAAAAGGCCAAGATGCCCGAGAGCACTACTATTGGAAGAACGCCGCGACTGCTTATCGCCTTCCGCTGCGTTAGCGTCGGTACTCATTCAAGAATCCACCGCGGGATGCGGTCTCGGTGCGGGGATTGAAAATCTTTCGCGTGCGTTGCGGGGCGTAGGGTTGTTCGTGAACAGGATAGGCGGCCTGACCGGGTGACTCGATGATGATTTCACCTGTCGGTGGCCCATAGCTTTCGCTGATGGCTCCGCCGCAGTTGCAACCGCCTTCGCATCCGCACGCCGGTTCGCAACTGCAAGGGCCTTCACATCCGCAGGCCGGTTCAAAGCCGCAGGCCGGTTCAAAGCCACAGCCGGGTTCAATCCCACAGGCCGGTTCGAAACCACAGCCCGGCTCAATGACGGGGCAGTCGCATGAGCCCTCGCAACCGCATGCCGGCTCGATGCCGCAGCTGTCACAGCCATCGCATCCGCTTGCACACGTCGGGGCGAATCCGCGTCGCGTTGTGGAGATCGGACCCGGGTCGCAGCCGCAGCGGTATCCCCAAAGCGTTCGGAAGCCTGCGAACACACTGCGGCACTTGCCACAGCTTTGCCCGTTGTAGTTGCCACAGGCATCGCAGGGGTCGACGCAGTCGGCCGGATGGTTGATCCATGGATCGACGTACAGCTCGCCGCATCCGGTGCACGCATTACAGCTGCCGCAAGAGGAGTCGCTGCACCCGGCGTCGCAACTGCTGCCCCATCCCGGTCCGATCGACGTGCCGCAGCAGCCGGCTCCCATCGGTCCGACGCATCCGGTCAGCGAGACGGTGATCCATCCAACGAGTAACAAGCCCAACACGCGTGACATCGTGATTCATCCCTGAAACGAAATCGCTTGCGAATTCCTTTGCAAAAAGCTTTCGCACGCCTTGTGATCTAATCCAACAACAGGCGACCGGGACGCCCTACCTGCTGGCACGCCCTGTCTACCGTCGTCATCGTCAACGCAACCGTCAAAGTTGACTAAAACTGCTCAAACGGATTCTTTCGGTTCCCGGCTGGTGTTCCGGGCGGTGTGAAAATGCGTCTTTCATTCTGGGAGGAGATTTCGCTAGTGTCCGACGTTGAACGAGGATTGCCGGTCGCGACTTGGTTGGCACCCGGCGATCCTGTTTCACGAACCGATGTTTCACGGACACCGCTCAACGCCCGAGAGTTGCCTTCCTCATGCGATCTGCAGCACCACTCCACGAGACCCCCAGCGGCGATGAACCCGGCCGGCCGACACCGCGGTCCGAACCCGCGGTGGGCGATGCAAGCTTGCGTTTGGTCTATCCGCAGACCGACGGGTCTGTGGCTGCGTTTCGGGTCAGCGCCCTGCTCTGGTTCGCCGGAATGCTGTTGCTGTCGGTGCCGATGATCACGTTGATCGACATCTCCGTGGCGCGGTGGTTTTCGAGTGATCCGTTGCCCCGCGAGTTTCGCAACGGATTGGAATTGATGCAGATCTTCTCGCACGGCAGCGGTGTCTTTCTGGTGCTGTTCGGGATCTTTTTGATGGCTCCCCAGTGTCGCTGGCATTTGCCTCGCCTGGCGACGCTGGCGATCGGTGCCGGAGCGATTGCGACGTTGGCAAAGATGTTTGTTTTGCGTCCGCGTCCGTCGGGATTGAACTTGGACGTCGCGTCGATCGATTCGGCGTGGCTGTGGGCGTTCGACTGGACGCTTTCCCAAGTCGCCACGTTTGATGCCAGCACGCGCGCCTTTCCCAGTGGGAACATGGCGACGGCCACTGCGTTGACGGTTGGGTTGTGGATGGTGTTGCCCCGCGGCCGCTGGCTGTTCGCGGCGATCTGCTTGGGGACCGGGTTGCAACGGTTGGCGAGCATGGCCCACTTTCCCAGCGACATCCTGGGTGGTGCGGCGTTCGGATTGATTTGGGCGTCTGTGTGTTTGCACCCTCGGTTGCTGGGCAACTTGTTTGACAAGATGCAACCCGAATCGGAACCACGTCGACGCCGGCGGCCGGCTGGTGACGCCACAGAGCAGGACACGTCCCACGCAGCGGCCTAAACGCCCAAAGGTGTTAGCAGAACCCGACTAAACCGACGGCCCGCGAGCCGTCCGGTTACGCTTTAAAAACACCGTGAAAAACCGGAGGGCTCGCGCCCTACCGCTAACAAAAAACACCCCGTTTGTCGCGCTGCGTTACTCTTTGAAACGGTAGCCGACACCGCGAACGGTTTCGATCAAGTCGGCGGCGGTTCCCATTTTTTTGCGGAGCGCGCGGACATGAACATCGATGGTGCGATCCAGGACAACCGTGTCTTCGCCCAAGGCGGCGTCGACCAGTTCGCTCCGGCCGAAGGCGCGTCCGGGTTGTCGGATCAAGGCGTCGAGCAGTCGGAATTCGCTCTTGGTCAACTTCAGCGGTGACTCCTCGACCGTGACCACGAAGCGTCGTCGATCGACGGTCACGTTTTGGTGGCTGACCGATTCATGGTCGTCCAAGATCGGTTCGCGTCGACGCAGCAACGCTTTGATTCGTTGCAGCAGCACCTTATAGCTTTCGACGGGTTTGACGACGTAGTCATCGGCTCCGACGGCGAACCCGACCACCTGATCTGATTCTTCGCCCATCGCGGTCACCATCAGAATCAGCGTTTCCCGCGTCTTGGGATCGGCGCGCAATTGTTTACAGACTTCGATGCCACCGAGGATCGGCAGATCGATGTCCAGGATGACGAGATCGGGAAGATAGAGTTTCGCCTGATCGACGCCCTCGCGTCCGTCGCTGGCGCGATAGACTTCGTAGCCGGCTCGTTTGAGTTGGTACTCGAGCGACTCCGCCAACGGGCTGTAATCTTCGACGACCAAAACCTTGGTATTGGTGGACATGCCTCAGCGTTTGACTGGATCCATGCGGACAAATCTCGAAACGAGGCTGGCCGCCGTTTCCGCGTTTGGGGCGGTCGGCGGGCGGACAGCTCGCAAAACGACATCCTGGTGAAATTACCTGAAAAGTACACCCTACTGAAGCACTTTTTCACCATGAAGCTTTGGTGAAGGCGTGGCGGGAATCAGGGTTTGGGCAGCCAGACTTCGAACGTCGCCCCCTCCCCGGGGCTGCTGGTCACCGAAACCGTGCCCCCCAGGGCCCGGGTCAGATTCTTGACGATCGCCAAGCCGATTCCGGTCCCCCCGTCGACCGCCTTGCGGGCCCGTTTGACGCGATAGAACCGTTCAAAGATCCGCTCCTGGAACTCCGGTGCGATGCCGACGCCGTCGTCTTCCACGGCCATCATCCAACCCTCGTTCTCTTGGCGGCAAGACACGGTGACGTGCCCGCCGGCATCGGTGTGCCGAATCGCATTGCTGATCAGGTTTTGGGTGATCGCCAAGGCGGCTTCTTCGTCGGCCAGGACGTGAACCGGGGCACCGCTGGGACGCAGGGTCAATTCGATTTGCTTGGCCGCGGCGACCGGCTGAAACGAGCTGAAGGCCTGCCGGATCACTTTCTCCAGATCGATCGTCTGGACCATCAGCGTGCCCTTGCCGGATTGGGCGCGGGCCAATCGCATCATGTCCGCGATCAGGTCTTCCAGTCTCAAGCATTGCGTGTCGATTTGGGCGATGAAGTGCTTGGCCGCTTCGGGGTCGTCCTCGATCGCCAATTCCACGGTTTCGGCATACCCCTTGATGGCCGCCAACGGGGTTTTCAGTTCATGCGAAACGTTGGCGATGAATTCGCGCCGGATCGCTTCGACACGATGGGCGTCGGTTTCGTCGCGAAAGACGAGCAACAGGTGCGGCGGATCGGCGTCATGGATCCGGCTGATGCGGACGGCAACCGGTCGAACGATGGAGCCGTCGACGATTTCGACGGAGACGTTTTGATCGACGTTGTCACGTTGAGCCTTTCCAGTGGCGCGAATGATTTCGGGCACGCGAACGAGTTCTGCCAGACGACGCCCCAAGTAGACGCTATCGACCGGGATCGCCAACAACCGCGCCGCCGCTTCGTTGATCAGCAGGATCTCGGTCTTGGGGGACAACATCACGATCCCATCGGACATGTGTGACAAGACCGCGGCGGTGCGTGTCGATTCAGAATGCAGCTTTCGAAATCGCGCGTTCCAAGTCACCGCACTCAAGCGTTGTTTCTCGTAGGCGTTCTCTGCGTTCTCCCAGCGAAGCAGGTTGTTGATGACCAGCGCGGTGCCGGCCAGAAAGCAACTCGCAGCGGTCGCGACGAGTGTTTCGGTCGTGCCCGCATCCAACAGCGTGGTCAACCACACGGTGAGGAACACGAACGCGATGCCGGTCACGATCATGCCCGAACGCGGTTGATAGCCGACGCGGGGGAATGAATCTGCCGTCGCTTCTGTCGGTCGCGACGGGCCGGGTGGTTGGTGCGCGGGCGCGACGGCGATGCCGCCGGAGCGTGTCGGCATCGCAGTGGAACCCTCTGCTGTGCCGTCTGGTGACGTGTTGCTCATCACTCCGGTTGATCGCCGGGTTTCGGCGCGTTGAGAGGTTCGGCGGGGATTGGCAGTTCCACTCGGCGGCGTTTGGTGATCAATCGGTGGACAAATTTGAACGCATCGGCGACGAAAAGCAAAAACGCCGCCGCCGGGACTCGCCGGCGGAACCCCTTTTTGTCCACTTGGATGATCTCATTGGTGGCCACGTTCATACCGGTCAAAAAGCCGTTGCCGAAGCAATAGGTGTCGACGCAGACCAGGTAGCCTAGATCGAGCACCACGCCGGTGGGCTGAGGCGTGTGCCCGACGAAGACTTTTTTGCCCGAAAAGTGCGGGCCCGGCGTGGTGTTCAGGTGGGTCCAGTAACGCAGCTCTTCGGGCTGTTGGTCCATCGGCGTTCGCGCATCGTAACAGGCATGCACGAAGATCGACTGTTGCGTTTCGTAGTGCGGAAGCAACGACAGCAGAAACTTTTTGTGGGCGGCGGGAATCTTGTCGAGCGATCCGCCGTAGCTGGTCACGGTCGCCTTGCCACCGGCGGCCAACCACATCTCCCCGTCGAGCCCACCGAAGGCGACGCCGCACAGCATGATCTCATGGTTGCCACGCAGCGCGACGACACGGCAACGCGATTGCAGTTCGATCAACTGGTCGATCACGCCACGGCTGTCCGGGCCGCGATCGACGTAGTCGCCCAGGAAAATCAGCTCATCGTCCGGCTCCGGCGCGATGCATTCGATCAGCGTTCGTAGTGCCTTGTCGCAGCCGTGAATGTCTCCGATTACAAAACGCCGCATTCGCCCGACCGCTTTAATTCACCGACGGATCGTTGAAACGCAATCCGGGCGAGAGTGAAGAAAGGATTTCGTGGCCGCAGCGTTTGACCGCCGACTCCCAAACCTGTTCCGGGTCATCGAACACCACGTCGGCTTTGGCCGCGCCGACCAACCAGCCCCCGCACTGCATTTCGTGATCCAATTGACCCGGGCCCCAACCCGAATACTGCGACACGAATCGGACGCGGGCATCGACACGCGACAACAGCAACCGCAGGTGGTCTTCTTCACCGGTCAGCCATAACCCGGACGAATTTTGGCCGACCGGTGAGCCGATTCCGACCAAATCGTGTAACGCCAACAGCGGGCCGTCGACCGGACCACCTTCGAAAATCAAGTCATCGTCGCGGACCGAACCCTGCGGCATCGACAGTTCCACGATTTGGCTGAGCCGTTGGTCGGTGGGCCGATTGAGCGACAGGCCGAACGCCCCCTCCTCGTCATGGCTGACAATCAAGACGACGCTGCGCAAAAAGTTCGGGTCGTTTAGATACGGCGACGCGATGAGCAGTTTTCCGCTTAAGAATTCGACCATGGTTGGATGCTACCTGTTCAGTCGGACCCGATACTTTGTGGACCAGACATGGTCGCTTCTCGGGTGACGGTCACAACGCCATTGTTCAGCCCGCAATTCAGCCCGCAATTCAGCCCGCCAGATCTTGCCAGACGCAGCCTGCCCAGGACAGGCCGACACCGAAGCCGATCAGCATGTTAACGGATTCGCGGTCCAGTCGACCAGACTTGCGCAGCTGGTCGATCAGGATCGGCAGCGTGCACGAGACGGTGTTGCCGATGTCCGCCAACTCGATCGGAAGCCGCTCGGGCGCCAGATCCAGTCGAATTCGCAGCTCGTCGAGCATTTTCCAGGTCGCCTGATGCATTAAGTATTGCGAAATATCGGCGTCGGTCAGCTGCTCTTGCTGCAAAACTTGCTCGATCAATTGGGGCACGGCGTCGACGGTGAAATTGATCAGGCTCGGCCCGTCCATGTACAGACGGCTTTTCCAGCGTTTGCGATGTCGCGGTGGGATCGCGTCGTCGGGGGCTCGGGCGCCGCCGTCGCCGACGATCAACATGTCCGCACCGCTGCCGTCACTGCCGAATTTGAACCCTCGCAAGGAGGGCGTGTCGCCGGCGGTGACCAACGTCGCCGCGGCTCCGTCGGCGAAAATTGTTCGCAAACTGCGGTCCGCCGGGTCGATGTATTTGGTGTACGTTTCTGCGGTCAGAAACAGGATTCGCTTGGCCACCCCGCTTTGGATCAGACCATCGGCGACGGCCAGTCCGTAAACGTAGCCGCTGCAGCCGAGGTTGAAATCCAATGCCCCGCAGTGCGTCGGAAGCGCGAGCCGATCCTGGATCAGGCAGCTGGTCGTCGGCAGCGGGTAGTCGGGCGTTTGTGTGCAAAAGAGCACGAAATCGATGGAGTTCGGGTCGATTTGCTGTTCCGCAAACAGTTTCTCGGCCGCGGCCACCGCCAAGTCGCTCGATGTCTCGTTCTCGGCGGCAATGTAGCGCTGGCGAATCCCCGTTTTCTCTTCAATCAGCGCTAAATCCCACCTCGGGAATTCCCGCTGAAGCTCCTCGTTGGTTTCTACCTTTTCCGGTAAATGAACGGCGATAGGGCCAATTTGGGCGTACGGCACAGACGGCATCCTAAAATTGCCAAGTGAATAAAGACGTTCAAAAGGAAAGCCTACCAATGTTCGTCCCCAGCGCGGACCCGGGGACCGCCCTGACAGCCCATCAATCGCTTCTCGGTGACCACCCAATCCATCGAGACGTCATGATCGTCCAGCGGGACGTGTGGCACGATCTGGCACTCAAAGGCCACCCCGACGAGCACCGTTTCAGCCCGCACGCCGGCCAACAGACGGTCGTAAAATCCGCGACCATGCCCCAGCCGCCCCCCGTCGGGGTCAAAGGCAACACCCGGAACCACGATCAAATCCAGTTCCGTCGCGGCAACCGAGCGGTCCGCTCGGCCGCGTCGCTCGGGACGCGGTTCCAAGATGCCGAATGCCCCGGGTGACAGATCGTCCCACCCGCGCAAATCGAACAGATGCAGGTGCTCGCCGACACAATACGGCACCACGATCTTTTTGCCCGACCGCCGGGCTCCCCGCAGCGCGTCCTGCAACGCCTGTTCGGTGCGGACTTCGTCCCGCACGTGGACGTACCACAGCACGCAGCCGGCCGCGGCATACTGCGGCATCGATTGCAGTCGGTCGGTGATCTGGCGGCTGAGCCGTTCTTTGTCATCTTGAACGCGTCGTGCAGCGGCTGCGGCGCGGCGGATCGAGTCTTTGCTTGGGACTCCCATCGGCTGGTTCTCCCGCGGAGCCGGATGCATCAATCGGCCAGGCCGACGAAGCGCTCGGCGGGCTCGTCCCATTGGGCCGCATTTTGTGGCGTGTAGGTCTTCACCGCAAAACTCTCTCGCACCAGTTTGCGGGACTGGAGGACTGCGGTGGTGAGTTCCTGTGGATTGCCGCTGCCGATCACTCCGGTGCCCACCATTTGCATCAACAGGTTCCCGATCGCCGTCGCTTCGACCGGCCCGGTGATCACGGTTCGATTGCAGGCATCGGCGGTCATCTGGCACAGCAGCTCGTTCATCGTTCCGCCGCCGACGATATGAATCGTCTCGATCCGGTTGTCGACGAGCTGCTCCAACATTCCCAAACATACTCGGTACCGCAACGCCAAGCCTTCCAATGAGGCGCGATAGTAGCCGCCCTCGGAATCCGGTTTCGGCTGTCCCGTTTTCGTCGCAAACTCTTCGATCGCATCAAGCATGTCGGTCGGAGCGGCGAAATCCGGATGGTCCGGGTCGATCAACAACTGAAACGGTGCCGCCGACTCGGCTTGGGTGACCATCGATTCCCACGTCACCTCGTTTCCGCGGCGTTGCATGGACTTGCGAAGCTGTTGAAAGATCCACAAGCCGCCGAGGTTCTTCAGCAAACGGGTGCTGCCGCCCACGCCGCCTTCGTTGGTGAAGTTGAATTCCGAACACCGCTGGGTGACGCGTGGTGACGCCAATTCACAGCCCATCAGGGACCAAGTCCCGGAGCTGATGTAGCACCAATCTGGCTTTTCGGGCGCGAAACCGTCGACCGGCACCGCCAGCACCGCCGACGCGGTGTCGTGCGTGGCCGGCAAGACGACGGCGACATCTTGCAAACCCGTCACCTCGGCAACCGAGGGTTGAACATTGCCCAAGGTCGTCGCGGGCAAGGAAACGGGACCGAGCAGCTTGGTCGGAATGCCGAGTGCTTCGATCATCTCCGTCTGCCACCGGCCCGTTCGGGGATCGAGCATCTGGCTGGTGGAGGCGTTGGTGGCTTCGATGCTGCGTTTGCCCGAGAGCAACCAGTGAAAGAAGTCGCCCATCATCATGAAGCCGTCGGCAATTTGCAGTGACCGTTCGTTGTGGGTGACGGCCGAAAGCAGTTGAAAGACCGAATTGATTTGCATGAACTGCAATCCCGTCGCTTCGAACATCCGTCGACGCCCTTGTTCGGCACCGCCGAGAATCTCAAAGGCGCGTTCGACCATGCCGTTGTTGCGGGCGTCGCGGTAGTGCCGAATCGGCGCCGCGATCTGGTCGTTGTCGTCGACTAAGACATAGTCGACGCCCCAGGTATCGACGCCGACCGATCGAATCGACTCGAAGCGAGTCGCCGCGATCCGCAGCCCTTCCAGGATTTCGGCCCACAAACCGTGAACGTTCCACTGCAGCGAATTTTGAATCGTCACCGGATCGTTGGCGAAACGATGCACCTCTTCCAGCTGTAGCTTTCCGCCGTCGATGCGTCCGGCAATCACGCGGCCACTGGAGGCTCCCAAGTCAACGGCAAGATGAACGGGTGTGTCGGGCATGTGAGTGGCTCGGGGGGGAAAAGAGGAAGCAGGGGGGCAATATTCCAGGTTCGGCGTGTGAATCATGACAATATAAATCGTTGTGCGCGCCCCGAGTAGCAGTCTCCGGCCGCATGCAGGCTCAGGGCCTGCCGGTGCAAAAAAGGGTCAGGAGCCTTTTAGGAAGAATAGGCAAACGTCAGTTGCCCAGAGTACCAAAAAGGCTCCTGACCCTTTTTCGCCTCGGCTCGGTCCTAGACGGTCAGGCCGATCTCCGCATTCACTTCTCGGCCGCGACGTAACAACAAGCTGATGGTCAGGATCACGCCGGCATACTCAAACAACTCTTCGCCGACCGCAATCAGTTCAAAGGTCAACGAGTAGTGCGTTTCGCCATCGTAATCGTGACCCGCCGTTTGGTATTCGACGTAGGTGCTGGCCATTTCCAGCACGATGGCACCAAAAACGAAAAGTCCTGCGGCGGTGATCAATCCGATGGCCAGCCACTTCGGCTGTCGTGTCAGGAATCGAACAAAAAAAATGGCGACAACCAGACAGAGAATGCTAGCCGGGATGACCCAGGCATTCATCATGATGCCGCTGCGGTTCCCGAATAACTCACCGACGATGCGGCTGGGGGCATTATGGATTGACGCGATTTCATCGATTCCCATCAACAACAATAAAACCGCGATCGCTTGCCAGCTGAGTCGGTTTTCTACTTTGTCCCGGGGTGAAATGGACCACGCCACGAGCGCGGCAAAGTGCAACAACGCGGCTGAGAACCAGGTCGGCAAATTGCCCTCGGCATCCACGTCAACCAGTTGGCGAAACCCCATCAACGACGATGTCTCTGGACCGAAGATCAGATGGGCCGCGGCCGTCAAAACCAGAAAAATTGCCGCGATCAGGGCAAGGAACCAAGGAGTTCGCCGGCTGATCGTTACCGTGGGGCGACCTTGAGATGTGTCTTCTAGCACTCAAACATTACTGCTGTACAAAAATGAAGTTCCGCGACCGCCATCACCGGTTGGTTTGGGGCGGCGGTAGCGGCGGACGTGCCGACTGAACGTCGCCTGATTTTAGTTTGCCGGCACGCGGTGTCAGCCGAGTTGCGCAATCTTTGACACGAGTTTCTGTCTGAAAAAGCCTCAAGGCGTCGGTCACGCCGAAGATGATGCCAGAATCGAATTCTCTAACTGCTTCGCGCTTGAATCCCTGATAGAACGCAATGGTTCAGCCTGCGGCCAACGCACTCAGGATGGCGAGGGCATAGGGTCAAAAGATGGATTGGTCAGAAAATGTGAATGCGTGAGACGAGGGTGGGCAAGGAGTCGGGGCGCTCACATTTTATGACCAACACATTTTTTGACCAACATCCTGGCACGTCGTCCAAGAGACCTTCTGGAAAGCGCCGGAGTTCCGCCTCCCGGCGCAGATAGCTACGCTCGAGTGGAGCTAGCCGTTGTTGAGCTTTTGACGGTTACTCTTTGGACCGCATGTGTGGTAGTCGGCGGCCTTGGGACTGGGCGACGTCGAGTTGATTGTTCAGGTCGTCGATGGCCAGCGGAACGATCGGGATGGTCATCAATGACTCGGGATCGATCTCGCTGCTGGCGCTGCGTTTGGCCAGTTGCTCGACCTCTTCTTCCAAGGCCGCCAGCCAAGCGGGCACGTCCAACCCGGCACCGGTCGGCGTGCGGGCCAGCAACTCGGCTTCTGCTTCCAGCAATTCAAATCGCGAACTTTCGCGGCCGGCTTCGGCGTCCCGCATCGCGGGTTGGACCAGGGCGCGCATCCGCGCGATCGTCATCGGCTGGACGAAGCGTTCCAGGATGCGATCGGCGACGGTGGGCATGCGCATCGAGTAGTTCTTTTGCATCTTGCGAAGCCGCATGACGAACTTCTCGGCCTCGGCGCCGATTCGTTCACTCAAACTGCGGCGCCACATCATCGCCGCGTTTTCCAGTCCGTTTCCGACCAGCACTTCGTGCGCCCACATGACGGGTTTCAAGTTCCACGCGATGCGTTCATAGCTGGCCCGCAGACGGAGGAAGTCCATGAACATGTAAACCAGATCACCGCGATCGCTTTGCGTCGTCGTGCTGTTGTAATCTTGGTATTCGGCGTGATGATCGATCAGCGTTTCGTAGACCAGCGTGATCCAACGATTGGCTTGGTTCATGGACAGTTTTCCATTCCGCAGATCCTCGAACAGTTGCATGTCGGCGATCTGGGCGTCGTCTTCGTCGATCACCCGTTGCAGCCAGTCCGAGACGCCTTGGTGCAGGATCGCGCGGACGTTGCCGAGTTGCAAAAACACTTGGGTGAAAATCGGGTCCCCGTAGCGGCGAATGAACTCGACCAGTCGTTCCCAGCTTTGGCGGTCGTTGACCGTTTCGAGCGGCGACAAACGCAGCGTTTGGCTGTGGGCGAGCCAAGATCCGAGCATCGTTTCGGTCAATCGTTCGACCAGCGGAATCAAAACTTCGCCGATCGCGGTTTCGTCTCGGTTGAGTTCTTCGTAGTCGCGGTCTTGCCGCACCGCGGCGGTCAACGCGTCGACCAAAGCCGTGAACCCGTCACGGAATAGGCTGTCAAATTCCGTGACCGCGCCGATACCGACGCTGTTTTGCTGTTCCATCAAACGCGACACTTCGATCAAGCGGCACGCTTCGCTGACCAGTCCGCGGCGTGGCAGCCAGTGCATCAGGTGACGCAGCACGCGTTGACGCAATCGGGCCAGATAGATTTTGACCGGGTCGCCGCCGCGCGAGATGGGAATGTACAGCAGGTTTTCGCTGCTGATCGCGTCGACGTATTCGGGGAACAGTTTGCGAGTCGATTCGGCATCGCCGGCGATCAATGACGCATACAGTTTGACCGCTTGGACGTCGTCGTCGGACATCTCGTCCAGACCCGCTTCTTCGCCGGCCACCTGATCGGTCGACGATTCGCTGTGCTCGGCATCGGGACGGAGCGATTCATGGCGGCCGACGTGGGCGATGATCGCGCCGCAGATCAATCGCCGCGCGTCGGACATTTCGACCGCCGTGCCGATGATCCGTTCCATCAGCGAATCACGCAGCACCCGTGAGCGATCGTAGTCTCGCATCGACTCCTTGTCGCTGCCGCCGGGCGTGATCTTGTACTCGCGGACGGCATCGAGCAGTTCCAGCAGTCCGATCCGGTTGACCTTGGCCCGTTGGGACCAATCGCGAAGCGCGACCAGTTGGTCTTGGGCACGTTCGGCGTCGTCTTGGTCGTCGGTGATGACGATATCGGCAGCGACCGACCACATGCGAGCGAGCGATTGCAGGAAGGTGAGCCGATCGACCAGCCGTTTCCATTCGGCTTCCAGTTCGTCGCGGCTTCCGTCGCCGGAATATTCGAAAATCGCGCCGTCGATTCCGTCGTCGGTAGTGTCGCGATAGGAAACGCCGTCGTAAGCGGCGTCGTACAACCCGCCGGATTCGGAGTCGTCTTCATCGTCCGGGGTTTCACCGGCGAGTTCGCGTTCCCAGTCGCGGGGTGGTTTTGCGTTGTCAGCGAGTTCGAAGCGGGGGGCCGACCAAAAATCTTCGGCGTTGGCTTCCAAGTAATCGAAACACTTGCGTGCCAACGGCCAAATCTCCGACGTCTCGCAACCGGCGCGTTGGACATCGTCCTGAGATTCGTCTTCGAACTGGCCACGCAATCGCATCAGCCAGCGCTCGGCCAATCGCGGCAACGAGTTGCCGCCTTGGCGAAGTCCGATTTCATTGGCGTTGCCGAGCCAGTGAATCAGCAGTGCCATCGCGGGCAGGAAATCGTAGCGTTCCAACAGCGCCGAGATCACCAGCGAATAGGCTCGGGGGGAATCGAAGAACTCGGCGTGGGGCGCCCAGAATTTCACGTCGCCGGCGGCCGCACCGCCTTCGTGCCAGACGCGCAGGGCTTGGGCGACCAGACGCGCCGAATCGTAGGATTCCAGCGGATCGGCCGCTTCGAGCGATTCGACCGTGTGGGCACCGAATTGACGCCACCACTCGGCGACTTCGCGGTAGAGCTTGCTGATCGAATCGTAAGCCGCGGCATCGTTGCGTGCCGCCGCTTCGCTCCAGACCTTGGCCATGTAGCTGAACAGCTGGTCGATCAAGTACAGCAGATCATCGGCGCGAGAATCGTGAACGCTGCATTCGGGACTGGGGTGCAAGCTGAATTGGCCGGCAAAACCGATCAAGTCCCAGGGATCGGCCAGGGCGCCGCACTTGATGGCCCGTTTGATCAAGTCATAGACGCGCTGCGGCACTTCCATCGCCTGGTCGAGCTTGCCGAACCGCAGGGCGCGCAGACCCAGCGTGGTTTCGCAGTCGATGCGGCAAATCATCCGCGCCGAGGCGGCCGGAACGACGTCGATTTGTCGTCCCGCGGCGTCGGGGTATCCCATGCGGGCGTACAGCCGCGCCAATTGGACATGTTGGACCTGCGCGGCACGGCGTTCGGCCAATGCGGCGTTCAAGTTTTGGCGGGCCGCACCAAAGGGTTGCCGGCGAACCTGTTGTTCGGCGTCCAATCGTTCGCGATGGTCACCGGTCAGTTTGCTCAGCCGGTCCAAGTAAAACGCGTCGCGATATTCCGCGATCGGTTTCATCAACGTGCTCAGCGTGACATCGCTGGAATAAGCCGTCGGTCCCCAACCGCTGATGCCGCTGGCCATCAGGATCGTGCCGGCCAAAACCGTCGCCGCTTCGGTCATCAATTCGTCAGGGGCCAGTCCTTGGATTTCGACCTGTTCTTGATCGCTGACCCGTTTCAGTAGCGAATCGAGCGTGACCTGCCGCAGCACGAACCGATCGTAATACCCTTCGGGATTGACGCTGCGTTCGTCCCAGCCACCGAAGTGATAGTTGGGGCGTCGATTGACCGGATGATCGAAATCATAGGCCCGCGGGTCGAGCGACAATTCGGCGAGTTGTTCGAACTCGAACGAGGCGCTGCGGAGGACGTCAGGGTCGCTGTCTTGCAGGATCTGGATCGTTTGCGTGATCAGCTCGGAATAGGGGCCCGCCGAGACGCCGGCCCCGCGGACATAGAGCGGGATCGGGCGAACGAATTCGTTCGGGTAGGGCTGGCATCGCCGGTTTTCCAACACCGCGACGGGGCGATACCCGACGAAGTCATTGAGTTCACCAATCGCCTGATAGACCAAGTCGGACTTTGCGTCCTCGTCGGCCGACGCGTCCTGTTCGCTGTACAGTCGCAACAACGATTCTGCGGCCCGGGCCAAGAAGAACCCGTTGAACAGGACTTCGGGTTCCTGGTGGAACAGCAAGTCCCGGTGGTAGTCCATGTAGGCCGGCAGCAACTCGCTGAGCAACAGCCGTGAGACTTCGCGTGCCTGGGTGATGTCGGCAAACGCGGACGTCGACTCGGCCAGCGTGACCAAGGTTTGCTCGATCCAGTTATTGAGCACGAGCCAAGCCGGCGTTCCCGTCAGGGGATTGCCTTGGCTGGCGTGGCAATACGCTTCGTTCCAGAGCGCAGCGATCTTGGGATCGCTGCTGCCGCTGGAGAAATTCAGGTACCCCGCCAACCGCTTGAGCGAATCGCAGATCGATTCCGGTGGTGGAAGATTGGACATGGGGTGGGGGCAGCAAAAAGTGGGGCGACTCACCGAATCAGAGGACAAACAACGGTGGGCCGAATTCGACAGGAACCGGCCTCACCGGGGGGTCACTTTTTGGTCGTCTTTTTCTTTTTGACGCTCTTTTTCTTGGCGCTCTTTTTCGGGGCGGTCACGCTCTTGGCGACGACTTTCGTTGCCGTCTTCTTGGCGGCTTTCTTTTTCGCCGGCTTCTTTGCGGTCACGTCGGCGGCGGCGGCCTTTTTCTTGCCGGCCTTTTTGGCGGCTTTCTTTTTGCCCGCCTTTTTCTGCTTGCCGCCAAAAATGTCTTCCCAATTGTTGGAGTACTTTTCGTTCGTTCCGATACGAAGAATGGTCATAGCTAAATTTGGTTCGGGAAAAAAGGGAACTGCCGCATCGGCGGCATGACTGATTGGGGAATCAAGGTGTTCGGCGTGTCGGCGGATTGGCCGACCGGTGGTTCAACCGGCATGGATGCTCTTGTAGCGGGCCTGTTTGATTTCGTTTGGGTCCTCGCCCATCCGCTCGCGCAGCCCCCGGTCGTAGACTTCGAAGTTGCCTTCGCACCACGTGACTTTGCCGTCGCCTTCGAATGCAAGGATATGCGTTGCGAGGCGATCAAGGAACCAGCGGTCGTGCGAAGTGACGACGACGCAGCCGGCGAAATGTATGATCGCTTCTTCCAACGCACGCAGCGTGTCGACATCGAGGTCGTTGGTCGGTTCGTCCAGCAGCAGCACGTTGCATCCACGTCGCAACAGTTTTGCCAGGTGGACTCGGTTGCGTTCACCACCGGACAGTTTGCCGACTTTCTTTTCCTGGTCGGGGCCTTTGAAATTAAAACGCGAGACATAGGCCCTCGCGTTGACGTTGCGACCTCCCAGTACGATCGTCTCGGTGCCGCCGCTGATTTCTTCAAACACGGTGTTGTCGTCGGCCAGCGAATCGCGGCTTTGGTCGACGTAGCCCAAGTCAACCGTCTCGCCGACGCGGAACTGACCTTCATCGGCCGGTTCCTGCCCGGTCAGCATCTTGAACAGCGTCGTCTTGCCGGCTCCGTTGGGGCCGATCACGCCGACGATGCCACCGGCGGGCAAGCGGAACGACAGGTCATCGATCAAGACCTTGTCGCCGAACGCCTTGTGAATGTTCTTGCCTTCGATGACCAGTTCGCCGAGATGACGATTGGACGGAATCTGGATCTCCAACTCGTCGGGCCGATCCTCGAATTTCTCGGCCGCCAAATCCTCGTAGGCCTTGATCCGCGCCTTGCTTTTCGCCTGGCGGGCTTTGGGGCTCATCCGGATCCATTCCAATTCGTTGGCCAGCGTGCGTTCGCGTGCTTTGGCCTGGCGTTGTTCCAACTGCATCCGTTTCTGGCGCGCTTCCAGCCATGCGGTGTAGTTGCCTTCGAACGGAATGCCGCGGCCGCGGTCGATTTCCAGGATCCACTGGGCGACGTTGTCCAGGAAGTAGCGGTCGTGGGTCACCGCGACGACGGTGCCGGGGTACTTGGCGAGGTGTTGTTCGAGCCAGGAGACCGATTCGGCGTCGAGGTGGTTGGTCGGTTCGTCCAACAGCAGCAGGTCGGGCTGGCGGATCAGCAGTTGGCAGAGCGCGACGCGTCGGCGTTCACCGCCCGAGAGCGTGGTCACGGTGGAATCGCCGGGGGGCAGATTCATGACGGCCATCGCCATCTCGACTTGTCGATCGAGTTCCCACAGGTTGTAGGCATCGATCGTGTCCTGCAGCGTCGCCATTTCGTCGCACAGCTTTTGCATTTCGTCGTCGTCGGTGACATCGCCGAGCAGCATGCTGATTTCATTGAATCGATCGACGATCGAGCGACGTTCGGCGACGGCGGTTTGAACGTTTTCAAACACCGTCTTGGTTTCGTCCAGCGGCGGTTCTTGTTCCAGGTAGCCGACGGTGAAACCCCTGGTCAGTCTCGCGCTGCCGTCAAAGTCGGTGTCCTGACCGGCCATGATCCGCAACAGCGTCGACTTTCCGGCACCGTTGGGGCCGAGGACGCCGATTTTCGCGCCCGGGTAAAACGCCAGGTTGACTTCGTTGAGCACCGCCTTTTGACCGTGCTTTTTCGTCAAGTCTTCGACTTGGTAAATGTATTGCCTGCCCATGCCTTGCTTATTCCTGTCCTATTCCCATTCGATCGTTGCGGGCGGCTTGCTGCTGATGTCATAGCAGACTCGGTTGACGCCCTTGACTTCATTGATGATTCGTGTGCTGATCCGCGCCAGCAGCTCGTACGGCAATCGGCTCCAATCGGCCGTCATAAAATCGTCGGTGTTGACGCTGCGGACGGCGATCGCATTGTCATACGTTCTCGCGTCGCCCATCACCCCCACACTTTGGACCGGCAGCAGGACCGCAAACGTCTGGCTGGTCTCGCGGTACAGCCCTGCCGCTTCGATCTCTTCGATCACGATCGCATCGGCCGCCCGCAGCACGACCAGTTTGTCGCGTGTGACTTCGCCCAGGCATCGGACGGCCAAACCGGGGCCGGGGAACGGATGCCGCCAGACCAGTTTTTCCGGCAAGCCCAATTCCAATCCCAGTCGTCGCACTTCGTCCTTGAACAGGTCGCGGAGCGGTTCGATCAGTTCAAACCCCAATTCTTCCGGCAGCCCGCCGACGTTGTGGTGCAACTTGATCGTCGCGGCCGGTCCGTCGGGATCGGCGCCGCTTTCGATCACGTCGGGGTACAGGGTGCCTTGGGCGAGGAAGTGGGCGTTCTCGATCGATTCGGCTTCCTTTTTGAAGCACTCGATAAAGTCGTGGCCGATGCGTCGGCGTTTTTCTTGTGGTTCGACGACTCCGGCCAGCGACGCGAGGAACCGGTCTTCGGCGTCGACGACGTGCAAGTCCGCCTTGAAGTGATTGGTGAATTCGTCGATCACCAAGGCCTGTTCGTTTTTGCGCAGCAGCCCGTTGTCGATCAAGATGCACGTCAACTGGGGGCCGATGGCTTTGTACAGCAGTGCCGCGACGACGGAGGAATCGACGCCGCCGCTGAGCCCGCAGATCACGCGTCGGTCGCCGACGGCGTCGCGAATCTGGCGGACGGTGGCGTCGGCGAAATCGCTCAGCTGCCAATTGGGTTCACAGCCGCAGATGCCTCGGACAAAGTTCGCCAGCACCTTTCCGCCCAGCGGGGTGTGTGTGACTTCCGGGTGGAACTGCATGCCGTAAACCGGCAACTCCTTGTGACGGATCGCCGCAAAGGGGCAGGTGCTGGTTCGGGCGAGCGGTTCAAATTGCTCGCTGATCGCCGAGATCTGGTCTCCGTGGCTCATCCAGACGTCGATCTCGCCCGGCAGTTCGTCAAACAGCGTTCCGGGCTGAACGATTTCGCACATCGCGTGGCCGTATTCGCGCCGCGAGGTGTTGGTCACCTTGCCGCCGAACGCTTCGCAGGCGACTTGCAATCCGTAGCAGATGCCCAGGACGGGGATCCCCAGGCGGAACAACTCGGGATCGCAGCGGGGCGCCCCGTCCTCGTAAACACTGGACGGTCCGCCCGACAAAATGATGCCTTTGGGGGCCAGTTCGGCGATCCGGTCGGCGGACAGATCGTGTCGGATGATTTGACAGTAGACGTTCTGCTCGCGAACGCGTCGGGCGATCAGCTGGGCGTACTGCGAACCGAAATCCAGGACAACGATGCGTTGATCCGTCAGCACCGAAGCGCCGGCCTCGGAAAGGCTTGATTCGGTGGAGTTGCCCGTCGAGTGGGCGCTGGAAACACTCATGCAGGTGTGAATGGATTAAGGGGGGAGCCGAGGTGGCAGGGACGTCGGGCCAAACACGCGACGAATTGGAAACGTCGGCGGCGTCGATCAGCCGCCTGCGTTTCGCTGGATCGACTTTGTTGCGCGTGCCGTAGTCGCCAATGCCAAACCGGGAGTGTAGAAAATGCACCGGTAATCCCCAAGGGGCTAAACCGCCGACGCCGGGTAGATCGTTCGGCTACGCCGGCCCTGGGGGTCGTTTGCACTGGTTGTCGAGACGACCCGACCGAACCGGATTTCGGCCGCCAGCCCCCGGGATTGGCCAACGATTGGCCAACGATTGGCGCGGCCGATTGTTCGGCCGATTGCCAGAATTTCTCCCACGATGCCACCTTGATGAACCCATGCGAATTCTTTTGACCAACGACGATGGTGTGTTCGCACCCGGACTGGCCGCACTGGAACAACAGCTCCGCCACCTCGGGGAGGTAATCGTGATCGCGCCGGCGACTGAACAGTCGGGCGTCAGTCACTCGATCACCTTTCTCTCCCCGTTGGTGGGGAAATCGATTCATCGCGACGGCCGACATTGGGCATGGGCGGTCGAGGGTAGCCCGGCCGATTGTGTCAAACTGGCAATCGCCGAACTGCTGCGCGACAATCCGGTCGATCTGGTCGTCAGCGGCATCAACAACGGACTCAACGCCGGCATCAATGTGCTGTACAGCGGCACCGTCGCCGCGGCGATCGAAGGGGCCTTTTTCGGAACCACAAGCGTCGCCGTCTCGCTCGAATACGACCCCGATGCCGATTTTCAGTCCGCGGCGGTGATCGCAAAAAAAATCATCGGTGGGATCGCAAAGCACCCCGCCTCCAAAGGGAAGTTGTTCAATCTGAACATCCCGACCGTAGCCACCCAGTCGCCCGCGGAACTGCAAATCGTGCCGATGGGGCTGGCCCAGTACGGCAACCGCTACGAAAAACGCCAAGACCCCGGCGGACGCGATTACTACTGGGCACTGTGGGAAGAACCCAGCGAGCCGCCGCAAGAAAAGACCGACATCACCGAGCTGCGAAAAGGCAACGTGACGCTGACCAGCCTACAGTTCGACATGACCAACCACCCGCTGACCGATGACATGGAAAGTTGGGGCTTGAAGTTGTAGTGACGAGGTGGGTTCCGGCGTCGTTTTCGTAGGGCATGCTGCGCATGCCGGTTGTCTGCTGTCACGCACAGCGTGACCTACTGTTGCACCAGTTCGGTCAACCGATCGACGCCGCTGACCTCCACTGGAACGGGGGCTTCGCCGGGCCAGGTCACGGTCACCCGATCGACGGTTTCTGTCTCGCCGAGTCCGAAGGTCAGTTCCAGTTCCGATTGGCTGAGGTAGCTGCGGGTCGGCATGACGACGCGTGTTTGTGATTGGTCCCCGACCGTCACGGTGACCGCGGCCCCGATGGCGTCGCGGTTGCAACGTGTGCCCTGCAATCGAAATCGGAGGTAGTGATGTCCGCTGGCCTGGTCGTTGCGGAACAGCTTGGCCGGCCCGTCGCTGACCGAGATCACGATGTCTTGGTCGCCATCGTTGTCAAAATCACCAAACGCCGCACCGCGGCCGACGATCGGTTCGCAAAACGACTCTCCGGTGCAGTTTTCGTCCAACAGCGCCAATTCGGATTGCGCTTCACGTCCCGCGTTCCAGAACAACTGGGGCGGTTGGGCGTAACGCAACGTCCGCTGCGTCTTTTCAATCTCCTCTTCCAGGTGGCCGTTGGCGCCCAGGATGTCCAGGCGACCGTCCAGGTCGGCGTCAAAAAAGAACAGGCCGAAGGTCAGCCCCAATCGTGTCGGCGGGCCGAACCCGGTGAACATGGCCGCGTCGACAAACGTCTGCCGCTTCGGCGATGCCATGTAGAGCGCGCTGGCTTCGTTGGCAAAGTTTCCGATGCCGATCGCCAGCGTGCCGTCGCTGCGAAAGACGGCGGCGTCGATCCCCATCGCGCCGCGGGCATTGCCGCTGGCGAGGTCATAGGCGATCCCGGCCAGTCGTCCCGATTCGGTGAACGTGCCGTCGCGATTGTTTTCGAACAGAAAATTGCGCACGGTGTCGTTGGCGACGACGATGTCCAGATAACCGTCTCGGTTGACATCCACCGGAACGACGCCCATCGCTTTGCCCAGCACGACGTCGGTTTCTGCGCTTCGCATCTGAATCCCGGATGACTGCGAAACGTCTTTGAAGACGCCGTCGCCTTCGTTGTGGTACAGGTACGAGTGGGCGCCCGAGAACGCATCGGGTGGGCCGTAGGATCGGTTTTCTCCGTCGATCGAAAACGTTTGCGAGAGGTCCAGGTCGCGGCTCCAGGTGACATAGTTGCAGACGAACAGGTCCAAGCGTCCGTCGTTGTCGTAATCGAAAAAGCCCGCGCTGGTGCTCCAGGCGTCTGCGGATCCCGACACGCCGGCCTGGTCGGTCACATCGACAAACTTTCCGCCGTCATTTCGCAACAGGCGGTTGGATCCGACCGCGGTGATGAAGACGTCGCGGTCGCCATCGTTGTCGTAGTCACCGACGGCGGCCCCCATCCCGTAAAGCGACAAATCGAGCCCGGTTTGCTCGGAGACATCCACAAACTTGAACGTGCCGTCCCCTTGATAAAGACGACAGGGGCTTGCCGACGCGTTTTCGGTCCAGGGCCAATCCGTCGAATTGACGAACAATAGGTCCTGGTTTCCGTCTTGGTTGTAATCGAAGACCGCGACACCGCTGCCCATCGTTTCCGGCAGCAATTTCTCGCCCTGCTTGCCCGCGTAGTGTTTGAAGTCGACACCGGACGCCTGCGTGACCTCAACCAGCGGGATTTGCGGAAGCCTGGCCTGGTCGACCTGTCGGCCTTCGGGAGCCTCGGGCTGGATCTCGATCGCCGTGCGGTCCTTCTTACGGAGATTCAGAAAGGCCAACATCCCGATGATTGGGAGCATCATCACGATGATAAAAATCAGCGACTTTCGAAACGCGGATTCGATCACCGCGTCGTTCTGTACGTCTTCGTCTTCGTCTTCGGGGGGATCGTTCGGCAAATGGGTCATGGAAAAGCGGTGAGGAGGAGTGACGTGACGGTCGGGGGGAAATCAGTGTCGGTTCTGACCAATGGGACAGGCTTCCAGCCTGTCGATGCAGCGATGACGCGTCTGGAAGCCTGTCCCACTGCTTCAATCGCGATGCAAGTCATAGATCACGAGGGCCTCGGCCGCATGGCTGGCGGCCGGGTACTTGCGCCGCGCCGCCGGCAACGCGACAGCCGATGCATTGTCATCGAGTTTGTATCGATCATGCAATCGGCGATGGTGCTCTTGCGCCGCCCGGTCGCCTGCCAAGCCGGCGATCTTGGCCAGATTGGCGTGTGCGGTGGCGTTTTCCGAGTCCAGTTCCAGCACGCGCGTGAACTCGGCACGTGAGCGTTCCAAGTAGTCTTGGAAAGCCGCTTCGTCTCCCATCACGTCTTTCTGCTGGGCGATATCCAACAGCGCGAGTGCCAATTCGTTGCGAACGACGTAGTCCAGTGAAAAATCAAACCCCCGCTCGGGGACGCGCGTGTCCAGCGTGCCCTGCAGCAGTTTGGCGGCGGTCTCCAGGTTCCCCTGCTGTCGGTTCACCACGCCGCTCAGCCAAGCGTGTGTCCACGACGGCGGCGGGGGATCCATTTCGAGCGCCTCGGTCAAGCTGTCGGTTGCACCGTCCAAGTCACCTTCGGCAAACTGAACCCGCGCCAGATTCATCGGGCCGTCGGAACGTCCCAACTGGCCGACCCTGGTGAACGCTTCGGCGGCTTGTTTCTGTTCGGCTCTGCCCCTGAGCAACATGCCGATCCCGTAATCGTTCCAACGCTGCCAGGTCGGAATCGGTGGCTGGTCATCGGATGCTTCGGCCAGCGCCCATTGGGCGTCCAGCTCGACGTGCTCGTCGGTAACCGTCAGTGTGACCGCATCACGAGCGATTTCGATGATCGGCAAATCGTTGGGGTCGCCGACGTTGCCCAGGTCGAGCGGGTCGCGCTCGGGATCGCGATCGGCGCGGATGTAATCCAAATATTCGGTGTCAAACTTTCGATACAACAGCCGCGCCGTGATCTCGATCGGCGCATTTGATTCCTGGGGGACGTTCAGCAGGTAGTGCACCGTTTGGCCGGCCCCCGGTGGGATTTGGTGTGCGTACAGCACGGTAAAAATATCTTGGGCGTTGCGCCGATTGATGCGATTGCCTTCGCGGTCGACGACGAAGTTATTGACGAAGTGGGACCACTCGTCGACCCGTTCGCGCTCGTCACGACTGCCGCTCTTGCCGATCACCTTGCCGTCTTGAATCGCGGTGAACTCGATCCAAATCTGATTCGAATCGGTGGTGCCTTGGGTGAAATGGTGACCCAGGGTTAACGTTCGCAGCACGGTCTCGATCAGGTAGGACTCGCCCTTGACGACGCTGGCTCCCTGGTTGGGCAGCGGCGCGATCAGTTCGCCTTCGATCGACCCTCCGCGCCGCAGGCCGAACAGGTCCAGGCGCAGCGAACCCTCGAGCAACTTGCGATGCGCCTCGATGCCGTCCAGGTCACCGGTCCAGTAGGACAAGGCGGAATTGGCACTGGGGAACCGATGGTCATGGACGGCTAAACCGCCCAGTTCGGCGTTGTACTTGGCACCGAACTGGTCACTGGCACGCGGCGGCATGTGGCATTCGTTACAGTTCTCTTGTGCCTTGGGCGGATAATAGAAACTCCGCGCCCCGTGCCCGGACACGCCGCTGAGCAGATAGCTGTCGTAGTGGTTTTGCCCACGCAGCCAGTCTTTGTAATGGGTCAATTCGCCGGGCAGAGAAACCTTGTGACAGGTGCCACAGAACTCAGCGGTCTTGTGAAACGGTTTCAGCATTTCAGACTTGTGGAAAGCCGGTTTCGCCTTGACCATCAAATCGCTCAACGATTGCAGCACGCCGTGATCGCTGTAGGCAAAGGGGTAGTGTCGAGGTTCGTCGATCGTGTAATCCGCGTTGCCGACGTGTGAATCGATCGATTGAATCGCGTGACAGGAGGTGCAGGTGATTCCGGCGTGGGCGGTCACGTCGTCGACATCGTCGTAATTCGGATCGTCGAATTTGCCTGAAAAGAAGGGGACCGGATCGTGACATCCGGCGCACCATCGCGAGGCTTGGACGGAACCGTCGCGTTGGGCGGCCACTCGTCGTGTCTCGCGGACCGACGCGCGATAGGCCGGGTTATTGAAACTGCTTAATTTGTGAACGCTGTGAACCCAGTCTTCGTGGATGTCGCTATGACAGCGCAGACAGTAATCGTCGTTCTGTAAGACGTCTTGCGAAATGAATTTGCCCGTCGCCGTCGACGCGAGCGAAGGCTGGAAGTACTTGTCGCCTTCGACCGGCGCGATGCCTTCGCTGATCCGTGGGTCGCTCGCTTGGAACGCCACCATCACGGCCACGAAACAGCCGATCGCCACCGCGACGCGACGTCCGATGTGCCACTTGATCCTAGGACCGACCAAGCGATGCAGCCAGTACAGCCAAATGGCGATCAGCGGGGTCAGCAAATGCGCCCAGTAGATGACGCTTCGGACCGACGGGTTGACGATGTTGAGCGAGCCGATCCGCGTCAGCAACACGCCGCTGATCAGAATGATCAATGCGACCGCCAGCAACGCGTAACCGATCTTGACCGCGCGGCGATTGCGTCGATCCTTTGCACGCCACATGTGCGCGAATCCAAAAATCACCACCGGCAGGATCAGCAACAGACCGAGCCCGAGATGGCCCAGGAACATCAACTGATAAAAGTGCGACTCGTAGACCTGGCCGGTGAAAACCTGCAGCCACGTGACGCCGGTCAGGTAAAGCCCGTTGGCAGCCAGCACACCGAACAGCGTCAACACGACGTACAGCAAGACTCGCAAGCGAGGCGTGATGACGCGTCGAGGTTTCTTGGGGGTGGCAGGAGATGCGGTCATGGGAAAAGCGGAGGGAGGTTGTGGCAGTGGGGGGCTGGCGGCAAACGGCTGATCTTTCGGTGACGCCTCAATACGTTCTCCGCCACAGTCCATTGTTGCGGCGAATCTGATTCGCTCCACCAATCACGACGCAACCAAACCGCTTTCGGTTTGGTCCGTCCGCTCCCGATGCGACGTTTTTCCGCGGCTCGGTCCTGCTAACCGGCATCGACGGTCGTCAAAAACGGTTTGTTGCTCGGCAGACCGCGATTCCAAAACGCTCGGAACGACTGACGGCGACGCAGCGAATCGGCGTTCTTGCGTTCGACCGCGTCAAACTGATCGGCCGACTCGGCCGTCGGGGGGTAGCCACGCATGTCCCGAATCGGCAACGGTCCGATGGATTGCCCGGTCAGGGTGTTGAGGTCCGCGTCCTTGTCCCAGCCCACGCAGTGCAAGATGAAATCGCGTTTCCAACCCTCCGGCAGCGTTTGCTCGGGGGCGCGAAACCGCATCCGGATTTCATCGCCGCCGCTGATCACGACCATCGAGTCATCCCAGTCGCGTAGTCGGTCGCTGCAGTCGCCGAATTGTGTCACGGTCCCACGCAGCGGCGGCCATTTCGGTTGCGAATCGGCTTGCCCGTAGTCATAGGTTTCCGGACGCGTCGAGTCCGCTTGGATGCGTTTGGAAAACCCATGGAAAGCGACTTCGGCGTCGATCAACGGCATCGGCTGGGTCACGCTGGACGCCGGATCGTCCTGGATCGCCAGCGAGGCCGCGTCCCAATAGATTTGCGCACTGGTCCGCACGCGAAGGCGTGGATCGTGCGGCTGCAGGTGCTCGGAAACTTCGACGACGATCGTCTTGGTCTTGCCGCCCGGAAAGCCCATGAACTCGATGGCGTTTCGCCAACCCGATTCGGCCGACGCATCGGGCACCCACACCGACGGAAATTCGATCGCCGGCAGTTCGGGGTTTTGGTCGATTTGAATGTTCAACGACGTGTCGGTCGGCAAGATCCAACCGCGGAGCACGAGATAGACCGCCGCGTTGTCGTCGCCGCTGAGCCGTTGCTTGACCGCGTCACCGAAATCCAAATCGATCCAGTGTGGCGGGCAAAGTCCTTGTCGAATCCGTCGGTCGAAGCCTTGAACGTAGCGTTCATCGGCCGAGGTCAACCATTCCGTCACGTCGTTTGCCCGGGTGTCCGAAGCGACAGCGACCGGATGCAATTCGTTTTCATCAAAGGAAAAAATGGTGGGTGTCGCGACGCTGGGGGGGCCGACTTTTTCGTTGGAATAGATCGCGACGTCGGCGGGATGGTCGACGGCCGTCAATTCAATTTTGTCGACGTAGGCGACTTCCCACAGTTCTTCGGTCAGCCGAAACTCGTATTCGCCGTTTTTATTTTGCCGCACCAGATCGCCGTCAATTTTCAGATACTCCCACGGCCGATCCGGCTGAACGACGCCGGCGGCGACTTGTAGTCCCAACGGAGCCGCCCACAAGCAATCGGTGACAAATGCAAACCGCTCTCCGTCCCAGCTGTACAGGTACGGGCACGATCCCTTCAGCGTTTGCTCTTCTTCGATGATGGAGTCGACCTCGGGGCTGCGGATCGTTTGCGTCAATCCATTGGGCATGATGACACGGATGGTGTCGGCCGAGTCGAATCCGTCCATGCCGAAATGCGTCGCCGGTCCGCGGACGATCCGGCTTCGATAGTGCGGCCCGAATCGCAGTTCCAGCACCGATCCGATGGCGTAGTGGTTCACACGTCCGCTCGCCGCGGCGTTGTCGGCGATGCCTTTGAAGCGAACCGAGATCTGGTGCGCGTCGCCGGCGGACTGGTTGATGCCGACTCGGATGTCATCGCCGCTGAGCGAGACGAGGTCGATGCGGCCATCGCTGTTGAAGTCGGCTGCGGCGCCGCCCGTCAGGTTCTCGGGCAGTTCGGTGTCCGTGTTGACGACGTTGATTCCCCAGGGGCCGAGTTTCAACGTTTGTGCCGCCTTGGTTGATGACGCCGGGCCGATCAACTCGAGATAGGAATCGTTGTCAAAGTCGGCCATGGCCGGCCGCGATTGAAAGCCTGGCCCCGTTTCGACACGGTCGACGGTCCAGACGCCGATGTCGGCTGAGTTTCCGAAGGCGACCATCGATTGTTGGCTGGACGTCGTGATGACATCCCAGCCGACGTTGGCGTCCACGTCTTCGACCACGATGCTCAGTGAACGATCGTCTTCGGCGACCGGCAGCGTCGGCACGTCGTCCAACGTTCGGAAGCGGAATTGCAGGTGCAGCAGGTTTTCCAAGATGCTGACGCGTCCGGACTGGTGGATGGCCAGGACGTCCAGGTCGATGTCGCGATCCAGGTCGGCAATCGTCATGTCGGCGATCGGATCGTCGGCGTCTACGGTGCTGGTTCCGATGGGAGCTTCGAAAAAGGTCCGGTTGCCGCGATTGATCCAGACACGGATCTGGCCGTCCGCCGGCGCGACGATCAAATCCAAGTCTCCATCGCCTTCCAAGTCGCCGGTCGTCACGGCCGTAATCGCCGGCAGATCTTCCAGCCCGGTCGTCTTTTCGACCCACGTCAATCGCTTGTCGGCGGGAGTTTCGCTGCGGGTATCGATCTGAATCAGACGCAAACCGAACGAGCCGTACGCGATCAGGGCCGGCAATGTGTCGTGGCGGACTTTGGTCGAATAGTCTCGCTCGGTTTCATTGCCGGTGACCGGTCCGCTGCGTTTGATGCGATCGGAATCACTGCTGTCGACCATGAATAAATCCGCGGCCACCAAACCGCTCGGTGTGACACCGAGATCGAGTTCGGCGATCGCGTCCCAGGTGTCGCCTTGCTGCGTCAGCAAACTCAGTTTTCCGTCGCTGGTGACGGCGGCCAGATCCATTTTGAAATCCAGATCGGCGTCCAGGGGCAACACCCGTGCGGCGTCACCGGCGGACGAAAACTCAAATGAGATCGTGGCTTCGTCGCCGGCGATCGGTTTGGCGGTGGCGATTTCGGCGCTCAGCTGACGGACGGTGTTGAAGTTCAGTCGGTCCAACGGGTGTGGCGACGTCCGGCGCCGATCGGTGCGGACAATCTCCAACGGGTTCAGGACGTTGGACCACAAGACCGAGGACTGGTCGGCTTTGGCCCAGTCCCCCTTCTCGATCGCCGCTTTGATTTGATTGACCAGGTCTTCGGGCGAAAGACCGATCGGTTTGGTGTAGGCGGCCAAGGTCGGTTCGACGGCTTGGGCCAGACGCCAGGTGCGATCGACCAGTTCGGCAGCGGAGGGATCTTGGTTGTCGATCGCCAACCGCAGTGCCCGCAGCGCCAGGAACAGATTGTCATCGTTTTCGTCGGAAAGTCTTTGCAGCGACTTGGCAGCCGGTTTCAAGACGGAATCCGGTAGCCCATCGACGGGGTCGGACATTTTTTCCAACAGGTCGATCAGCGGTCCGCCCAAGATGACGGTCCTGGGGTCGTCTCCCATCGGTCCATCGATGGCTTGGGTCAGACGGTTGAACAGATCGCGGCGCAGCGATTTGCCGATCGTCGCCCCCAGCAGCGCCGCCTCGTGAGCGTCGATGCGGCTGTTCAGCCATCGTTTGGTGATCTCGTCGCCGGAATTCTTCTGATAATCTTCGATCGCCTTGCGCGCCGCTTCGATCGCGTCGGGAAGCCGCGACCGCGCCGCCTGTTTTTCTTCGCCGGATTTGACCGAGTCGGTCGCCGCGGCGGTCAGCATGTCGACCGCCAGCACGGCGTTGAGCGCCCGGTTGAGTGCCACCGAGGGGTCGTCGGAAAACTGATTTCGCAGCCCCGACCAGAGTTGTTCGGCTTGCTCGGGTTCCATGTTTTCCGTCGCCGCGAGCGCCTGATTGATTTTTACCAGGTTCGCCTCCGATTCACTGTTGAGCGGTGGCGTGGTACCGTTTCCGTTTCCGCCAGGGTCTCGAGTGCAGCTGCAACCGGCAAACGTCATCGTGATGGTTGTTGCGACCGCGGCGAAGGCGAAGGTCAACCGCCGATGCAGGCTCGGGCGGTTCGTCGGGGGTACGTTCACGATGTATGCCATCCGTTGGGACCATTCATTAATAAGGTTTGACATATGAAAGTAGCAAAATTCTTTGATGCTTCCGACACGATTCGCGTCGGACTGGTCCGCGAAAACGAATTATTTCCGTTGGTGATGACCGATCAAATCGCCAGCCTGTCGGATCTGATCGCCCATTCCACGCCAATTGCCGCTGCCGAGTCCCTACAAACCGAAGCCGCGATCGAGATCGATGAGCAACTGCGATGGCTGCCCCCGATCGACCATCAGGAAGTCTGGGCGGCCGGCGTCACCTACAAGCGTTCTCAAACGGCACGGATGGAGGAGTCCGAAGCCGCTGCGTCGTGCTACGACCGGGTCTACAACGCCGATCGCCCCGAATTGTTTTTCAAAGCAACTCCCCATCGTGTGTCCGGTTACGGGCAACCGCTGCGGATTCGATCGGATGCCAGCTGGAACGTGCCCGAACCCGAAATCACGCTGGTGATCAGCCCCCAAATGCGGATCGTGGGATTGACCGTGGGCAATGACATGAGTTCGCGAGACATCGAGGGCGAAAACCCGCTCTACCTGCCGCAAGCGAAGTGTTATGACCAATGCGCCGGACTGGGGCCATGGATCACCTTGTTCGACGCCTTGCCGCCGGCGGATTCGATCGGCGTGGACTTGCAGATCGTCCGCGACGGCCAGACGGTTTTCGATCAACAGACCAGCGGCGGCCAGATGGCACGAACGTTTGAAAACCTGGTCGACTGGCTCGCCAGAGACAATTCGTTCCCCGCCGGTGCGTTTCTGATGACCGGGACGGGGATCGTCCCCACCAGCGATTTCACACTGCTGCCCGGCGACATCGTCAATATCACCATCGACGGCGTCGGCACGCTCAGTAATCCGATCATTCAGGGGTAAACGAACGTGGGATAGGCTTCCAGGCTCGTCAGCCCCAGCATTGACAGGCTGGAAGCCTATCCCACCTTTCGCCCGTCGGCTGATACTCTTTCCAACTCCAATCTCAACCCATCGACAATCTTATCATGACCGCAAAAGTACTCCTCGCCGGAACCTGGCGCGACGCCGATTCGGTCGGCACGTTCCAAGCGACCAACCCGAACACCAACGAAAAGCTGCCCGCCGAGTTTCCGATCAGTTCGTGGGCCGATTGCGATGCCGCGCTGGATGCCGCCGCCGAAGCGGCTCGCGAAATGCGAACGCTTCCCGCGGCGAAGATCGCGGAGTTCTTGGATTTGTACGCCGACAAGATCGATGCGGCCAAAGACAGCTTGGTCGAGGCGGCACACGCCGAAACCGGTCTGGCCAAGTCACCGCGACTCGCCGACGGAGAGTTGCCACGAACCAGTGGTCAACTTCGTTCCGCCGCAGAATCCTGTCGCAGCGGTGATTGGGCGATGGCGACGATCGACACCGCCGCCGGGATTCGCTCCTGCTACGAGCCGCTCGGACCGGTTTGTGTGTTCGGACCCAATAACTTCCCCTTTGCCTTCGGATCGGTTTCCGGCGGGGACTTTGCCGCGGCGATCGCGGCCGGCAATCCCGTCATCGGCAAAGCCAACAGTTCCCACCCCGAAACGACGCGTCTGTTTGCAGGACTGGCATTGGAAGCCGCAAAAGAAACCGGCATGCCCGCCGCAATCGTTCAGTTGATCTATCGCACCGGACATGCCGACGGCGAGCGTTTGGTCGCCGATCCACGCGTCGGTGCGACCGGGTACACCGGCAGCCGGTCGGCCGGACTGAAACTCAAGGCCGCCGCTGACGCGGCCGGCAAACCGATCTATTTGGAACTTTCCAGCGTCAACCCGGTCGTGTTGTTGCCGGGTGCCCTGGCCGCCCGCGGCGACGAGATTGTCGACGAGTTTTGCGGCAGCGCGTTGATGGGATCCGGCCAGTTTTGCACCAATCCCGGCGTGGTGCTGGCGATCGCCGGCGAGGGTACCGACAAATTCATCGCCGCGGTCAAAGAACGCTTTGCCGGATCGCCCGCCGGAACCCTGTTGTCACCCGCCGTTGCCGGAAGCTTGAAAGACAGCATCGAGAAACTCTGCTCGTTTGGCGCCGAGTTGTTGGTCGGCGGCGGCGACGTCGAAGCCGGCCGATGTGCGCTGGCCAACACGTTGATGACCGCGACCGGAACACAGTTCCTGGCCGATCCCGAAGGATTTCAAACCGAAGCGTTCGGCAATGCATCATTGGTCGTGGTCACCGAGGACCTGGATGAACTCTGCAACGTCGTGGCCAGTTTGGAAGGCAACTTGACCGGCTGCGTTTACAGCGATCCGGCCGGCAGCGACGATGCGTCGTACGATCAGGTGGCGTTCGAATTGACGCCGAAGGTCGGGCGGGTGCTCAACGACAAGATGCCGACCGGAGTCGCCGTCTCGGCCGCGATGAATCACGGCGGCCCCTTTCCCGCGACCGGGCACCCGGGTTTCACCGCCGTCGGCGTCCCCGGATCGTTGCTGCGGTTCGGGAAACTGACCAGCTACGACAACGTCCGGCCGGAACGATTACCGGCGTTGTTGGCGGACAAGAACCCGACCGGCCAAACCCCACGCCGCATCGACGGCGTGTGGACAACGGCGGATCTGTAGTCTGACTTGTCGCGGCAGTGGGGTAGGGCATGCTGTGCATGCCAACGGGCCTCTCCCGACCTGCGCCTTGAGGCCATTTTCGTTTCGCTGCGGAGCAGCGAAACGGGCGGCTGAAGCCTGCACACCAGCGCACGTTGGTGTTTAGCCTTGAGGCGATCCCCGGTCGCTGCGGAGCAGCGAAACGGGCGGCTGAAGCCTGCACACCAGCGCACGTTGGTGTTTACCCGAACACGTAGTTCACTCCGTCATGGTCGACCGTGACGGTGCTGCCTTCGGCAAATTCGCTTTTCAGCAGCGCGGTTGCCAGTTCATTTTGAACTTCACGCTGGATCACGCGTTTGAGCGGGCGTGCACCGTAGGTCGGGTCGTAGCCGGTCTTGGCGATCTCATCAATGGCCGCATCGGTGACCTCAAGCGTCAGCCCGTTGTCGTGCAAGCGGCGTCCGAGATGGGCGAGTTGCAGTTTGACGATCTGGCGGATTTGGGCTTGATTCAACGGACGGAAAATGACGGTGTCGTCGATGCGGTTGAGGAACTCGGGCAAGAACCGAGTGCGCAAGGCCTGTTCCACGGCCTCCCGCATCTCCTCCTCGCCTCCGCCGTCGGCCGCGATCTGTTGGATCTCTTGGCTTCCCGCGTTGCTGGTCATCACGATCACCGCGTTGGTAAAGTTCACCGTGCGTCCGTGACCATCGGTCAGCCGGCCGTCGTCCAACACCTGCAGCAAGATGTTGAACACATCCGGGTGTGCCTTTTCGATTTCATCGAGCAGGATCACGGTGTAGGGGCGTCGACGCACGGCCTCGGTCAACTTTCCGCCTTCTTCGTAGCCGACGTATCCGGGCGGCGCACCGATCATCCGCGCGACGCTATGTCGTTCCATGAATTCGGACATGTCGATCCGCACCATCGCGTTCTCGTCGTCGAACATGATTTCGGCGAGCGCCTTGCACAGTTCCGTCTTGCCGACGCCGGTCGGTCCGAGGAACAAGAAGGATCCGATCGGCCGGTTCGGGTCGGCCAAGCCACTGCGGCTGCGACGGACCGCATCGGAAACGGCTCGCACGGCCTCGTCTTGACCGATGACGCGGGTGTGCAAGCGTTCTTCCATGACCAGCAATTTGGCCCGTTCGGTTTCCATCATTCGGCTTACCGGAACACCGGTCCAAGCTGAAACCACTTCGGCAATTTCCTCCGCCGTCACTTCTCTTCGCAGCAGCCGACGTTCGGGTTCGTCGGACGTTTCTTCGCCGGACGAACCTTGATCGCGTTTCTCGATTTCTTCCAGTTTCGATTCGAGTTCTGCCTGACGCGATTGAACTTCCAACATCTCTCGATACAGGTCTTCGGGGTTTTCTCCGCGAAGCTGAGTCTGCTTGGCTTCGGCGTCGAGCGTTGCGAATCGGTGCGCCAGTGTTTCGGCTTCCTGACGAATGGATTGCACGCCATCGAGCCCGATCTTTTCGCTTTCCCATTGTTCCCGCAGGTCGGCAAGCTCTTTGCCGAGCGATTCCATTTCGGATTGAATCTCTTCGCGGCGGCTCACAATCGAAGCATCACTGGAGTCTTCGTCTTGAAGTTGTCGCTGCGCGAGTTCCAATTGTCGTAACCGGCGTTGGATGCGGTCGATGGGTTCGGGCACGCTTTCTTTTTCCATCGCCAATCGGCTGGTCGCTTCATCGACCAGGTCGATGGCCTTGTCCGGCAAGAAGCGTTCGGTGATGTAACGATCGGCGAGCGTCGCGGCGGCGACCAGGGCGCTGTCGGTGATCCGCACGCCGTGGTGGGATTCGTAGCGTGATTTCAGGCCACGGAGAATTGCGATCGAGTCTTCGACCGATGGCTCTTCGACGTAGACCGGTTGGAATCGCCGTTCCAGTGCGGCGTCTTTTTCGATGTGTTGACGGTATTCGTCCAACGTCGTCGCGCCGACGCAGCGGAGCGCGCCGCGGGCGAGTTCCGGTTTCAACAAGTTGGCCGCGTCGGGTGAACCTTCCGCCTTGCCCGCGCCGACGACCAGGTGAAGTTCGTCGATGAACAGGATCACGCGACCATCGGAATCCTTGACTTCTCGCAGCACGGCTTTGAGGCGTTCTTCGAAATCGCCGCGGAATTTCGCCCCGGCGACCAAGGCTCCCATGTCCAGCGCGATGACCCGTTTGTTTTTCAGACTGGTGGGCACATCGGCTTCGAAAATCCGCAGCGCCAAGCCTTCGGCGATCGCGGTTTTTCCCACACCGGGTTGTCCGATCAGGACGGGATTGTTTTTCGTCCGTCGCGACAAGACTTGGATCACGCGGCGGATCTCGTTGTCCCGGCCGATGACCGGATCGAGTTTTCCGGCGGCGGCGAGTTGGGTCAGATCGACGCCGTACTTCTCGAGCGCCTGATAGGTGTCTTCGGCGTTCTGGTCGGTCACGCGTGCGCTGCCACGGATTTCGCTGGCCGCTTTCAAGACGTCGTCGGCACTGACGCCACACAATGAGAGCAGACTCTGCGCTTTCGTCTTGGCTTTGGTGATCCCCAGCAACAGATGCTCGGTGCTGACGAATTCGTCTTTCAGCGACTGGGCACTGGTGGCGGCTTCGTTGAGGGCCGATTGCAGTTCCGCGGCGATGCCCGGTTGTCGGCCGCCGCTGACCTTGGGCAATTTTTCGAACTCGCTGGCGGTCAGTTCACGCAGTTGATTCGCATCGGCATTCATCTTGGACAACAGCGCGGCCGTGATACCACCGCTTTCGTCGAGCATGGCCGAGAGCAGGTGCAGGGAGGTGATTTCGGGATTGCCGGCCGATGTCGCACGCCCCTGTGCTTCGGCGATCAGGCCTTGGGCTTTGGTGGTCAATTTGTCGAATCGGAAGGTCATCGCGAATGCTCCTGCGTGGGTGACGAAATCGTCTTGGTTGGTCCGCTGTGGTTTGCCGGTGGATCGGTTGGCTGGCTTGGCACTGACTGAGTTAGCGGAACGGCGCGTGCCGTCCGGTCGCGCTTCAAAAACACCGTGAAAAACCGGAGGGCTTGCGCCCTGCCGCTAACAAAAAACACCCTGTTTGGTGGTGATGGGGTTGGGTAGGTGCGTAAAAAAAGACGGGCGACATGACACCCGTCTGTCGTCGCCACCGAGCGGCGGTGTGCCGGTCGGTGGCGTTTGATCGTTCAGACAACCTGTCGTCGTTTAGCTCTTGACTTCGAAGTCGGCGTCGATGGCATCGTCGTCGTCGGAGTCGCCGGCGGGTGAGGCGGCACCGGCGGCCGCGGCGTCTGCGTCGCCACCGGCTGCGGCCGTCTTCTCGTACAAGACTTTGCTGAACGCTTTGGCCGCGGCGTCCAACTCCTCGGTCGCCTGCTTGATGGCATTCACATCGTCGGTACCCGACGCCGTTTTGACTTTTTCGATCGCTTTGTTGAGCGGTTCTTTGTCACCGTCGGAGAGCTTGTCGGCATGTTCGGTCATCTCTTTTTCGAGCTGGTGAACTTGCTGATTCGCCTTGTTGCGGGCTTCGGCCAATTCGAACTGTTTACGGTCTTCTTCGGCGTTTTGCTCGGCATCGCGACGCATCTTTTCGATCTCGTCATCGCTCAGCGCGCCGGCTTCCTTGATTTCGACCTTGGCTTCTTTGCCCGTCTTTAGCTCCTTCGCCGAAACGCTCAAGATGCCGTTTTGGTCGATATCGAACTTGACCTCGATCTGCGGCACGCCGCGCGGTTGCGCGGGAATGTCGTCGAGGTTGAACTCGCCGAGCAGCCGGTTGTTGGCGGCCATCTTGCGTTCCCCTTGGAAAACACGAACGGTCACGGCGGTTTGATTGTCCGCAGCGGTGCTGAAGACGTTTTTCTTTTCGACCGGGACGGTGGTGTTGCGTTCGACCAGCGGGGTCATCACGCCGCCTTCGGTTTCGATTCCCAAGGTCAGCGGCGCCACGTCGAGCAACAGGACGTCGGTCCGGTCGCCGGCCAGCACGCTGCCCTGGATCGCGGCACCGATGGCGACGACTTCGTCCGGGTTGACGCCCTGGTGGGGCTCTTTGTTGAAGATCTTTTTGACGAGTTCGCGGACCTTGGGAACACGCGTGCTACCTCCGACCAGGACGATCTCGTCGATGTCGCTCGGTGAGAACCCGGCGTCCTTGAGGGCATCCAAGACGGGTTTCTTACATTTTTCGACCAAATCATCGATCAGCTCTTCGAACTTGCTGCGAGTGATCTTCATCGTCAAGTGCTTCGGACCGGCTTGGTCCATCGTGATGAAGGGCAGATTGATGTCGGTCTCGGGAAGGCTCGACAGTTCCTTCTTGGCCTTTTCACACGCTTCTTGCAAACGCTGCAACGCCATCGGGTCGTTGCGAAGGTCGATCGCGTTTTCTTTCTTGAATTCGTCGGCAACGTAGTTGATCAACGCTTCGTCAAAGTCGTCACCGCCCAGGTGGGTGTTTCCGTGGGTGCTGATGACCTGAAAGACGCGACTTTCGTTTTCTTCGTCACCACTGTCGGCGACTTCCAAAACGGAAACGTCGAAGGTACCGCCACCGAGGTCAAAGACGATGATCTTTTCGTCCTTGGCTTTGTCGAGTCCATAAGCAAGTGCGGCCGCGGTCGGCTCGTTGATGATCCGCGCGACCTCCAGCCCGGCGATCTGGCCGGCGTCCTTGGTCGCTTGACGCTGCGCGTCGTTGAAGTAGGCGGGGACCGTGATCACGGCCTTGTTGACCTTGTGACCGAGATAAGACTCGGCAGATTCCTTGAGCTTGCGGAGCACCTTGGCCGAGATCTCCTGCGGCGTGAAGGTCTCGTCGCCGACTTCGATCTTGACGTACTCGTTGGCAGCCCCGGTGACACCGTAGGGGACCATCTTTTCTTCCGACTCGACCTCGTGATGGCGTCGACCCATAAAACGCTTGGCCGAATAGACGGTGCGTTTGGGGTTGGTGACCGCTTGGCGTCGTGCGGGTTCGCCGACAATCGTTTCCTTCTTGTCGGTAAACGCGACCACACTCGGCGTCAGCCGGTTGCCTTCGGCGTTGGGAATGACTTTCGGCTCACTGCCTTCCATGATGGCGACCACACTGTTGGTCGTCCCGAGGTCAATGCCGATGATTTTTTCGCCCTGAGCCATAACGCTTCATCTCCGTGAAAGGTGGATTGTTCGAGTGGATTCGGCCATCGCGTTTCCCATCTCTGAGAGGAACGCTTGGGGGCCGTCGTTGGGTTGTGCTGAACGTGTCAATGTTGATGGTGTTCAATTCAGGCGACCGCCGTCCGATCTGCCTGTCGTTTTCGCCTGCTGAGGCGTCGGTGTAATCGAAAAGCAAAGGACGTGCCAGTCGATGCGTCGTTACGCGAGAAATGCCGGTCTGCCACGTGGGGCGAGGCGTTTTTCTCGTAAAAAGCAAGCTTTGCAGCGAACGAATCTCCGCAAAAACCTTTTTTGGCAGCGTCGCCGGTAGGCGGTTTTGGGGCCTCAGACAGGCAATGCCAGATTGACAGCTGTCGACCGAGGCGCCACTTCAGCGCGCGCCGGGGATGGTCCAGCGCAGCAAAGACGTGACGCCCGGCGAAGGCCGCACACCGACAGACTCAACGCAGATGCGACATTCTCGTCATCGGGAAAGATTTCTTGTCAGAATTCATCCCCAGACGGGTCTTTTACGTGTTCCCCCACACGATCTCCTCCGTTCTGCGAGAATCGATTGAATGCATCCTTGGCCTGATACCGAACCGAAACTCGTCCGGCGTTTGGCGGATTCGCGAGACGATGCGGCGTGGAACCGCTTCGATACGCTCTATCGCCCTGTGATTTATCGCTACGCCAGGGGCCGTGGGTTGCAACACAACGATGCCGAAACCTTGGTGGCCGAGGTGATGTCACGGGTGTTTCGCGCCGCCAGTCGGTGGTCCAGCCATGCCGAGCAAGACACCCCTTCCCGTCCCCAACGATTTCGAGCTTGGCTGCGACGCATCGCCGAGAACGCCTTGCTGAATTTGGTCACACGCCAACTCTCCAAACGCGGCACCGGAGGCACCAGCGCCCAGATTTCGTTGTCGCAACGGGCACACGCTGATGACGCGTCGCGGATCGAGTGGGACCGACAGCACCAACAGCATTTGTTCGTCACCGCCGCCGGGAACGTCCAGTCCCGGGTCGATGCGGAGCATTGGGAAATCTTTTGGCAAACCCACGTTGACGGCCTTTCGATCGAACAGGCCGCCCTGCAATCGGGCCGCTCGATCGGATCGGTCTATGCGATCCGCAGCCGGATTGTCCGTCGGCTGCGCGATGCCGTGACGCGGATCGAACAACTTGAAGACGCCGGTCTGACGGAGGACTCGCGATGACCGATCAAGCGAGCTGCCCCGAGGAAGCCATCTGGCGAGATTGGCTGACCGGCAGCGGCAACGTTGCCGTGGACGAAATGGTACTACAGAGCCATCTGGATGTTTGCGAGCGGTGCCAGGGCATGGTGGCGCGTTTGTCGGCCGACGATCCGTTCCTCTGTCAGTCTCGCGAGGCGCTTCGATCGACAGGGCTGACCAGTCACGATTGGCAGGTGGGCGATGCCGACGGTGCGGATCGGTCGCGTAGCGAATCATCCAGCCCGGCGATCGTTTCGCTCGTGCAAACCCTGCTCGGTCCCACCGAAGACGAACGGTCGCTCGGTCGCCTGGGACGATTCGAAATTTTGGGCGTGGTCGGCAGCGGCGGCATGGGAATCGTGCTCAAGGCACGTAGCATCGACATGGATCGTGTCGTCGCGATCAAAATTCCACAGCCCCAGTACTGGCAATCCCCGGAGACGTTGCTGACGCTTGAACGCGAAGCCCGCTCGGCGGCCGCGGTCGTGCATCCCAACGTGATCTCGATTTATCACGTCGATCGATACCGCGACGTTCCCTATCTGGTGATGCCGTATTTGGCCGGGCAGTCCTTGGAACAGCGGATTCGCGATTCGGGTCCGATGCCGCTCGATGAAACGCTACGGATCACACGTCAAGTTGCGTCCGCGCTGGCGGCGGCACATGCCTGCGGTGTCGTGCACCGAGATGTCAAACCCGCCAACATTCTGTTGAACGCCGGAACCGAACGTGCGGTGTTGTCGGATTTCGGCTTGGCCAAAGTGCAAACCGATGCGACGTGCACCGCGACAGGAACATTTGCCGGCACGCCGATTTATCTGTCGCCCGAACAAGCCTCCGGCTGCGGCGCCGGCCCGGCCGGCGACATCTATTCGTTGGGGACGGTGCTGTGGACGATGTTGGTCGGCCAGCCGCCGATGTCCGGCATGCACACGCACGCGATCGTTCGTCGCATCGCCGATTCCCAGCTGCCCAATCTTGCCGATCATTGCCGCAACCTACCCGACTGGGTGAATCGATTGATCGCCAAGCTTCACGCCGACGTCCCCGCCGATCGTCCGTCGGCTGAACAGCTGACTCAGTGGATCGAAGCCTGCCAGCGACACCTCGCCGAAGGCGGGTCCGCCCCGATTCCCAAGGAGTTGTCCGTGAGCGAAACAAAGCGGAAACGCACTACGTCGATCGTTGCAATTTGCTTGGCGACACTGCTGATCGCGGGAGCGGGCTGGATGATGTTTGATGCAGTCGGAGGTGTTTCCGGCACCGCAACGCCTCAACTAAACCCACAAGCAGTGCAACCGCAAGCAGTGCAACCGCAAGCAGTGCAACCGCAAGCAGTGCAACCGCAAGCAGTGCAACCGCAAGCAGTGCAACCCACGGAATCTGGTTCGTCTGAATCGACGGAGACGGCGGAATTCGCCGTCCCGCCGCAATCGAATTCGATTGCGGATGAAACCGACCGCTATCTCGATCAACTCCAAACGGAACTTGATCAGTTGAACCAAACCACGCTGCCGCGTTGGGAATCCAAACTGCAATCCCTACTCCCTGATCCGCCTTGAGAGCCAGCCAGTGGGCCTCGTCGTTGCGGGAAACAGGTAAGAAGATTTTGGAGGTAAGAAGATTTCGGAATGCACTATCAACGCCATTGAGCCAATTTTCCTACCTCCAAAATTTTCCTGCCTCTCCACGCAGCCGCCCGGGATTTGAACCCATCGAATTTCCCCGATCGAAACGTCTCCAATGAATACGCTTATCAACGGAATCGACTCATGAATCGCACGACCCTCTTGATCTTCTTCTGTTGCCTGTTCGCGACCCCAATCGCCGCCGCCGTCGACATCACATTCGTGACACCCGACGATCAGCCGGCCGGTGGCACCAAGTTCTATCGCACCTATCAAGATCCGGGGATGGGGTACGGAGGAATGGATATGGAAATGGAAATGATGAGCGACATGGGCGACATGATGATGGGCAGCGGAGGCGGCGCCGACGAGTATGGCATGGACGAAGGTATGGACATGGGAATGGGAGCCGGTATGGGCATGGACGAGGGTTACAGCATGGACATGGGATATGAAGAGATGCAACCGGGAGATTCTGCTTCCGCTCCACACCTCGCGTTTCTTGACGGCAAGCCACTGCAACCGATGACCTCGCCGCTGGGCGAACTGTTGACCGCCGAGGACGACGGAACTGTTGAACTGGACAAGGACAGCCGAAGACGCAATCGCGGCGTCGGCGTGCATGCGGTGTCGGCATTGGCCGTCCATCAATCGGGTTTCAGCTTCATCCCTAAGGGTACGACGCTCTCAGCAAGGGTCACACTGCGCAGTGGGGGAAAGATCATCGTCTCCCCGCCGTCGGGCATCGACAGCTCGCGGTACCAAGTCCTGACGTGTTGGCAAAACGGCTTCGCCTATCCCAGCTTGCAAGAATACAAACAGGAACTCAATCCGTCACAGACGTTGGGCAAACAACTTGATGTCGACGACTGGCGATTCAGTCCACGGTTTCGATGGTACCAGGCTGCCGAATTGGGCGAAGTGATCTCGGTCCCGCCGGGAGAGGTTCGGGTGGCGATCGTGCCAAGACATTCCCTTGAATTGGAGCAATCGAAGGTCAATACGAAACGGTTGTTCAAGCTTTTGACCAGCGGCGGTCCCAGCACGATTGTTTTGGTTTCCGGAAAGTCGCCCGAGCCGATCACCGTTGACTTTCCGCCCCTGCGATCGTTGATTCTGCGCGCCCCGGAAAAGCGTGACGACGCGCTGCCCGAATGGGGTGATCAACCGTCGCCCCGCTACCACCTCGAAACCTTTCGTCGCCAATCCTTCGGGGACACGCCAACGCTGACGACACCTCCCGCTTCGGCCGTGACCTCGCGGTCGACGATGGCCAAGTTCTTGAACGAACATCGTGACCAGCGGGCTGCCTATCAACACGTGCGTTTGCCTTCATCGACCGATGGCAGAAACATACGATTTGATCTGCTGCGGCCCGGTTGGTACGTCGTCATCAAGCCGATTGAAGATGAGATGGAGGTTCGTGGGATTCCCATCACAAATTGGGAACACGGCGACGGAGTCACCACAGCCGTGTTGGCAGACGGAAAAGTCAAAGGAGTCGAGGGAGCGTTCGAATTGTCGGTCTCCGATCAGGGCGCGGCGACGTTCCGGTCAAACGGATCCTCGGCAAGCTTCGCCGATAACGCAGCCAGCATCCAACGGTCCGACGCCGAGAAGTTGAAGCTCGTCCAAACGCTGCGACGCGACATCGAAGCGACGGTGGCGCGACTCGTGCAGCATCGAAAGCGGTTGCTGGAACTCGAAGCCAAACTGCAACAGAACGTGTCGCCGGTCAATCCCAACCAGGATCCGTTCGGCGGACCGGATACGATGGAAGACCCCTTCGGCGGGCCAAGCGGCGGTGCCGATCCGTTCGGCGGTGGCGGTGGAGTTCCCAGCGATGATCCGTTCGGCGGCGGCGCGGCCCAAGCGGATCCGTTCGGTTGAGGGGACGATCCCGGAGGGATGACAGCAAGTAGCCGGAGGTAAGCGCAGCGACACCTCCGGGATTCCGAACCGAACTCCTCAGCGACCCCGGATGGGGTCGAAGCAAATCGAGAGAGACGAAAGCTCAGGATCGAATGCCGCGGGCAGGAGTGTTGGTGTGCAGGCTT